>CAZFPM010000001.1:0-49048 GCA_964520965.1 uncultured Myxococcales bacterium
CTGACCGAAGAGCTCCGGCGTGTAGAGCCGGCTGATGACCGGCATCGCCAACAGTCCGACGACCTGCCCGCCGGCAGTGCCCCCGAACATCGTCGCGACCTGACGGATGAAGCTCTTGCCGCGGGTGGTACTCATCGCGTTCGCGGAGACATCCGGGCTAGGCCTCGACCCGAGCCACGAAAAGTGTCTCGTCGCCGGGAATCCCCAACCGTCGGAGCGCCGCCTGGTGGAGCTCGGCGGCGGCGGTCAGGGCGTCGACGACGAACCCGCTCTCCGCGAGGCGATCGGCGATGTCCGGGCCGTACCATCGGACGTGATCGAACTGGCCGAACCGCCGCGCCCGACTCGCGGCATCTGCGTCAGCCGGATCCTCCACGGTCGGCTCGGCCCGGAGAGGAACCATGACGAGCGCGACGCCGCCCGGGCTCAACACGCGGCGGAGCTCGGACATCGCCCGTCGGTCGTCCGGTACGTGCTCGAGGACATGGCTGCACACGATCGCGTCGAAGCTCCCATCTTCGAACGGAAGATCGGTGATGTCGGCCGCAACGTCGGCGCGGCCCGGCTCGAGGTCGACGCCGACGTAATGCGCCGCTCCCCGTTCGACCACGCGAGACCGCAGGCAGGGCTCGGGCGCGAAGTGAAGGACCCGTCCGGTCGTCGCCCGCTGCAGCCGCGGCCTGCCCTCGATCAGGGTCCACAGGAGCCGGGTACGTTCCAACGCCTCGCAGACCGGGCAGAGCGCCGTGGGGCGTGGCGGCTCGCCGTAGGGGATGAAGCGTCGCAGCGACGAACGACAGAGCGGGCAGTAATGGCTTCGTCCGGCATATGCGGCCCGACGTGCCGCTCGCGGCAAGCGGCGGAGCACACGCTGGATCAATGGCCGGCTGGGTCCCGGTGTCATCTGTTGGCTAGCACCGAAGGAGTGGACGCCCGCGCCGGCCGTTGCCGGGCGGATCAAAGGCCGATGGCTGCGACCCGGGGGTGCACGCGACCGGCGCTCGCGTACACGGGAAATCGGTCCGCATCATAGTTCGGTTGCCGGTGTCCGAGTCAACGGCCTCGCGTCGTACTCTCACACCTCGCCGAGCTCCTCATTGTCCTCCATCGTCGGGGCTGTCGCCCCGCCGGCCCCCACCGCTCAGCCAGCTCCCGAAGGTGTCGAGCAACGGCTCCGTCGCCCGTTTCACGAACTTCGGACTGTACGTCCACGCGAGCGCGACCGGGAACGCCGCCGGACCGCGCGCCCGCCATTCGCCCGCCAGCTGTCGCAGCCGCCCGCGCCACGAGCGGTGCAACGTGCGCCCGTCGTCGCGGGCGACGCGATAGCCGTAGAGCGCCGTATCCAGCTGCCGGACCTCCGCCGCTCGACATTGCTCCAGCAGGGGCAGCACCAGGCCGATGTCCGTCGCCCCGGCGAGCCAGTTCCCGTTCGGCCAGCGGACGCGCACCCGGTCCGCGTGCGCCCGATAGTGCCCCAGGCAGAAGCTCCGGGGATGGTGGGCTCGCCAGCGCGACCAGGCCGTGAGCCCGAGATCGAGCTGCCAGTCGGTATAGGGCCGGTCGTCGTAGGGAAGGGAGCCATCGACGCTTACTCCGCCGAACGTCATGCGGACCTGCGGATCGCGTTCGTACGCGTCGGCGATGATCGCCAGCGCGTCATCGCGGATCAGCCGGTCGTCACCGTCGACCAGCACCACGATGTCGTCGTCGTTCCCGATCTCCGCGATCTCCGCGAGCGCCGTGGCCCTTGCAGCGGCCGGTCCGCCGCGCTCGGTCCGCCGCACGATCGTGAACCGGGCGTCGTCTTCGAACGCCGCCACGACCCGGTCGACGGCCTCAGATGCCGACGCGTCGTCCACCACGACCGCGTCGAACGGTCGGGTCTGACGGGCGAGGCTGTCGAGGCACGACGCGAGCTCGTCGGCCGCGCGGTAACACGGCACGACGACGAAGACGCGGAGCGTGGCAGGCGGCGCGGCGGCCACGGTAGCTCCGGGGTTGGGGGTGGACGCCGTCATGGACTACTCGGAGCCGGGCGCCGTCCGGGGGCGCTCTCCGGCGCTCGTCATCGGTACCCCGGGTCGACCGGAAGATCCACCACGCGGTAGACGCGCAGCTCCCCGAAACGGGCCGCCTCGCGCACGAGCCTCCGCGGTTCCCAGGCAGCGATCAGCCGCGACACGTGGTCGTCGCCCGGCGCCAGCACGAACCAGACCACGCCTTCGTCGACGTAATCGAGCAGGCGCGAGGGCGGCGCACGGAGCATCGCTTCGCGCCGCTCCAGCCGTTCGATCGGGTGCCCCAATGCCACGGCCCGGTGCTCCGTCCACGGCGTGGAGACCCCGCCCCATTGCGCGTATCCGAACGACGCACGGAACGACTCGCGGTACACGATCTCGTGCGGACCGACGTTCCGGCGCAACCAGTCCAGGGCGGCCAGATCGTCGGCCTCGAGGGTGACGGCCTCGCGCGCGAAACGCTCCCGGACGTCGTGGGCCGACGGCCCGACGAACGACCACCAATAGAGTCCCGATCCCATGAGGCCGACGAAGACGAACGCGGCCGCCGACCACGCCGCTGCGCGCGGCGCTCCGGGTGCGCCCAACCGAGCGAGCAGGCCCGCCGCTCCGATCCCCAGGCCGATCTGCGCGACGGTCGAGAACTTCACGATGTCCCAGATGCCGAGCTCGTGCGCGTAGCCGAAACACATCACGATCCCGATCCCGCCGGCGACCAGGAACGCGATCATCCACCGCTCCCTGGCCAGTACGAAGACGCCGAGCAGACCGAGGCAGAGGTTGCCGCCGTAGGTCGCGATCATCCATCGGAGGTTGCCGGCCAGAGAATCCGTCTGGCCCAGCGACACGCCCACCATCGTTGCGCCGCCCGGGGCCTCGGCCAACATGCCGCCGACGAAACTCGCGAGCACGATCACGACCGCCGGCACCGCCGCGTAGAGCAGCGCGTTGCGCATCCCGGTCCGCCGGGTCTCCACCGCCTCGGCGACCACCGTCGCCCCGGCCGCCGAAAGGAACAACCCGAACTGCCCGATCGTGAGGCCGAGCAAGAGCAGCCCGAGCAGGAGTCGTCGCGCCACCGCCGACCCCTCCTCCCGCGTCGCGAACACCAGGAGCGCCGTCACGAAGATCGGGATCCCCAGCGTCCACGGGTGCTGGAAGAAATACGAGAGCACCGGCGGATTGATCAGCGCTCCGTCGACCGAGCACCAGCTGACGGCCTGGCAATAGGCGCAATCGGCGGGCGGGTCACAGAGCTGCGGCAGGCCGCCGCACAGGAGCGCCAGCGGCGCCGCGGTCCAGCCCCACCGTCGGCCGGCGATCCGCTCGCCGAGTACCCAGAGCAGGCAGAACGAACCGAACCAACAGACCAGTGTCACCGCGTCGATGGCCCGATCGACCCGCAGACGCGTCAGCGCCATCACCGCTGCCGTCAGCGTGTTGAATCCGTAGTGGTATCGCAGCTCGTGCTCGGGGAACGTGATGTACGTCGGCGGGTAGGAACCGTTGAGGATCCGCGATGCCGTCGACATGTGCCCGTAGAACTGGATCTCGTCGTGAAACGCCCAACCGAGAGCCATCGGCGCGATGAGGGCCGTCGCCGCCGCGGCCCCGAGCCACATCCAGCGGCTCGGACCCTCGCCCGTCCCTGGTGGCGGCGCGCGTCGTCCGGAGCGACGTAACGCGTAGATACCGAGTCCGGCGAACGAGGCCACCACCGTGCCGGACCACAAGCCGAGCGTGAACGAGCGGTAGAGGTACGCGGCGGCGTGCACCGACCACACCCAGACCGACAGCGACACGCCGAAGGTCGCGACCACGCGCACCGCCCGGTCCGTCGTCGCCCGGGCGACCAGCTCATGGGCCAGCAGAACGATGCCGGGCAGGGCCAACACGAGGACGACGCACGCCACCGGCGTCGGGTTGGGGACGGTCATCCGCTCCCCGTCTCGTCGCGACCGGGAGCGGCGGGTGCGTCACCCAGCTCACCGGCGCAGGCGACGACTGCTTCCCAACCGCCGACCCAGCGCCACACCGGCCGGCGAGTGCGGGGTCCGCGCAACAACATCTCGAGCCGCGACGGGCTCTTGAGGAGCGAGGCCGCCAGGGTTCGGCCCGGCGCGTCCGCCCATTCGGTCTCGACGATCGACGGCCGTGAGGCGATCAGCTCCGCGTCCAGGCCATACGTCTCGACGACGCCGCCCCAGAAGGGCGCGCCGATGTCGTGGACGTGGCCCGGGAAGGTCAGATCCACCCCCGGGACCACCCCGACGAGCGGCGCCCACCACGGGGTGCGCGCGTAGAAGATCGCCCCGGGGCCGGCGAGGGAGAACAGGCGGGTCATCGTTCCGTGGAGATCCGGTACGTGCTCCAGGATCGCGCTGGCGATCACGATGTCGAAGCGACCGGTCAGATCGGCGAGGTCGCCGGTGCGCTGGATGCGGATCTCCTGCCGCGGCGGATCAGCCGGCTCTGCGTGGTCGACGAGCTCGATGTCCACCCGTCCGACTCCGCGCTCGGCGACGAGCAGCTCCGCGATGCCGATCGAGACGGCGCCATCGCCGCCTCCGAAGTCCACGATTCGGGCCGCCGGTCGCCCGAAGAACGACCCGAGCTCGTCGGCGATGCGGCGAGACAGGCGGCTGACGCCCGAGAAGGTCACGTGGGCGCCCTCGGTATCGTCGTAGTACTGGCCGTAATAGCGCTCGAGCGTTTCCGGCGTCGGCATCCACGACGCGGAGCCGATTCCGCAGGCACCGCAGATCAGCAGGTCGATATCCGGGTCCCGCTGGATCGCGTGCGCCGACCGCCGGGGCGCCGTCGACAGGCAGGCTGGACACGCAGCCCGTGCGTCGACGAGTTCCTCCTCCGTCAGGTGTCGGCTCTCGTGGAATGGCGTGGAGCGCATGTCAGGGAACCGCGGGGAGGGCGAAGCGGAGCGCGGCTTCCCGACCGGCGGGAAGCTCGATCCGGTCGCGGAGCAATACCTGTTCGTCGCCGTCGCTGTCACCTTCGCCGCGCTCGAGCGTGACCTCGAGAACCACGGCGCACGCGGGAAGCGGCCCGACCGGGATCGACTCGAAGCCGTCGACCGCGCCCGGGGGTCGCGACGCACCGGCGATCCACCCGAAGCCACCCGGCCAGCCAGCGCGAACCACCATGGTGCGGCGCGTGGCGGCCTCGGGCGGCGTCGTCTCGACCATCGCGTCCGCCGGCCTCGGGGCGAAGTGATCGAGCCCGCGCTGCACGTATCCGCAGTCGCGCAACATGGCCCGTTGCGCCGCATCAGCGCCGACCACGAGCGCCGAGTCGAAGCGCAGGCCCTCGGCGACGATGCGTTGTCGGAGCAGGACGCGCTGTCGCTCGCAGTTCGGGTTCTGCTCGCAGTCGAGGAATCGGTAGACGAAGAGTGGGGGCGCGGTCGGGCTGTCGTCGCCGAACCCGACGTCACGAACGCTGTGGATCGCCGCGCTGAACGCCGGCAGGTGGTTCGACGTTCCGCCGTTGGCCAGCGCGTACTTGGCGACGTGGAGGAGCGGGGTGATGTGCCGATTGGTCGGGACTGCGCCCGCATCGATGACGACCTCCATCGCCCGTCCGGGCGGCTCGTCGCCGAGCGCGGCGATGGCGTTGGCCACGCGGTCACCGGCGGGAAGGAGCCCGGCAAGCGTCGACGCGAGGTAGGCCGCGATCACGCCGGTCGTCAGCCACAACGTGACACGCGGGCGCGCTCCCCAGCCGGTCCACGCCCCGGCGACGACGACCGCCGGGACCAGCATCCGGGGCTGGGCGTACGCCCAACCCAACCCGTGGAACGGGATGCCGAAGTAGCCGACGAGCCAGAGCCCGCTCACCGCCAGCACCGCTCGTCCCCCGCACCGGCCCTCGCCGAACCCGGCGCGTTGGCAGACGCACGCGAACAAGGCGAGCACGACGAGGGGACCAAGCGACGTGAATCCGCCGAAGGCCAACGTTCCGATCCCGGTGAGCTGCTCTGTCCACTCGAGCCGCTGGATCGAGAGACCGGCCGACAGCCCGCCCGCGGCGTACCCGGCCTGGGCGACGCCGGCCACCCAGAGGGCGTAGGCGCCCGCCGGCACACCTGCGAGGATCGCCGACCCGGTGCGCCGGAGCGGGTTCCCGGCTGCCGGGTGCAACGCCGCGAGCAGCAGCACGTGCAACCCGAACATCCCGGCCACGATCACGTGGGCGTACGCCGTCAGGAGCAGCCACCCCGCGAGGGCGATCCACGACGTGGGGCGCCGGACGCGGAACGCGCGCAGCGCTTGGGCGACGGCGAACAGCCCGCACGTGATCGCCACCGCGAAGTTGGCGAACCCCATCGCGGAGTAGAAGGTCTGTGTCGCCGCGATCCCGAACAGCAATCCCAGGGGACGCCGGTCGCCGAGCTCCCGGCCGATCGCGAAGAAGCCACCGGCCGTGGCTCCGGCGACGAGGGTGAGGGCAAGGCGGATGGCCGGGTCGAGTCCGAACCCGGCCAGCGCCGCCGTCAGCCAGACGAAGCACTGCGAGGTCAGGGGGACGTTCGTCTCGACGAGGCCGGTCCAACGGCCGGGATCGTGGAGCACCGCGGCGAAAAACGCGTGCGAAGGCAGGTCCGTTCCGGGCACCGCGGCCGGCGACCAGATGCAGGCCAGCGCGAGCACACCGAGCGCCGCCGCCGCTACCGAGTAGCTGGCTGTCGACGGACCGCGATCGGCGGCACCGAGGGGGGTCATGCGTCGGACGTCAAGGCTCGTCCACCGTGCGCCAATCCGTCTGACCGGCGATCTCCGGGTGGGAGAGGGTCTCGTCGAAATAGGCCACCGTGCGCGACAGGCCGTCGCGGAGCGTGATCGTCGGCTCCCAATCCAGCAACGCTCGCGCACGACTGATGTCCGGTCGCCGTCGCACCGGGTCGTCGGCCGGCAACGGCTCGTGGACGATCCGCGACCCCGTTCCGGTCAGATCGATGACGGTCTCGGCGAGCTCGAGCATCGAGATCTCGGCAGGGTTCCCCAGGTTGAGCGGCCCGGTCGATTCGTCCTGGTCCATGAAGCCGGTCAGGCCGTCGATCAGGTCGTCCACGAAGCAGAACGACCGGGTCTGCTCGCCAGACCCGTAGACCGTCAACGACTCACCGCGCAATGCTTGGACGATGAAGTTCGAGACGACGCGACCGTCGTCGATGCGCATGCGCGGCCCATACGTGTTGAAGAGTCGCGCGACCCGGATCTCGACGCCGTTCTGACGGTGGTAGTCGAAACACAACGTCTCGGAGACGCGCTTGCCCTCGTCGTAGCACGCGCGCAGTCCGATCGGGTTCACGTTGCCCCAGTACTCCTCGGTCTGCGGATGTTCCGAAGGGTCCCCGTAGACCTCGCTCGTGGAAGCCTGCAACAGCCGCCCCCGAACCCGCTTCGCCAGACCCAGCGCATTGAGCGTCCCCATGACGCTCGTCTTCACCGTCTTGACCGGGTTGTACTGGTAGTGAACCGGCGACGCGGGACACGCCAGGTTGAAGATGCGGTCGACCTCGATGAGCATCGGCTTCGTCACGTCATGACGAACGAGCTCGAACTCCGGATGCCCCACGATCCCGGCGACATTCGCCTTGCGCCCCGTGAAGAAGTTGTCGAGGCAGATCACCTCGTGACCTTCCGCCAACAAGCGCTCGCAAAGATGTGAGCCGATGAATCCGGCTCCGCCGGTTACAAGATAGCGCATCGTCTTGATTCAGGGTTCGGGCAGAGGCGGATAGGGGACCGCGCAGAAGCGGAGTAGGGCTCACGCAAAGGCGCAAAGGGGGGGGGCACGCAAAGGCGCAAAGGGGGTCACGCAAAGGCGCAAAGGTCTTTTCGGGCTCGGGAAACAGCGCCGGGGCGCGGCTTATCGGGCGTATCTTCCAGTGCGCGCGCCACACTACCACACCGCCACCCCGATCGCGCATCCCCCCAGGGGGATCGCAAAGTCGAGGGTCTTGGGTTGCCTCAGGGGTGTAGACCGGCTCTGCGAGCCGGGGGCGAGATAGGATCTCGCCCTTGATGGCGGATGGCCCGGACTTTGCGGCCGCCCTGCGCATCCCCCCAAAACCAATCCTTAGCGCCTTGACGCCTTTGCGTGAACCTGCCCGCCCTTTGCGCCTTTGCGCCTTTGCGTGAACCTGCCCGCCCTTTGCGCTCTTTGCGCCTTTGCGTGAACCTGCCCGCCCTTTGCGCTCTTTGCGCCTTTGCGTGAACCTGCCCCCCGCCCCCCCATCACCGGAGGATCTTCTCCCCCACCAGGTAGAAGAGATGGCTGAACACGTAGCGCACGGGCGTCGGGATCACCGGCAGGTCCTCGATTCGCGACAAGACCCGCAACCCCCAGGGCTTCTGCCCCGACCGGTAGATGTCTTCGATCGGCGCTTCCCAGTCGAAGTCCTCCACGACGTTCCCGCCACTCAGATGCAGTCGGACATCACGGAATCCTGGGGGGTCCGGCCACCAGGGCATGTCGAGCAGCCCGAAGTCCGTCGGCTCCAACCCGAGCGAGCGGTAGGTCTTTCGAACCCGGCGCGGGAAGAAGTATGCGGTCTCACCGTGATTCCACTCCAGGGAAAGCGCGCGGTGCAGGAAGCGGTGCCACGGGTAGCCCCAGTTGTACCCGTTGCAGTGCACCGTCATCACATGGCGCCGCGACGTACGCGTCATCTCGGCCATCACCGCGCCGAAGTCGGGCCGGAATCCGACCGTCACGAAGTTCCAGACCAGGTCGAAGGAGTCCGGCTCCAGCCCGGTCGCCCGCGGATCGTCGCCCTCGACCGGGGTGCACATGTGCGACAGGCCCAGCCGATCCCACATCGCCAGCGCCTGCGGGTCGGGGTCGAACAGGTGCACGTGCACGCCCGCCCGTGCAAGCGCGAGGCTGTAGATGCCGGGCATGGCCTTCGCACCGTCGGCCGGGAGCTCCAGCGCGGTCTCGATCCCATGCTGGCGCACCAGGCGCGTCAACGCCTTGTCGAGCCGCATCCTGTCGTAGGTGATGCCGAAGGGTTCGCGCTGCAGCCGCGGGGTCGTTGGCTCTGTCATGATATGGTGGCGTAGTAGCGGAACGGGTCTTCGAGAACTGCACGCGTCGTCTGTCGCTGCGGCGCGTATCCGAGGTCCTCGACGGCGCGGCTGATGTCGATGCGGCGATCGGTCAGGAAGAGCTGGATCCGGTCGTCGGTGATCGGGGGGTTCCAATCCGGGGCGAAACGACCGATGGCCCCGAACGCCACCGCTGCCGCGCGAGCGAGCGCGAGCGGCACGTGGAAGTGGGTCCGCCGAACGCCAGCGATCTCCCCAGCGACCTCCAGGATCTCGCCGAACGTGTGACGAGCCCCGGAGTGCACGAGATACACGCCCCCCGCCTGCCCCTTGTCGGTCGCCAGGACGAGCGCCTGCACCAGATCGTCGACGTGGATCAGCGGCTTCTGGACGTGGAGATTGGTCCCGATGAAAGGGAACACGCCGCGGCGCACGAGCTTGTACAGGGTCCGCAGCTCGGAGAAGTCCTTGCCCCGCCCCGCGACGACGCAGGGGCGGACGATCACCACGTTCAGGCCGTGGTCCTCGTGCAGCCTGAGGAGCTCGAGCTCTGCCGCCCGCTTCGACCGCTGATAGGGCGCCCGGGGATTGCACGGGCTGTTCTCGTCCACGATCGGAGACTGCGGGGTGCCCATCGCGGCGGTGCTCGACACGTGGACGATTCGCAGGCCTTCGTGGCGCAGGACCTCCGTGGCGAGGTTCACCGTGCCATCGCGATTCACCCGCATGAACTCCGACTCGGCGGCGCGGCCGGAGTCGAACGTTCCGGCGACCGCGCAGGCCGAGTGGATCACTGCGTCGACGCCGTCGCAACAACCCTCGAGCGAGTGCGGATCGCCGAGGTCGCCGACGACGAATTCGTCGATGGAGCTTCTGATCGGCGACAGATCCGAGCTCTCGCGGACGAGCGCGCGGACACGGAAACCGGCGTCGCGCAGATGGGCGACGATGTGGCGGCCGACGAAGCCGGTCGCCCCGGTCACGAGGACCGTGCGCGGCGACTTGCGGCCTCGCCGTCGGGGAGTTGCGGGTGCTCGGGTGGCCATGTAGTCGTACCGTGGCGCGTGCCGACCGACACGATCAGCGCGGCCCCCCCCTTTTCGACGGTATCGCGTGGAGCATCAAGCCCGACGAACGGCGCCGACCCGCGGAGTCATCGCGGCGTACGGTGCCCTCGTCGTGGTGATCGGCGCGGTCTGGGCCAACTCGGTCTCCGGCGGACCGATCTTCGACGATCATTTCCTCGCCGACCGCCAGACGTGCTTCCGAAGCCTGCGCGGTCTTCTGCGAATCCTGCAGTTCGAGCCAACGTACGCCTGCACCTATCGGCCGGCGCGCTACGTCTCGTACGGTGTCGATTCCGCGCTCTTCGGCGGGGCGTTCTGGGGATTCCACGTCGGCAACATCGCCCGTCATGCGGTGTCGGCCGTTCTGGCGGGCCTGCTCGCGACGCGGCTCTTCGCCCAGGCTGACGGGTGCGGATCCCCGCGTGTGGCGCACCGGTGGTTCGGACTCGCCGTCGCCGCCCTGTGGGCCCTGCACCCGGTGCACACCGACAGCGTCTCGTATGTCTCCGGGCGGCGTGACATCCTCGTCGGCGCGTGGACCCTCGCGAGCCTGCTCGCCGCGTTGCATGCCCAACGCCGGGGTGGGCTCTGGTGGCTGGCCCCGCTGTGGACGACGCTCTTCGCCTTCATGAGCAAGGAGTCGGCCGTGGTCATTCCGGTGCTCTACGTGGCCTGGGTCTGGCGCGACGCCGATCCGCGGACCTGGGTCCGGGAACATCTGGCCACGACGACCGCCGTTGGTGTCGGGCTGGGCCTCTCCTTCTTGCTCGTCCTGTATCGCGGCGTGTTCGAGAGCCACTCGAACCGGGGCTTCGAATGGTGGGGCGGGAGCCTGGAGTCGAATTTCGCCACCGTGGCGACGCTGCAGCTTCGGTACATCGGCCATGTCGCGTCGGTGTTGCCACTGATCGGAGACTACAAGGAGGCCACGATTCCCCTCGCGACCGGGTTCGGAGATCCACGCGCGTTGTGTGGCGTCGCGCTCGTCCTCGCGCTCGTCCTCGGCGCGCTACGAGCACGCCGGCGGGAGCCGTTGGTCTTCTACGGGATCGCGTTCTACCTGGTGTCGTTGGCACCGATGAGCCACGTCTTCCCGCACCACGAGCTCTTCGCCGAGCACTACCTCTACCTGCCGATCTTCGGGGCGGCGCTGGTCGTCGTGGCGGGGGCGCGATGGCTCTTCGTGCGGGTTGGCGTCGCGCCGTCGATCGGGGTAGTCGCGCTCGTGGCCGTGGTCGCCGCCTTCTCGACACGGGTCGTCGCGCGCAACCGGGACTTCGCCAACGAGGAGACGTACTACCGCCACGTGGTCGAGCACGCTCCGGCGAACGTCCGGGCGGTGGCGAATCTCGCCAACATCTACTTCGACCAGGAGGAGTTCGCGGCGGCGTTGCCGCTCTACCAGCGGTTGGCCGACGCTTGGATTCCGGGGTCCGGCAACGAGCGCACCCACGTGCGCCGCGAGCTCCTGTCGGCCCGCGAAGTCGGCGACGACGCAGCAGGGCTCACGGCGGCCCGGCGGCTGGCGGAGCGCCACCCGGAGGTCGGCATCGGACACCGGCACGTGGCCGAGCTCCTTCACGACTCCGGGGACTACGTCGGCGGGTTCGCCGCGGCACGGCGGTGGTGGGAGACGACGGCGTCACCCGGGGCGTTGGCCGTGATGGCGCACGCCGCCTCCGCGACGCCGACGGTGCCGCTCGAAGAAGTGAGCTGGCTCGCCGAGACCGTGGCCGAGGCGCTCGAACCCCCAGAAGTGGCGATCGCGTACACGGCCCAGGCGCTGGCGCTTCGTGGCGAGGCCGCGGCCGCGCTCGACCTGATGCGGGCCATGCGGCGTCCGGGCCTGTCGGCGGACTACGACGACCTGGGTTGCCGGATCGCCGGCCGCGCTGGCGTGGCATCCTCACCGGTCTGGTGCTCGCCGGAGGCGCCCGATCCCGTCCCGAACAACCCGAACCACCGACCGTCACCCATCGACCAGGACGGCGCCGACGATTGACGGAAGCTCCGCGGGGCTGATAAATCGATCGGGTTCGACCGGGCAAGGGTATCCGGTCGGCGCCCATCCCGTGGACTCGAGGCGAGACCCGATGTCGAGCGAGAAGCTTGGCGAACTGCTGCTACGCGAGAACCTGATCTCGCTCGCGCAGCTCCAGCGCGCAGAAGACGATCGCCGCGATAGCGGGGAGCGGCTCGGCTACACCCTCACCAAGCTGGGGTTCGTCGACGAGACGGAGCTGACTCAGTTCCTCTCGAAGACCTACGGTGTCCCCTCGATCAACCTCGAGGACTTCGACGTCGCGCCCGAGGTGATCGGGCTGGTGCCGCGCGAGGTCGCGCTCCGTCACCTGTGCATCCCGAGCAACCGTGCCGGCGGGACGCTGATCGTGGCGATGGCGGATCCATCGAACCTGACGGCGATCGACGATCTGAAGTTCCTCTCGGGCTACGCGATCGAGGTCGTCGTCGCCTCCGAGGTGCAGATCCGCGGGGCGATCGACAAGTACTACGGGGTCAAGGACACGACGATCGCCGATATCCTCGGCGACCTCGACATGGACGCGATCGAGGTCGATAGCGATGACGGCGGCTTGATCGACCTGACGGAGCTCTCCGCATCCGCGGAGGCCGGTCCGATCGTCCGGCTCGTGAACATGGTCCTGGTCGACGCGATCAAGCGCGACGCGTCGGACATCCACATCGAACCCTACGAGAAGGACTTCCGGGTCCGGTACCGCATCGACGGCGTGCTCTACGAGGTGATGAAGCCGCCGCTGAAGCTGAAGAACGCGATGGCTTCGCGTCTGAAGATCATGTCGAAGCTCGACATCGCGGAGCGCCGGCTTCCCCAGGATGGTCGTATCAAGCTGAAGCTCGGCAAGGGCAAGGAGATGGACTACCGCGTCTCCGTGTTGCCGACGCTTTTCGGCGAGAAGATCGTCCTGCGTCTGCTCGACAAGTCGAACCTGCAGCTCGACATGACGAAGCTCGGCTTCGAGCTCGAGCCGCTCGCCGTCTTCAAGAGCGCGATCCACCTGCCCTACGGCATGGTGCTCGTCACCGGGCCGACCGGTTCGGGCAAGACGACGACCCTGTATTCGGCGCTCGCCGAGTTGAACAAGGTCTCGGAGAACATCTCGACGGCGGAGGATCCGGTGGAGTTCAACCTCCCCGGGATCAACCAGTCGCAGATGAACGACAGCATCGGGTTCAACTTCGCCTCGGCGCTGCGCGCATTCCTGCGGCAGGATCCGGACATCATCATGGTCGGTGAGATCCGGGACTTCGAGACCGCCGAGATCGCGGTCAAGGCGGCCCTGACCGGGCACATGGTGTTGTCGACGCTGCACACCAACGACGCGCCATCGACGATCTCGCGATTGCTGAACATGGGCATCGAGCCCTTCCTCGTGACCGCGTCGGTCAACCTCGTCGTGGCCCAACGCCTGGCGCGCCGCATCTGCGCCGACTGCAAGGAGCTGCTCGAAGACGTCGAGACCGAAGCACTGCGCGATCTGCAGGTGCCGGAGGAGCTGCTCGCCGGCGCCCAGGTTTTCGAGGGCAAGGGCTGCGGCCGCTGCAACGAGACCGGGTTCAAGGGACGCGTGGCGCTCTACGAGGTCATGGCGATGACCGACGAGCTCAAGGAGTTCGTCCTCCAGGGCTACTCGTCGGCGGAGCTCAAGAACGAGTCGATCCGCCTGGGCATGAAGACCCTGCGGCAGGCCGCGGTCACGAAGCTGCTCGACGGGGTGACGACGCTCGCCGAGGTCGTTCGCTGCAGCGCGCCTGACTGAGCAGCGGGGCCGGAGCATCTCGCGAAAGGCAGGTCCCCATGGTAGCGGCGGAACTTGCCGATCGCCGAGCGCGTTGATACCGTGCATCAAGGCCCATTTTTCGCGCCGTACGGCCCACCGCCGCTCGCACCCCAGGCACCTTGGCGAACCTCCACCAGCTGCTCAAGCTTATGGTCGACAAGGGGGGAAGCGACCTGCATGTCACGGTGGGCAGCCCCCCGCAGATCCGCATCGACGGCGAGCTCGTGCCCATCAAGGCGCCGGCGCTGTCGGGCGTCGACTGTCGGCAGCTCTGCTACAGCATCCTGACGGACGCGCAGCGGCAGAAGTTCGAGGAGGAGTTGGAGCTCGACCTCTCTTTCGGGGTGAAATCGCTGGCGCGATTCCGAGCCAACATCTTCATGCAGCGGGGAGCCGTCTCGGCGGTGCTGCGGCAGATCCCGTTCAAGATCCTGACGTTCGAGGACCTCGGCCTGCCCCCGCCGGTCGCCACGCTCTCGAACAAGCACCGGGGCCTGGTCCTGTGCACGGGGCCCACCGGGAGCGGCAAGTCGACGACCCTCGCGGCGATAATCGACATGATCAACGCCGAGAAGCACTATCATATCCTCACGATCGAAGACCCGATCGAGTACCTGCATCCGCACAAGAACAGCATCGTCAATCAGCGGGAGGTGGGCGCGGACACCCACGGATTCCGGACGGCGCTCAAGTACGTCTTGCGGCAGGATCCGGACGTGGTGCTGATCGGCGAGCTCCGGGATCTGGAGACCATCGAGGCGGCGCTCTCGATCGCCGAGACGGGCCACCTCGCGTTGGCGACGCTGCACACGAACGGCGCGATCCAGACGATCAACCGCATCGTCGACGTGTTCCCGCCGCACCAGCAGGATCAGGTCAGGGCGCAGCTCTCATTTGTGCTCCAGGGCGTGATCTCCCAGCAGCTGATCCCCAAGGCGACGGGCGGCGGGCGGGTGCTCTGCCTGGAGATCCTCGTGATGACCGCGGCCATCCGAAACTTGATTCGAGAGGATAAGTTGCATCAGGTGTACAGCCAGATGCAGGTCGGTCAGGCGAAATACGGGATGCAGACCATGAACCAGTCGTTGTACGCTCTGTTGCAACGACGGTTGATCACGGTCGACGACGCGATGACGCGTTCGACGGACGTGGACGAGTTGAAGACGATGCTTCAGTCCGGAGCCGGCCCTTCGCGGTCGATCGGATAGCGGGCACGGAGGACAGCGATGGCTACCTACGTATGGACCGGAAAAACCCGCACGGGTGAAGACGCGGCTGGCGAGATCGAAGCTGACTCCGAAGCTGAGGTCATAAACAAACTCCGGTCGCAGAACATCCAGCCGGCGAAGATCAAGAAGAAGGCGGCCGAGCTCAAGCTGCCCTTCACCATCGGCGGCGGTGTCTCCAACAAGGAGCTCGTCATCTTCACCAGGCAGTTCGCGACGATGATCGACGCGGGTCTGCCCTTGGTTCAGTGCCTGGACATCCTGGCCAGCGGCGAGCCCAACAAGAACTTCCAGCGCATCATCTACACGGTGAAGTCCGAGGTCGAGCAGGGCTCGACCTTCGCCTCGGCCCTCAATCGCCACCCCCGGGTCTTCGACGAGCTCTACGTCAACCTCGTCGCGGCCGGAGAGGTCGGTGGTATTCTCGACTCGATCCTCAACCGACTGGCGATCTACATCGAGAAGTCGGTCAAGCTCGGTCGTAAGGTCAAGGGGGCATTCACCTACCCGCTGGCCATTCTCTCCGTCGCGATCATCGTCGTCATCATCCTGCTCTGGAAGGTCATCCCGACCTTCCAGCACATGTTCGAGTCCATGGGCAACAACGCGCTGCCCAGGCCGACTCAGATCGTCATCGACATGTCCGAGTGGTTCGGACGGAACTGGTACTTCGTCATCGGCGGATTCATCGGTACCCTCGTCGCCGGGCGGACCTTCTACAACAGCGAATTCGGCCGGGTGAAGTTCGACCAGATCCTGTTGAGGACACCGATCTTCGGTACCCTCGTGAAGAAGGCCGCGGTCGCCAAGTTCACCCGAACGCTCGGCACGCTGGTTGCCGCTGGTGTGCCGATTCTCGACGGGCTCGAGATCGTCTCTCGGACCTCGGGCAACCGGGTCATCGAGAAAGCGATCATGCGTGTGCGCGACAAGATCTCCGAGGGCCGAACGATGGCGGAGCCGCTCGCCGAGGCCAACATCTTCCCCTCCATGGTCGTGCAGATGATCGGCGTCGGTGAAGCCACCGGTGCCATGGACGTCATGCTGAACAAGATCGCCGACTTCTACGAAGAAGAGGTCGACGTCGCGGTCGAAGCGCTGACCGCGCTCCTCGAGCCCCTGATGATGGTGTTCATCGGCGGCATCGTCGGCGGTCTTCTCATCGCGATGTACCTCCCCATCTTCTCCGTCGCCGACAACGTCAACGTCAACTAGCCGGTGACTGAGACCGGCGGCCAGACCCGCCAGGAGTCCAGCCTGAGGGAGAAACTGGAATGGCTCATGCTGTTCCGGCTCGTGCTCGTCACGTTCCTCCTCGGCTCCGCCGTCATCGTTAACGTCAACGATGTCGAGAGCTTCAACGATCCGAGTTACATCGCGATCGTGTCGCTCATCGTCGGCACCTACGTCGCGACGCTCCTTTACGCCTACTGGATCCGTCGGAGCAATCGCTTCGTGCTGCTCACCTATGGGCAGCTGGTCGGTGACGCCGTGCTGGCCGCCGGCCTGGTCATGTTGACCGGCGGCATCCACTCGATCTTCACGTTCCTCTTCTTCCTGACGATCTTCAACGGCGCGGTGCTGCTGGGGCGCGCCGGCGCGATGTTCGCCGCCTCGTGCTCGTCACTCGGCCTCGCCGCGATCGTCATTCTGCAGTTCGGCGATTTCGAGGTCGTCTGGGCGATCCTCCCGGAGGCCGTACCCCGATCCGGGCGCGTCCCGGTCTATGCGCTGATCATCCATCTCGTCGGGTTCTTCACCGTCGCGGCGTTGTCCGGCTATCTCGCCGAGAAGCTCGGCCAGGTCGGCAGTGAGCTCGAGCGCCGACGCATGGACATCAAGGAGCTCCGCGCCCTCAACGAGAACATCGTCCGTTCGCTCGCCTCGGGACTGCTCACCCTGGACAACGAGGGCCGGACGACCTTCTTCAACGAGGCCGCCGAGCTGATCACCGGGTACCCGTTCAGCGAGGTGAACCTGCGGCCGCTGGCCGAGGTGATCCCGGAGTTCGAGAAGGTGGTCGCCGCCGCACCCGCGATGGCCGAGCTCAGCAGCCGGCCCCGGGTCGAGCAGCGGATGATTCGGCCCGACGGCGCCGAGGTCTTCATCGGCATCTCGATCTCGGCGCTCCGGAACGCCCAAGGAGATCAGACCGGATACATCCTGATCTTCCAGGATGTGACGGAGCTGAAGACGATGGAGGCGGCGATCATTCGCCAGGAACACCTGTCGGCGATCGGAAAGCTCTCCGCCGCGATCGCGCACGAGATCCGCAACCCGCTGGCGTCGATCTCCGGGTCGATCGAGATGCTGGCGATGCTGCTCGAGCCACCGGCAGAAGAGCGGCAGCTGATGGACATCGTCATCCGCGAGGTCGATCGCCTGAACGGCCTGATCGAGGATTTCCTGGAATACGCGCGTCCGGCGCAGACGCGACGGAAGCTGATCGACCTCCGGGAAGTGATCGCCGACACGATCCAGATCTTCTCCCGCGACCCGGTGGCTCGGGACATCGAATTGCGCCTGGACCCGGAACACGTGCAGCAGATGCCCGTCTACGCCGATGCGGCACAACTCCAGCAGGTGCTCTGGAATGTTCTTCGAAACGCTTGCGAGGCGATGCAAGACGGAGGCATCATCACAGTTGCCCGGTCTCGGCACTACGACCTGCGAACTCGTCGCAACAAGTTCGCAATCGAAGTGCGTGATACCGGGCCTGGACTCCCCGACGCTGTGCTACCGAGCTTGTTCGAGCCGTTTTTCACGACCAAGGATGATGGGACCGGCCTCGGTCTCGCGACCTGTCACCGTATCGTCACGGCTCATCGTGGGGAGCTGGAAGCACGCAACGTGGCCGCCGGTGGCGCGGCGTTCCAGATCACGCTCCCGGCCGACGACCAGTCCGCCGATTCCGGCGAGAAAGTGGTGCCGAAGACCGCCGAAACCGGCGACCAGACCGAAACCGCGGACGTCGACGAGAGCAGTGGGGCCGTTCCCCGGGCCGGGAGGGTCGTGCTCCAATGAGTCGTATCCTTGTCGTCGATGATGAGCGCAGCATGCGCGAGTTCGTGTCGATCCTGCTCAAGAAGCAGGGGCACGACGTCGACCTGGCAGACAGCGGCGAGAACGCCTTCGCCAAGATCGACGACGAGGATTACGACCTGATCCTCACCGATCTGAAGATGCCCGGTGCGTCCGGCCTCGACGTGCTCGCGTACACCAAGAAGCGCGACCCGAGCGTCCAGGTGATCCTGATGACCGCGTACGCGACGTCGGACACCGCGGTCGAAGCGATGAAGCGGGGCGCCCGTGACTACGTCACCAAGCCCTTCAAGGTCGAAGAGCTCCTCGTCCAGGTCGACAAGGCGCTCGAGATCCGGGAGCTGGAGCGGGAGAACTTCTACCTCAAGCAGGAGCTCGCCGGCCGAAACCGCCTTGACCGTCTGGTCGGCAAGAGCGGGGCGATGAAGCAGGTCTACGACATGGTCCTGCGGGTCGCGCCCACAAGCACGACCGTGCTGATCACCGGTGAGAGCGGCACCGGCAAGGAGCTGGTCGCGCGGGCGATCCACACCAACAGTGACCGCGACAAACACCCCTTCGTCCCGGTGAACTGCGGCGCGATCCCCGAAGCCCTGATCGAGTCGGAGCTCTTCGGCCATGTCAGGGGTGCGTTCACCGGTGCGGTCGGCGACAAGAAAGGGCTCTTCACGACCGCCGGGGGGGGCACGCTCTTCCTGGACGAGATCGGCGAGCTGCCGATGCCGATGCAGGTGAAGCTCCTGCGGGTGCTCCAGGAGCGGGTGCTCAAGCCGGTGGGGTCCGTCCGCGAGATCGAGGTCGACATCCGGGTGGTCGCCGCCACCAACAAGGATCTCAAGGCGATGGTCTCCGCGGGGGAGTTTCGCGACGACCTCTACTATCGTCTGAACGTCATTCAGATCACGCTTCCGGCGCTGCGTGAGAGGCGTGAGGATCTGCCGCTGCTGGTCCAGCATTTCCTGGAGAAGTACGCGTCCGACATGAGGAAGGACATCCTCGGCGTCGAGAGATCGGCAATGGACGTGCTCCTGTCGTACCCCTATGATGGGAACGTCCGGGAGCTCGAGAACATCATCGAGCGCGCCGTGACGCTGGAGACGGCGGAGATGATCACCGTCGACTCCCTTCCGTACCACATGCAGAAGGGCGGCGACCTCGTCCAATGGGCCAACGACCTCGCAATCCCGGAAGACGGGCTGGAACTCGACGCGATCGTCGAGAACCTGGAACGCAACCTGATCACCAAGGCGTTGCGGCGGACCAAGGGCGTTCGGAAAGAGGCTGCGAAGCTGCTGGGAATCACGTTCCGGTCGATGCGGTATCGCCTGGACAAGTACGGGATCGACGCCGACGGCGTAGACGACGACTGACGCTCCGGAGCCAGGACATGCACGCGAACCGCACCTCTCGAAGCCGCGGCTTCAGCCTCGTAGAGCTGATGATCACCGTCTCCATCATCACCGTCCTCGCGGCGGTCGCGATGACGGCGTTCAAGTACCAGGCGCAGAAGGCGAAGCTCGCGCAGCTCGACACCTTCATGGCGGCGATCGGCGCCGGACAGGCGCTGGCGAAGGCGGCCACCGGCGACTATGTCGGCGACTCCGCGGTGTTCTGCCCGTCGTACGTCGGCGCGGGACCCACGATGTGGGACACGGCCTGTGATCCGGTGATCTGGTCGCAAGTCGTCGCCAATCCGCCGCTGCAGACCTACTTCCAATTCGGCATCATCGCCGGCGATGGCATCACCGCAGGCGATACGTGCACGCCGTTCCTGGGCGTTCCCGAGACCTGTGACTCGGTGACCGCCGGAGAGGCTTGGTGGGTGGCGGTCGGCCGGGGTGATCTCGACGCGGACGGGGTCTTGTCCACGTTCATCACGTCGTATGCGATGAGCGGCGCCATCTTCAAGATCGACGAACACGAGTAGCTCGGGTGTTCAGCGTCGTCGGGTGGGCAGGTCGGATGGTCTCGCCGGGGTTGTCGGCTGCGGGGTGGCGATCTGCGTCACTCGGCGGAGCGCCGCGGGGTATGCGGGTCTGCGCCGACCGGATCACATGTGCGACGGTGTCAGATGACGCGAATTGTCACCGGGCGACCGAACACGGTGACGTCGATTGTCACCGGATGTCCCGATTGGGGTGGGATCGTACATTCGTACACCGTGGTTCGGAGCGGCCGCGCGACGGGAATTGCGGTCTATCTGATTGGATTTCGGGCGATTTCTCTGTTTGGCCCAGAATCGTGGACGAAGATCCTCTTGCTTGGCATACTACTGGCAACTAGACCCCAGCGAGTTCGGATGGTTCAGGTGGTCTGAGCCGTTCATCGACAGTCCCCTCCTCAACGTCAAACGGAGACAAACTCATGTTCAAGAACAAGAAGGGCTTTACGCTCATCGAGCTCATGATCGTCGTCGCGATTCTCGGCATCCTCGCCGCCGTCGCCATCCCCGCCTTCCTGAAGTACATCAAGCGCTCGAAGACGACCGAGGCGACGATGAACGTCCGGAAGCTCTACGACGGTTCCGTCGCGTACTTCTCGTCCGAGCACGTCGATTCGACCGGCGTCATCATCCAGGCGCAGTTCCCGACGTCGCAGCCCACGAAGCCCACGTGCTGCGTTGGCGCCACGAAGGTTGAGGTCAACAACTGGGACGACAACCCCACGTGGGAAGGTCTGCAGTTCTCGGTCGCCGACCCGCTGTACTTCTCGTACCAGTACAACTCCACCGGCACTGAGAACACCTCGGTGTTCACTGCGTCGGCCTTCGCTGACCTCGACGAGGACGGCGCGGACTCCACGTTCGTCCGCTTCGGCTCGGTCATGGAGATGGAGGTTCGCGGCTCCGCCGGTCTCTACATCGCGAACGAGCTCGAGTAATCCGGTCTGACCGGTACTCACCGAAGGTCGGCCTCGTGCCGGCCTTCGGCCGTTTTTGGCCTGAAAACCCCTGCGATTCCGCCGCGGTGACGTGCTGCGTCACCGCGGCGGAAACCCGGTCACTCCTCGGCGCCCGGGTCCGACAGGTGACGGCCCAGCCAGTCCAGATACACGCCCCGGTCGGCGCCGTTCGGGAGCTCCTCGTCGAGGATCGCGTCTCGCACCCGCTCGATCGCCTCCCCGACCTGCTCCCCCGCGAGGTCGAAGCGTCGGCGAAGGTGGCTGCCGAACCGATGAGGCAGTCGCGGGGCCGGGTCCTCCGTCGCCAGCAGGTCGTCGAGCGCCGCACCCAGGGCGTCGCACCGCGCCACGTGCGTCGGCGCGAGATCGCCGAGCGCGGCAGCCAGCCGCAGCTGCTGGTGACAGGCGTCGCCGAACGCGATGTACCAGCGGCGCAGCTCGGGCCGGGTCCAACGCCGAGAGAGCGACGGAACATCGAGCGATAGAGAGACCAGCGCTACGAGAGCGGCGGTCTCCTGGCGGCTGAACCGAAAGCGCGCCGCCACCGCGGTCGCGGTCTCCTGTCGGGCCCCGAGCGGGGGCCAGTCGGCCGTCGTGACGCCGTCTCCCATCGCATCGACTCCGTGGCCGGCGAACAACGACGAGAGCAAGAGCACCGCCCAGCGTACGCCGACGTTTGCCGGAGTCCCGGCGATGCGCGCACAGACTCCCCGCTGCGGGTCCAGGCGCCCGAGGGCCGCGGTCTCGGGCAGAATCACGGCCAGAGCACCGACCTCGGTCAGCCACGCGAGGCCGTCGCCCACATCGGGGGCGACCAGGAGCTTGTCCATCTCCATCTTCCAGCGCTCCCTGGAGATGGACTGAAGCTCGACCGCAGTCTCACGGGCCGCTGCCGTGGCGTCGGCCGTCGGCCGGTACCCGAAACGAGCAGCGAAGCGAGCGATGCGCAACAGGCGCAGCGGATCGTCCCGCAGGATCGAGATCGTCGTCTCGTAGCCGCCGCCAGGCACCTCGAGTACCCCGGCCCCGATGGCGCGCCGGCCGTCGAAGGGGTCGACGATCTGACCGTCGGCTTCCATGGCCATCGCGTTGATCGACAGGTCGCGGCGACTCAGGTCCGCCACCAGGTCGTCGCCGAACTCGACGTCCGGGTGGCGACTGCCCGCGGCGTACTGCTCGGCGACCCGGTAGGTGGTGATCTCGGCGTTGACCCCGTCGACGATCGTCGCCACCGTGCCGAACCGCTCGCCGAAGGCAAAGACCTTGAAGCCGGCCTCCCGGAGCACGGCCTTGATCTCGCCGGGACGCGCGTTCGTCGCGAAGTCGACGTCGCCGGCGTCGTCGTTGTCCATGACCACGTCGCGTACGCAGCCGCCGACCAGGAAGAGCTCGAAACCGCCGGCCGCGAAGGCCGAGAACAGCGGTCGATAGCGTTCGAAGCGGGGATGCATGCGTTCAGCTCGAGACGTCGTCTTCCGCGGTCCACCCCCGGTGTCGCCACACCGTGCGATGGTCAGAGGGCGAACTTGAGACGTGGGTCGCGACCGAGCAGCGCAGCGAGATGCTGGCTGCCGTTGAGACCGGTCTGGATCTGCGAGAAGAGGTTCCACGCGTCCGTCCAGAATGCCAGCTTGTCGTACTCGAGAACCTGGAACACCGTCCGGTTGTCCGCCATCACGACGCTCAGCGTGCTCGCGAACAGACCGCCCCACGCCTGCTGCAGGGCGAGGCGCTCCAGGTTCGACCGACCGTGCATCTCGTCCCGCAGATGATCGATGTGGAACCCCAGGTGGTAGGCCTGATCTTCCAACACGATCTCCAGAACCTCCTTGACCAGAGGGTCACCAGCGTTGTTCGCCAACACCCGGAAGAAGGGCATCGACGCCATCTCCGCCGTCAAGATGACCATCACCTCCCGTGCCCAGTCGAAACGTCGGCGGAGGTGGCGGAACATGAAATCCACCCACAGACGCTTGCGGGGACCCGATTCCGCCGTCCAGAGCACGCGCATCAAAAGGTCCGAGTGCACCGACTTCTCGCGCACGTAGAGGTCGACGCATTCCGCGTACTCCGGCTCGCACTGCTGCCGGACCTTCGTTCGCAGATTCACGGCCGATGACGTCAGTCCGCGCTGAAACGTCTGCAGCGATCGGATCACGGGGTCACGAAGCTCGGCGTCGAGCTGGACCCCTACGTCCCAACGCACTTCGCGTGGCCGGTCGACGGACGCGCGGAAATGCTGGAGCCATTGCATCGTGCGCATGGCCTGCCCTCGGGCGGAGAAACGAGTCATCGAGCGTTAGCGGGTCGGGCGGCGTCTGTCCACCGCACACCGTCACGCGCCCGGCCACCCATCCTTCGTTTGAATGCCTTGTTGTTGCAATTGAAAATCATATTCAATTGAAGCATAAGGGGCCAGCACGGAGGAGCCGGAAGCCGAGATGGTCACAGGCTGCCGGGATCCCCTCCCGCACCAGGGTGACGTACATGCGCAAACGCAGCCCTTCGTCCACCTCGCGGTCCGGCCCGCAAACTGCCACCCTCGAGGAGCCCTCCTCGCCCGGCCGCCCAACGAGCGCCCGCGCGTGGTTCATCGCCGCCGCCCTCGCCGTGCTCGTGACGGCGCTGCACGCTGGCTCCGCTGCTGCGGCCGACACCACCGAGACGTGGGACGTCGGGGTCTCCGACTTCGAGTTCTTCCTCGGGGTCGACGGTGTTGGTCCCGAGGGCGGTGACCGCATGATCTCGTCGGATCTCCTCATCGGCGTCGGTGTGGTCGACGGCCTGTCCGCGTATATCGGCAGCACGCTCGCTGGCGAGGACCTCGTCGGTCCGGGCGAGGTTGCGCTGCGCCTCGGGGTCTTCGGGACCCCGGTCGACACCGACCACTTCGACCTCGATCTCTTCCTCGACACGAGCGCCGCCGGCGAAGGGTTGGCGGACTTCCAGGTCTCGCCGGCGCTGGAGGTGAACTTCGACGCGAGCCCGAACCAGGAGAGCTGGGGCACTTATCTGAGGCTCGGCGTGCCGGTATACGGTCGCCCCACCGGGAGTGACACAGGCGACGACGCCGAGCACGAAGCGGCGGTCTCCCTGGTCGCCAACCCCGGTGTATACGTGACGCTCGCACCGGGACATCAGCTGTTGGCGGAGTTCGACGCGTCGTTCCATGACGCGTCGGCCGACGAGCACGCGTTCGACCTCGGTGGCGTGGCCCTCGGCTACAACGTGTTCCTCCGCGACAAGCTCGAGCTGGTTAGCCAGCTCTACGTGGATCTGCCCCAGGCGGACGAGGTTGCCGTGGTCGGCGTGACGACCGGCTTCATCGCGACGTTGCCGACCGGCCGCTGAGCGGTCGCGCCCGCGCCCGCTCGTTCAGCGACTCGCTCGGGGTCGCCAGGCAGCCCGGAGCAGGGCGAGCGCCGCGGTCTTCCCACCGTCGGTGATCAGCTCGGTCGGGCCGACGCAGCTCGGGCATCCGGCCGGGCAGCTGCACGACTCGATCAGGTGCAATGTGCCGGCGAGGAGCTCGGCGTGGAGCTCGTAGAGTTTCTCGCTGAAGCCGACGCCGCCGGGGCAGTTGTCGTAGAGGTAGACGGTCGGGTCGTCGAGGATCGGACCGGCGATCGGCGCCGGGGGGACCGCTTCGTCCGACCGGGCCTCCTCGACAGCCAGCGCCGCCCGTTGCTCGACGGTGGACCCGTTCGCGCCGCGGGGCAGCGGGTCGACCGCGTCCGGCGTGCGGCTTCCCACCGTCATGTGGAGGTCGCCCGAGGCGCACATCAGGTGGACCTGGGCGACCGTCTTCATCGCCCGCCCGATCCCGTGGATGCCTCCGCTCAAGGTCGTCGTGTCGAAGGGGAGGTCGACGAGGAGCGGGGAGGGGAACGTCGCCCAGTAGGCCGTCGTGTGCTTGTCGAGGTCGGGGAGCTTGATGTCGCCGTAGCCGACGTTCTCGAAGGTCTTGAAGCGGATCTTCTTGTAGCCGTCGAATCGGGTCGTGACCCGGACCTCGCCCCACCCTCGGGGCGCGGCGAGATTCCCTCCGCCAGGAACGCGCGTGGTCTCTTCGCCCAGCTTCTCCAGCACGAAGACCCGGGCGTGGTAGATCGCCATCGTGAAGTACTCCGGCTTCACCGATCGGACGTAGGCCTTGCGCTCGGCGTAGTCGAGTCGGTGGACCTCGTACGGGCGCGCGGCGTGCTGATAGATCGCGTTCAGGTACACGGTCTTGTGAGCGGCTTCGAAGTCGATCTCCCCCAGGACCTTCGGTCGCTTCGCGCTCGTGTCGATGATGACGAAGTTCTCGTCATGGATGTTCCGGATGTTCACCGACGATGCGGGGTAGTCGTCCGTCGCCCAACGCCAGTGCTCCCCCTCCAGGTGGAGGAGCTCGGCGACCTCGGCGAGGTACGCGAGCACGTCCTGCACGTCGTCGAGTGGGAGCGATCCGAACCCTTCGTCGATCCGGAAGGGCAGCTCGAAGACCGCGCACTTCAGGTGCTCGGATAGAACGCGCAGGTTGTCCGGGTCGATCCGTGCGTGCTCTGGAGACGCCCTGAAGAAGTAATCCGGGTTATTGACCAGGTACTGGTCGACCGGATCGTCTCCGGCGACGAGCATCGCCAGCGACGTATCCTGGCGTCGCCCCGACCGTCCCGCCTGCTGCCAGGTCGACGCGATCGTGCCCGGGTATCCCGACATGATGCATACGTCGAGGCTGCCGATGTCGATTCCGAGCTCCAGGGCGTTCGTCGAGATCACGGCCTTGACGTCACCGGAGCGCAGGCCTCGTTCGATGCGGCGACGCTCCTCGGGCAGGTAACCGCCCCGGTACCCTTCGGTGCGCTCGGCCAGCCGCTTGTCGCCCCGACGCTGGAAGCCCTCCTTCAGCTTGCGCGTCAGGATCTCGACCCACTTGCGCGAGCGCGTGAATACGATCGTGTTGTGCCCGTTGCGCAGGAGCCGGTCCGCCAGCTTGCGCGAGGCCGCTCCCGGCGACTGACGGCGCTGGAGCTCGGCGTCGATGATCGGTGGGTTGTAGAGCACGAAGAGCTTCTCTCCGGTCGGGGCACCGGATCGATTCACCACCGCGGTGCGGCGACCGGTCAGCGCGTGCGCCAGCTCCGCCGGATTCGCGATCGTCGCCGACGTGAACACGAAACGCGGCTGCGCCCCGTAGTGCGCGCACACCCGCGACAGCCGGCGGAAGACGTTCGCGACGTGGGAGCCGAACACACCCCGATACGTGTGCATTTCGTCCACCACGACGTAGCGGAGCGAAGCGAACACCCGTCGCCACAGGTCGTGGTGCGGGAGGATCGACGAATGCAACATGTCCGGGTTCGTCAACACCGCGCGGACCGACTGTCGGATGCGGCGCCGGATGTCCGATGGCGTGTCGCCGTCGTAGACGTGCGCCTGCTCCGCGACCCCCGCGTCGCCGAGCAACTCGTTCAGCTCGGCGCACTGGTCCTGGCTCAGCGCCTTCGTCGGATAGAGGTAGAGCGCGCACCCGTCCGTCGACTCGTCGAGCATGGAGACGATCGGCGCGTTGTAACACAGCGTCTTGCCCGAAGCCGTCGGGGTGACGACCACCAGATCGTCACCCGCGGCCAGGTGCTCCCATGCGTCCGCCTGGTGCCGGTAGGGTCGCTCGACGCCACGCCTCTGGAGCGCGTCGCGCAGCCAGTCCGGGGTGGTCGCCGGCCAGTCCGCGAGATCCGGCGGTCGGGCCTCGATCCGGTGGATCGCGGTCACGTTCGTGCGCGACCGCTTCGGGCGCGCGATGCGGTCGACGAAGGCGTCGATGCTCATGGGCAACTCCTGCACAGCCTCGCCCCGAACGGGCGACTCCCCTATGCTCTCGCATGCCGCGCGCGGCTGCGCAAGTGTTCAGTGGTCCGGGCTCACAGGGCGTCGCAGCCGTGGTCGGCAGCCCTGTCGCCTTCGATGCCAGCAAGGCCTGGACCACCACCACCTGCGCCGGCCGCGCCGAAGGTCACGTCATTGGTGCCGAGGAGCGTCGGCACGGTGTCGACGCAGTAGAGCCCGAAGGCGACCCCGCCGGCTCCGCCGCCGCCGTGTCCGCCGCGTCCACCGGTCGCTCCGCCGCCGCCGGCTCCGCCCACGCCGCTGCCAGAGAGCACGATGCCCTGGCGAGCGCCACCAGCGCCGCCGCCCGCACCGGGACCGCCGTCACCACCGGCTCCGCCGTCACCACCGGCTCCGCCGTCATCGCCGTCGATGCGCACGTTCTCGAGGTGGACGCCGGTCGAAGCGACGGCGAAAAGCCCGAACGAGCCGCCGCCGCCGTTTCCTTCTGTCCCGTGCCAGCCGCCGCACCCGCCGGCTCCGCCGCCGCCGCCGCCGCCACCCCGGAAGGGCAGGATCTCGGGGCCGCCACCGCCGCCGCCGCCGCCGCCGCCCATGCCGACGAACCCGACTCCGCCGGGGTCGCCGGGCGTCGGTACCCATCGGTCGTCGACGACTCCGCCGGTCGCCGCGGCGCCCGGGCCATCCGGGCCCGGTGCTCCCGCCGCGGTGCGGGAGCAACCCGGCGCACCCGGTCGCCCCTCGTTGTCCCAGGGTCGCCCGTCTTCACCGCCGAGCCCGCCGCACCCGTTCGGCAGGCCGTTCTCGCCGTACTCGTTCGTGTTGCCGCCGCGCCCCCCGAGCCCGCCGTCCGCGTCGGGACAGGCGGCGTTCCTTCCGGCGCCACCGCCCGCGCCTCCGGCTGAACCGGCCTGTCCGGCCCCACCGGCCGCGCCGCCACCGCCTGCGCTCCCACCGGTGCCGTGGCTGCCGTCTCCACCGCGCCCTGCCTGGATTTCGACGTGCACGAGGGACAGCCCGGTCGCTCCGACCAGGTACGCGCCGTAGGCCGTGATGTCGGCCGGTGCGTCGGCGGTCTCCACCGTGACGAAGGCGATCTCGGTCGCCGTCTCGATCGCGCTGGCGACGAGTCCGGCGAAGCGTCCATCCGCTGCCTCTTCCGTCCGAACGACGGTGCGCCCGCGGTCGTTCCGCGCCCAGCCGGCGGCCGGATCGTAGCCACCCCACACCGAGACGCCGTCGAGCACGACGAGCGGGCCGGCGAAAATCCCCACACCGACCGCGACGCCGTCGATGTCGGGATTGATTGCGGCGGCGACGGTCGCGACCTCCAGCGTCGCGTAAGGCGCCTCTCGCGTTCCATCACCCTCGTCGTCGCCGTCGGTCGCGAGGAAGACCATGCGCTCGGCGTCGCCATCGATGCCGTCGCAGTCGGTGTCGTCGAAGGCCGGGTCCGGCCGGTCCGACTCGCCCGGGTTCACGTCGTCGCGTTCGTCGTTGCAGTCGTCTCCGTTGTCGACGTAGCCGTCGAGCGGCGTGCAGGCGCCGAGGCGTGTCGGGTCTCCGAACCCATCGCCGTCGTCGTCGGGCCAGTATTGCCGCGGCGATCCTCCGGTCGCCTCGCAGACGCAGACCCCGTCGTCGTCCTCCACCCAGCCCGGCAGACACGCGTCGCAGCGTGCAGTGACGTCCATGACGCACTCGCGGCTCTGCGGGGCACAGTCGAGGTCGTCGCAGACCTCGAAGAGCACGCAGGTGCCCGTTCCCGGCAGCTCGACATATCCGTCGACGCAGTCCGCGCAACGCGCCAGTCCGTCGCGGGGATCGCAGGTGCGGAACTGCGTGCCGCAATCGAGATCCTCGCAATCACGACGTTCCACGCACTCCCCGAGGTCGGGGTCGATGAGGAGCCCCTCCAGGCAGTCGCCGCACTCGGCGCCGTCTTCCGTCTCGCGGCACTGTCGGCCGGAAGCCGCGCACTCCTCGACGCGGCTGTAGGGGTCGCTCTCCGGTGCCCCGCACGTTCCGGGGATGCAGTCGCCCTCGAGCTCCGTGAAACCGGGTACACACTCTCCACACTGCGCGAAGCCGGCGACGAGGCGGCACTCGCGACCCTGGCGACGGCACTCTTCGGCCAACGAGTCCTCGGCACCGCGGTCACACGATGTGCCGCCGCTCGGGACGCAGCTGTTGCGTGCCTCCACCCAGTCGAAACCGATCTCGCACGCGCTCACGCACCGCAGCTCCTCGAGCTCACAGAGTTGCAGTGGAACGCAGCCGATGTCGGCGCAGCTCTCCGGCTCGATGCAGAGGTCGCGATCGCAGAAGAGCGGTTCGTCGCACGCGCCCTCGTCGCACGGACACCCGGGTGCATCGGCGGCGCACACGACGCAGGTTCCGTCGTCGCACCGCAGGTCATCGACACAGAAGTCCACGTCGGCGCACGGGCATCCGTCTGTGCCGAGCGGACAGTCGGGAGGGGCGCACAGATCGTCGACGCAGACGAGGTCGTCGATGCAGGCGTCGCCGTCGTCGCACGGACAACCGCGAGTCCCCGGCGCGCACGCCGCGTCGTCTTCGGAGTCGGCGGGCGTGGCGTCTGCGTCGTCCGCGCCGCCGTCATCCGGACCATCAGTGGCCGCGTCGGCGTCGGCACCGCCGTCATCCGTGGCCCCGTCGGCCTCAGCCACATCGACGGCGTCCGTCGGCGCGACATCGACCGCCCCGGTGTCCGCATCCGCAGCGTCGGACTCCGAGGCTGCGGGGGTCGATCCGGCGCAAGCGAACAGCGTGAGAGCGGCGAGCAGCACGACGCTGCCGACGAATGGTGAGCGCGACCACATGACGCCTCCGGTGTTCGAAGCCCTCGTCGCTTGGGCGGGCTTCGGGCAGTGCGGAGGATGTTGGCACAGGCGCCGTCGCGAGTCCAAGACCCACCGAAAGGGCGGGTCTCGCATGCTCGCTTGATGGGTAGTGGCCTGACTTGAACCGTAGTGGCCTACCTTGGCCCCCAAACGCCCGTGTTCCGCGGCATTCTAGCTCCTCACCACAGGAAGGGCGACCACTTCCCGCAACGCGCGCTCGATCGCGATTCGGGCCTGGGGGGTGTCTACGGACCCCCCCACCTTCTTCCGGAGAGCCGCTTTGGGTTTCAGCACGAGGCGGTGACACCAGACCCACGAATCCACCTGGAGAAACGGGTGGTCCGCAGCAGGAAGGAAGGCAATGACGCGGTCGCTTTCTTTCCCCCCTTCGCAGCGATTGAGGCGGTGGCCACGTTCCGGCGCGCGATCATGTAGCGACCCATTCGGCCAACTGTTCTCTGGCCCAGACTTCAAGGTTCAAGGCGTTGTCGTAGGCATGTCGGGTCAACGCCGCGAGAGCCGGCTTTTGCCGGTCCGGCTGGCTCAGCCCTTCCAACACCACTATGAAGGGGAGGTTGGCATGGACCCACCGGTCCGACGGGCAGGGGCTCCAACAGAAGAGTGCCTCCATCTCGATTGACGCCCACAGCGCGTCCGATGCCGCCAATTCCGCGATTTCGTCCGGACCGAGCGTAGCGAGCATCAGTTGAAGCACTATCTCGAAGTGCGCCTGCGTGTGCTCCAGCAAGATGGTCTCGGTCGCGTCCAGAAACTCCGACGCTGAGAGGATCGCTCGGGTTGTTTGGTCAAGAGCGGCATCCAGGAGCTCCTGCATGTCAGCGGTGTCGCGCGACAACACCATCCGGGCGGTCCGCAGGGAGAGAAGGGTTAGACGGCGGCTGGCCGTCGGCGTAAGCCGATGCAACGCCTCGAGTGCCTCTTCACCGGTCGCGCGGGTCACGATTGGGTTCACGAACGCCCGCACCCAGTCGAGCCGCTGGCGGAGCAGATCCGGGTGGGACTCGGCCAGTTGCCGAGTCAGGAGGAAGGCTGGGGAGATCGCCGTTCACGGTACTCGCAGGGGCCTGGAGTCGCTCAGAGCGCGACTTCATCTAGAGGCTACGCACAACGCCGCGAGAGGGCAACGCCAACTCAGCCCCGGCCGCAGAGGCGGTCCGGCCGTCACACTATCCGAATGGAGGCACGGACTCTGCCCGGGGCACCCCCGGTGTCCACAACGACGTTCCATTGACCCGGGCGCGGTGGCGCAACCCGCGCGGGCGAACGCGCGAAATGCCCACCATAGTACGTGAACCGCTGCCCGCGCTCGACGCTCACACTGTCCCACTACCGCTTGATGCGCGGAGTCGACTATGCGACAGATTCGCAAGGGCTCGGCAGCACTGCGGAGTTCCAGAGCAGCGGAAGGAACGATGAGAAATGCCATGGCCGTGCTCATCAGGACACCTCCGGCTTTCGAGCAGGCGCCTGCAGCTGGAGTCGGAAGACCGGGCGGGCCCTCACCGGCGTTGGAGACGTTCGCGACGCGAACCGTGGGGCTGGTACTGTGCGCCCTGATCGCCGGCTGCGGTGGGGTCGCCGGAGCGGGCGCGAGACCCGTTCCCGACCCGGCGGAAGAGGCGATCGGCGAACCGACTCCACCATCGCCGGCGTCCGCCGTACTTCGCGTGCGGACCTGCGCTCCCGGCAGCAGCAGCGCATCGGCGCCGACGCTCCCCACCATCTTCGGCGGGGAGTTGCGCGTCGACATCCTGGCGGGCGGCGAGGGGTCACTCCCCGTTCTCGTCACGCGATGTGTGGCCAAGGCCCGCGATTGGACGGCGGTGTTCCTGTCGTGCGCCACCTCGACGGCGGAGTCGGACGTGCTCCAGTGCGAGATCGATAACGTCCTCGAGATCGGGCGACCGATCTCCTGCGAGCTGGTCACGGACTCTGGGGTCGTGCTCGAGCGCTCGATCGACCTCGTCTCGGTAGAGCCCCGGCGTTGAGGGCCTGACCGGGACGGGCGGCGGCCGGTCTCCGCGCCGGGACTCGAGCGAGAGCGTGGCGCGGTAGCGCCCTCGTCTGGTAACTCGGGCCGACCTCCCCACCCGGATGCTTCATGCGCCACCGCCTGTTGCTCGTCGCTCTTCTGATCTCCACGGCCTCCGCAGCCCACGCCGAAGAAGGCATGTGGCTGCCGGAGCAGCTCCCGGCGCTGGCCGACGAACTGGACACCCTCGGGCTCGAGCTCGACCCCGACGTACTCTCCGACCTGCGGGAGTGGCCCCTGGCCGCGGTGGTCAGCCTCGGCGGCTGCAGCGCGTCGTTCGTCTCCGAGACCGGCCTGGTCGTCACCAATCACCACTGCGCGGTGGGGGCGCTGCAGCTCAACTCCACGCCCGAGGCGAATATCCTCGAGGACGGGTTCTTCGCCGAGACGGCGGCCGACGAGCTGTGGGCGGGACCCGGCTCGCGGGTCTACGTGACCGAGTCGCTGACCGACGTGACCGAGCGGGTGCTGTCGTCGGTGACTTCGGAGATGGACGACCAGGCACGTTTCGACGCCCTCGATCGTGCCGAGAAGGAGCTGGTGGCGGAGTGCGAGATCGACGACGGTTATCGGTGCGCGGTCGCCCGTTACTTCGGTGGAGATTCGTTCCGCCTGGTTCGTCAACTCGAGATCGAAGACGTGCGCATCGTGTATGCGCCGCCGTCGATGGTCGGGTTCTATGGTGGGGACGACGACAACTGGATGTGGCCGCGACACGCCGGGGACTTCGCGTTCTTCCGGGCCTACGTCGCGCCGGACGGCACCCCGGCTGCCCACGCCGAAGACAACGTGCCCTACGAGCCGGCCCACCATCTCGCGATCACCACGACCGACCTCGACGAGGGCGACTTCGTCATGGTGGCCGGCTACCCGCACCGGACGAACCGTCTGCGTACGGGCGACGAATTGGCCCACGCGCGAGACGTCACCTACCCGTGGAACATCGCGACCATGGAGGAGATGGTCGCGGTCATCAACGAGGTGGGTGCGGCCGACGAAGAGGCGGCCGTACGGCTGAGCGGGTTCTTGTTCGGGGTCGAGAACTACCTGAAGAACAACCGCGGCATGCTCGACGGCTTTCAGGCCAGCGGCGCCGTCGAGCGGACGCTGGCGCGCGACGCAGCCCTCGTCGAGTCGCTGACCGGATCGGACGGCCCCGAGTCCACCGGCTGGGAGGCGGCGATCACGGAGCTCGTCGACGTGATCGAGGTCGGCCGCGTCTCCGAGGAGCGTGACCGGCTCCTCGGGTGGATGGGCTGGGGCGTCGATCTCCTGTCGATCGCCAACACCTCTCTCTGGCTCGCGCACGAGCGCGGCAAGCCGGACCTGGAGCGAGACAGCGGCTACCAGGAGCGCGACTGGCCGCGCATCCGCGAGCGCTTCGAGCGCCTCGATCGTTCGTTCGTCGCCGAGGCCGACCGCCGCTTCCTCGCCTACTTCATGCGGCGGCTCGACGAGCTCGACGATCCGACCGTCGAATCGGTCGTCGAGCTCTTCCTGTCGTTCGCTGGCGACGACGAGACCGACGACCCGCATCGCGCCGCAGCCGAGGCGGTCTACGCGCAGACGTTTCTGATCGACGCGGCGGAGCGGCTGGCGCTGCTCGAGGCGCCGGTCGAGGACTTCGAGCACAGCCGGGACCCGATCCTCCAGCTCGCCGCGGCGCTCTACCCCATCTGGCGGGAGCGCGCCGACCGGGATGAGGCGTTGAGCGGGGCCTCCTCACGTCTGCGACCGCAATACATCGCCGCCCTCCGCGAGTTCTCGCCGATGCTGGTCTACCCCGACGCCAACGGGACCCTCCGGGTGACCTACGGGCTCGTGCGCGGCTACAGCCCCCGAGACGCGGTGTGGCATCAGTCCTTCACGACGGTCGAGGGCATCGTCGAGAAGCACCGGGACGCGGACCCCTTCGACGCCCCCGACGACGTGCTCTCCGCGATCGCCGAGCAGGAGTGGGGGCCCTATGCGGACCCCGAGCTCGGCTCGGTCCCGGTCGACTTCCTCTCCACCCTCGACACCACGGGCGGGAACTCGGGATCCGTCACCTTCAACGCGCGCGGTGAGCTCTGCGGACTCCTCTTCGACGGGAACTACGAATCGATGGGGAGCGATTGGGTCTTCGACCCGGTGTCGACGCGATCGATCCACGTGAGCTCCCAGTACATGCTCTGGACGCTCGACCGCGTCGACGGCGCCCACCGGCTCCTGCGCGAAATGGGGATCGATCCAGCGTTCGGCGGGGGAGACGGAGCTGAGCCATGAGCGTTCGCATGACCCGCTCGGACACACCCGTGGTTCCCGGTGCGTCTTGCGTTCACCCGGCTCGCCGCTCGCTGATCGTGGCGATTTGTGCGGTCGTGCTCGCCTGCGGCGGCGATGGTCCCGCGGGATCCGACGACGCCGATGCCACCGCCGACGTGACCCCGGAGACCGGCACCGACGTGCTCGACGACGGCGCGCCCGCCGACGTGCCCGCCGACGGTGGAGATGCCGCCGACACGCCGCCCGACGGATCTCCGGACGGCGGCGATGCCTCCGACACGGCGCCCGACGCGGCCGACACGCCGGCCGAGGTGGAGCCCGACACCCGCGGCCTCGACCCGACGGCGCTCACGACGCTCGACGAGGCGATGGAAGCCATCGACGTGTTCATCGGGGGCGGTGGTGTCGCGTTCGGGTACGCATCCCTGACCCCCGCCGCACAGCGTCCGCTCGGGCTCGTCGTGCTCGGTCCGGACACGACGATTCGCGGCTCGCACGCTCCGCAGAACCACTTCTCGGGATACTACGACCTCGACCCGGACGTCCGGGGTTTCAGCCACCTGCACCTGGTCGGGACCGGGGCCGCCGACCTCGGCAACCTGCGGGTACTTCCCCTCGTGTCTCTCGACGACACCGAGCCGTGGCGTCGTTGGACCGCGTTGCCGGCAGACGCGGAGCGCGCTCGCCCGGGCCTCTACGAAGCGACCCTCCACGATGGTGCGGTGGAGGTCGCGCTGACGGTGACGGAGTTCGGCGCGGTTCATCAATACACCTTCGACGGTGTCGATCGGGGGTGGATCCAGATCGATCCGGCATCGAGCGTGACGGACACCGACGAGGTGGCGGCAGAGATCGCGTTCACCGATGGTGAGGTCGTCGGCGAGGCGGAGTTCCGGGGCGGCTACGTCGGTAGGAGCCGTCCGTTCACCCTGTACTTCGTCATCCGACCTTCGGAGGCGCCCGCGTCGGTTCAGGTCTGGGACGGCGACGGCACGCGCGGGGGAACCGAGGCCGCCGGCTCCAGGGCGGGCGTCTTGCTCGGCTACGACGAGCCGGAGACGATCGAGCTGAGAGTCGGGCTCTCGCTGGTCGATCTCGACAACGCGCGCGCGAACCTCGCCGCCGAGATCGGCGATCGCTCGTTCGACGATCTCGTCGTCGAGGCCGACGGGGCGTGGCGCGAGAAGCTGCGGATTCTGCGCGTGGCCGGAGGCACCGAGCGCCAACGGCGGATCCTCTTCTCGGCGCTCTACAACACCTACCGGATGCCCACCCGGCTCGACGAGCCCGACGGGCGCTACCGCGGGCTCGACGGAGAGGTGCACGAGATCGACGACGGCGCCTACTACACCAACCTCTCGCTTTGGGACACGTTCCGCACGCTGCATCCGTGGTGGGAGCTGGTCGATCCGGTCGCGCAGCGCGATTCGCTCCGCTCGCTCCTGCTGATGTACGAGCAGGGCGGACAGGGCATGCCTCGGTGGCCGGCGATGCTGAGCTACACCCGCGGCATGATCGGCGAGAGTGCCGATATCCTCTTCGGCGGCAGCGCCGCGAAGGGCCTCGACGGCATCGACTGGGACGCGGCGTTCGACGCGCTCTGGAGGTCGAACTACGGGCGCACGTTCGAGGAGCCGGTTCCGCTCGGTCGCGACGGCGTCGACGACTACGTGACCCTCGGTTACCTGCCGATCGACCGTCACGGCGAGGCGGTCTCGAAGACACTCGAGTACGCGTGGAACGACTTCGGACTCGCCAACCTGGCGGCCCTGGCCGGACGCCCGGAAGAGGAAGCGCTCCTGCGCGATCGCAGCCGCGGTTTCATGAATCTGTACGACCCTGACAGTGGCTTCCTGATGCCGCGGAACGCTGACGGTTCGTTCGTCGAAGGGCTGGATCCAATTCGGGTCGGCCAGCGGGAAGGGGCTTTCACCGAGGGCTCCGCGTGGCATTGGCGCTTCTACGCGTTCCACGACCCCCAACCCCTCGTCGATGCGCTCGGGGAAGAGGCGTTCACCCAGGCGCTCGAGGACTTCTTCACGCGGTCCGCGCTGGGGCGGCCCGGCCCGGTATCGACTGCGCTCCCCGACCCATACTACTGGCACGGCAACGAGCCGGCGATCCATGTCGCCTATCTCTTCCATGCGGTCGACCGTTACGATCGCGTCGCCCATTGGGTGCGGGAGATCCAGCTCCGGCTCTACGGCGACGGCCCCGACGGGCTCCCGGGGAACGACGACGGCGGCACGATGTCGTCGTGGTTCCTCTTCAGTGCCCTCGGTCTCTACCCGGTCGCCGGTTCGGACCTCTACGTGCTCGGCACGCCGCTCTTCCCGCTCGCCGAGCTCGACCTCGGCGACGGCTCGACGCTCACGATCGAGGCGCCCGGCGCCGACGCCGACGTCCGGTACGTACGTTCGGTGACGCTGAACGGCGAGCGGGTGGAGGGCGACCGCGTGCGCCACGTGGACCTGTCCGGGAGCACGTTGCGCTTCGAGATGAGCGCCACGCCGTGACCACCGCGGCGTATCCGATCTGGCCTGGAGCGAAGACGCTGGTACCGAGGACCCGCTCGCAGGCGCCGACGCCTTACGGTGAGCGCCCTCAGTTGCTACTCTAGAGGGGTCCGCTCGCAGCCTTCCAACCCCCGCCCGACGATGTCACTCCGCGACGCGTTGCTGAAAGCCGGCAAGGTCAGCAAGAAGCAGGCTCGGCGTGCGGCGGCCGAGGAGCGCAAGAAGCGCAAGAAGAAGAAGGGGCACCGGCTCGAAGCAGACCGAAGCGACGCCGCGGCAGCGCGACATGCGGATCGCGTCGCGATCCGGGCTGACGAAAATCGCCAGCGAGCGGAGGCCGATCGCCTGCGTCGCCTGGAGAGGGAGAAAGCGCTGCGGATCACGAACCTGATCCGGTCCTGGTCCCGTCCGGTGGATTCCGATCGCGGTCGTCCGTTCTACTTCGTCCGGTCGAGCGGAAGTATCGGCTCGGTGTTGGTCGACCGCCAGACCGCCTGGGCGCTCGAGTACGGCGGGCTCGGACTGATCGAGGCCCCCGGCCGGCCCGCGCGCGTGCACCTCGTCGCCGAAGAAGGAGTGCGCAAGCTGATGGCGCTCGACGTTTCCGGTCTCCGGTTCTACGTCGGTCGCGACGCACCCGACGATCCCCTGATCGCGCCAGCTCTACGTCCGAGCGCCGCCGCCGCCGTCGGCGTCGACACCGTCTCTCGAGGAACGACCGATGCGTAAGCCACTACACGTCGAACAGGAAGACGCTCTCACCCAGATGCGGGACGTGCTCCACGGGGAGTTCATCACGCTTCGTGTCGCCAGTTACACCCTCGTCGAGGACTTCGATGCCGGGTCCTGTCAGGTGCGTTGTCATGTCGTCGAAGGCGACGCCAACGGCGTCGAGATCGAAGCCGAGGGTGTCGGGATGATCGCCGCGTTCTTCAATGCACTGAAGCAGCGCTACGCGCCGGAGTACCCATCCCTCGACTCGCTCCGCTTCACCTCGTTCTCGGTCAACGGATTGATGACCGCTTCGGGGGTCGACACAACGAGCGGAGCAGACGCCGAGGCCGAGGCCCGGATCGGGGTGACCAACTCCTACGGACGCGAGTTCGTCTTCTCGGCCGTGACCGGATCGGTGAGTCGGTCTTCGGTCGAGGTGGTCAGCGCCGCCGTCGAGTACTTCGTCAACTCGGAGCGCGCCTACGTGACGATGTATCGCGCGTTGGAGCACTACCGTTCCGAGGGGCGCACCGACCTCGTCGCGAAGTACACGACGCGCCTTGCGGCGATGGTGCGCAACACGTCGTATTCGTCGGTGCTGGAGCGCATGAAGCTCACCTGAGCGGAGGGGCGCGCGCGATGACCTGCGCCGACAAGGCGGTGCAGGTCGCCATTGCCCCTTGACCGACGGGGGGTGATCGCTGATATTCCCCCCCCGCTGCGCCCATGAGGGGCGCTCCCTACGCTCCCATGGTTGCGAAATGGCAGGCAAGAAGCCCGTCTGGGTCGACGAGGACGCGCACGCGATCCTGAAGATCTACGCGAAACTCACCAAGTCCTCGATGGTCGACGTCGCGAGCAAGCTCGTGCTCCGGCGGCTCCCCGAGCTCAGTCCCGAGGCGGGGTTGGAAGCTCCGGCCGAACCCGCTGCGCCGGCCGTCGGCGCGAAGGCAGAGCCCGTCCATTCGAAGCCGGTCGCGGTCAATCCCCGCAAGCCGGCCAAGAAGCGTCGACCCGCCAAGGTCCAGCCGGACCCTAACGACACCAACGTCCGCTACCTGGGCGGCATCTGGCTCGTCTGAGCACCGGAGAGGCATCCCATGAGCAACGAAGGAAAGAAGCCAGTCTGGATCACGACCGAGGCCCACGATTTCCTCAAGGAGTACTGCGACAAGAACGGCCGCACCCAGGTCGATGTCGTCTCGGAGCTCCTCTACCGCTTCATCAAGCCGGTCGTCGACGCGTCCGATACCGGCAAGTAGCCGTGTGCCGATTGCTCGCGTCGCGTCTCCTCGCGGTCGGGCAGTCCGCGTCACCGAACCCTCGCCCGGACGCCGTACGATGACACTGAGCTTCGTCCCGCGCATCGGGACGGGACCGTTCACGCGCGCCCTCGTCCTCGAGAACCCCGATCCGACGCTCGACACCCACCTCCGCAAGATCGGCATCGAGCCGTTCCGGCCGGAGGCGGTGCCCGGCGAAAGCGATCTGGTCCGCCTCCTCGAAGAGGTGCCGTACGACCTGATCTTCAAGCGCAGTCGCGTCCCGATCACGGCGCGCGTCCTCGACGCGGCCCCCAACCTGTCCGCCGTCATGCTCTGCTGCATCGGGGACGACTCGGTCGACAAGCAGGCCTGCGCAGAACGGGGCGTCCTGGTCACCAACGATCCGGTCTCCAACGGTCGGTCGGTCGTCGAGCTCGTCGTCGGCGAGATGATCGGGATGAGCCGGCGGGTGTTCGAGGCCGTCGTCGAGACCGAGGAGAACCGATTCCTCAAGTCACAGAGCCGTCGCTACGAGATCCGGGGCAAGACCCTCGGCATCTTCGGCCTCGGTAATATCGGCAAGCAGGTCGCCCAGGTCGGCGAGTCGCTCGGCATGAAGATCGTCTTCCACGACAACCGGGAGGTCGCGCGGGAGGTCGGCGAGACGATGGGCTGGAGTTACGTGCCCTCGATCGAGGAGCTCTTCGCCGCGGCCGACGTCGTCACCTGCCATGTCTCCGCCTACGACTACCAGGGACGCAGCAACACCGGCGTGCTGCACTACGAGCACTTCAAGGCGCTGGGCGACAAGGAACACGAGAGTCCGCGGATCTTCATCAACCTCGCGCGCGGGTCCATCCACTCTGCCGAGGACCTGATCCGGGCGGTCGAAGAGGGGATGATCGCCCACGCGATGGTGGACGTCTTTCCCGAGGAACCTCGCTCCGCCGCGGAGACCTGGGAGAACCCCTATCGGGGTCACCCGAGGATTCTCGGTACGCCGCACATCGGCGCGGCGACACTCGAGGCCCAACCGCGCATCGCCGCGCATGTCGCGCGGACTACGAAGATGCTCAGCCGGCACGGACGTCTGCGCAACTGCGTCTTCGGCGGCAGGGAAGAGGTCGGGATCGACGCCATCGATACCGTCAGCAACTTCCTGACTGTCGTGCACTCGACCGAGCGGGGTACCAAGAAGGCCGTCGACGACGCGATCTTCAACGCCGGTGCCTCGAACCTGATGAGCGCGCACCGTGACTTCGACCGGTACGGCATCGCGTACGAGGTCATCGGCATCGACAAGCCGCTCACCGACGACGAGGTCGAGAGCCTCGTCGCCGAGGCCGTGCAGCTTACCGGGAATCCGCGGGCGGTCCGGGCGATCCGCCAGATGTAGCCGTCGGTCGGCGGATCAACGCCCCGGGCGACCACGCGTCGGCGTGCTCCCAGCCACAGCTCTCCGCTCCGTCGACGAACCCGTCGACCTCGGCGTGGGTGGCGCCATCGGAGAAAAGGAAGAGCGCCCAGGTCGGATCGCAATCCTCGACGTGTCCGTCGCCCGGATGACCCGGGTTCGGCGGGAGGCCCGCGCAGAGCGCCGCCAAGGGGTCGTCGAGCGTAACGCTACGGGCCTGGCAGCCCCGGGCGGAGAGGCTGACCGCGCCCTCGGGCCCCACCCGGTCGCGGAGATCCGGGTGATCCGAGGTCCGCACGACGATCACGACGCAGGGGTCCTCGGTCGGTGAGGCGAGACACACCTGGGCCGCTGTCTGCGGCAGCACCTCGAGCCGCAATTCGGCGAGACGCGTGGTGTGTGGCCGCAGGTCTGAGGCCTGCCGCACGTGGTCCGCGTCGAACCAGATGGTGATGCCCGTCACGACCACGAGCACGACCGTCGTCCAGATCTTCGAGCGGGAGAGCACCAGCTGACGACCAGCCAGGTACCAGACTGGGACAACCAGGATCATCCCGTACTTGGTGAGCCAGGTCAGGAGATGCGTCGCACCCTCCTCGTGCACGGAGAGGATCACCCCGTATCCGACCAACCAGGCCGCTGCGAGCCACTCCGCCGGGGCGGCGTCGCGTCGGACACCGGCCTGGACGACCCGCAGGAGGGCGACGACCGCCAGGCCGCACGTCGCGCCGGACTGAATCCACAACGTGTGGAGCATGTTCTCGACGCTCCGCCTCGCGAGCGAGGGGATCATCGTCCAGAAGGACCCCTCTCCCATCGCGTCATCTCCCAAGGCGATCCGGTCGAAACGCAGGGAGTCGCCGAGGAAGATCACGACCGACGGGAGCGTGACGACGATGCACGCGACAGCGACGAAGAAGCCTGCGCGGACCGCGTTTGCTGTCGGCGGGGGGGCGTCGAAACGCCGCCGCTGCCACCACCATTGGGCGCAGATGATCCCCGCGATGACGACCGTCACGAGCGGGGCGTCCGGTCGGCTCCAGGCGAGCAACGGGAGCCCGGCCGCGAGGCTCGTGAGCGCCCAGGGATCGCGCTTCTCCAGCCACTCCTGCTGCGACACGAGCGTCGTGCCGACGACGAGCGGGATGTACCCGAAATAGCGGGCCGAGGCGACTCCGAACACCAATTGTGGGCTGAACACGAGGAGCGCGCAGAGAACGAGGGACACGAGCGCCGCGAAGGCGCCCCGGCGCGGTTCGGCTCCGTCGTCCGGGGCAGCGGGGCTTGCCGGGGTCGCCATCTGGCAGGCCAGGGCCAACGCGACGACCGGCAGCAGCAGGTTGAGGGCGCGGAAGAGCGAGATCGCCCGCAACTCCCGGGTCTCGGGGGGCCACGGCATGCCGATTCCCGCGAGCAGGTTGACGAGGCCGCTGCCCGCCAACCCCTTCCACGCACCCTCGTAATGGCCCGACCAGAGTGTCGAGATCACGAAGGTCGGGTCGATATACGACGGCAGCGGCACCCGATACGCGAGCACGAACGTCGATACGGAACAGCCGATGAGGACCACCAGCGAGGTCGTCCGAAGAGCCGCCGCTGTCCGGTCGCGCATGATGACGCGCCCGGCGACGACCATCGCGGAGACCAGCCAGATCGGCCAGCAGACCCGGCAGAGGAGCTCGGCGATGCCCGCGATCACGGTCAACGGCCCGCGCGGCTGAGTGCGAGCATCGTGGCGATGCGACCCAGCGTCGACCGTCCGAGCTCCGTGTCGAGCGTCACCTCGTTGTGGTCTCGGTCCCAGGTGCCGTCTCGGAGCGCCCCGAGCAGTCCCACGGCAGCCAGCTGCGCCGCGTTTGCGTCGATCATGTCGTCGACCCGTGCGCGGAAAGCCCGGGCATCCCGATCGGACTCGAACACGAGGCGGCCCCGGAAGCCCGGGTTGCGTCCGAGCGTCATCGTGGCGTGGAAGGTGTGCGGCGGCGGTGCGCTCCCCTGTCCTTCGAGCTCGAACGTGGTGAAGCCGTTGAACGTCCACGACACCGCCGGCCCGTCGTCCCCGGTGCCGCCGAAGTCCCCGATCTCCATCAGGCCCCGGATCCAGCCGTTCGTCCGGACCGGCGGTCTTCGGTCCGGGCGGCTCCCCCGGATGCGCACCTCGGCGCGCCGCGCGGCGAGGCGTCGCTCGTGCTCTTCTTCGGCGGCGGCGACGGCCGCGTCGTAGGCGTCCTGCCACGCTGTCCGCTCTCGATCCGAGGCTGCGCGTCGCTCGTCGACCCGCGCTTGGCAGCGTCGGCGACCGATCCCGCGACGGTCGGCGCAGGGCCGCCGCCCCGGGTCGTAGGCTTCGGGCTCCGGGCCGACTCCGGAGGCCGCGACGAGCTCCGCGACGGTCGGGACCGGTTCCACCTCGGTCGACGCATCGGTGATCGCGTCGGCGAGTCCCGACGGGTGCGGTGCGCCGTCCATGAGGGGGTCGAGGAATTCGGGGCGGCTGAAGATGAACATCCCGTCGGTCGGGATCACGAAGACCCTCGGGTCCGCGGCGTTGGACCGTCCGGGCGTCCCGAAGATGCGGCCGCTGCGCTCCTCCCACTCCACGCCGCCTGGGTAGTTGCGCCCGATCTGGCGCAAGACGTGCTCGGCCTCCATGTGGTGCAGCACCGCCGTGAAGGTCCGGGCGACGTAGCGGAGGTCGGTCGAGGCGATCAACATCGCGTCGACATCGTCGATGGGGTCGAGCTCGGTGCTGCGGAGGTCGCCCCAGTCGGGGAGGGTGCTGAAGATCGTCTCGACCGCCTCCCGGTGCACGCTGTCACGGACCCGGTCGTTGCGGATGATCAGGACCGACCGGGCTCCCTCCGGCCCCCACATGCCGATATCGGTCGCGACCGGATTGAGGGTTCCCTCGGGGTAGCGGACGGACGGACGCTGGGCAGCGGGATCGGCGGGGGCGTCGGCCGAACCCTCCGACTCCGTCTCGCTCGGTCGTTCGATGCGCGGAGGGCGGTTGATCAGGGGCTGCACGTTGAGGCGCGGTCGCTCGGCCTCCCGTTGGGTCACCTCGGCGACGGCGGCGATGGCCTCGGGGTCGAGCTGCCGGTCGATCAAGTCCCAATCGGTGAGCTCCTCTTCGGCGGGCTCTGGCTCGTCGCCCTCGTCGTCGTCAACCTCGGCGACCTCGGGGGGCGGGGGCTCCTCGACCGGCTCGACCTCGGGGGGCGGGGCTTCCGCCTCGAGCGCCTCCTCGGGCTGCTCGGGGGGCGGGGCGTACCCGATGCGGCCCATGAGCGCGACGCCCTGGGACGCATCGAAGGTGATCCGGTTGTTCGGCGTCACGGCTCCGACCACGAAGAAGAGCACCATCATGGCGGCGTGGAGCAGCGCCGAGGCGACCCAGGCCCGCACGAGGGTACGCTCCGGGGCGAGCGACGCCACGAGCCACTGACGGTCTTCGGCTTCGGGAGGGCCCGTCATGGGGTCTGGGAGAGGCGCGAACGAAAGGGACGTCGACATGGGTCGCATGGCCCGGGTTCGGACGCAACCGACCCGAGCGCATTCAATCGCGGGCCGGCGTTTGGTAGGGTCCCGGACCGCCTCCAGGTTGCGCGCGTCAACCCATGACCAACGCGACGCGGGGAACGGATCTTCCGACAAGGAGCGGCTGATGACCTTCAGAATCCCGGCAATCGCTGCGCTCGTAGCCCTCGCGACGCTGAGGGCCGTTCCGGCCTCGGCGCAGGTCGAGGTGCCCGAGCTCGCGTTCGAGATCGAGACCCGCACGCTCGACAACGGCCTGCGGGTCGTGCTGGCGCCCGACGACGCGTCGCCCACGGTCGGCATCGCGGTCTTCTATGACGTCGGCAGCCGCGACGAGGTCGTCGGACGGTCCGGCTTCGCCCACCTCTTCGAGCACATGATGTTCCAGGGCTCGGAGAACGTCGGCAAGGGCGAGCACTTTCAGTACGTGAACCGCAACGGCGGTCGCATGAACGGCACGACGAGCGAAGACCGCACGAACTACTTCGAGATCCTCCCCTCGGATCGGCTCGCCCTCGGACTCTGGCTCGAAGCCGACCGGATGCGCAGCCTCGACATCAGCGCCGCGAACTTCGACAACCAACGCGAGGTGGTGAAGGAGGAACGCCGCCTGCGGGTCGACAACCAGCCCTACGCACCGGCGTGGATCGCCTTCTTCGAGCTCGGCTACGACAACTGGGCCTACGGCCACAGCGTCATCGGATCGATGGAGGATCTCGATGCCGCCGAGCTCGCTGACGTCCAGGCGTTCTTCGACCTGTACTACGCACCGAACAACGCGGTTCTGAGCATCGCCGGTGACTTCGAGATCGACGCCGCGATGGAGCTCGTCGAGACGTACTTCGGGACGATCCCCGCCGGGGAGGCGCCCCCCGAGGTCGAGATCGTCGAGCCACAGCAGCAGGCGATGCAGGAGAACGAGATGCCCGACGAGCTCGCGGCCCAGCCGGCCTTGATGATGGGTTGGCACGTGCCGTCCATTCATCACTCCGACCACGAGGCTGTGCGGGTCCTGAGCCAGGTCTTGAGCGCTGGCGAGTCGTCACGCCTCTACAGCCGCCTGGTGCGCGAGGAGCAGGTCGCGCTCGAAGTGCGGACCCACCTCGACCGCCGACGCGGGCCCGACTTCCTCTTCCTCTACACGATCACCCGGGGCGAGGATCCGGAGGTTGCGCGCGACCTCATCCTGGAGGAGGCGGCGAACCTCGTGTCCGGCGGCATCAGCCAGGAAGAGCTCGACACGGCGAAGGAGCAGCTCTTCCAAGACACCATCTCGCGTCTGGAAACCAACCTCGGACGGGCCCTGGTCTTCGGACACGACGCGCTCTACTACGGCGACGCCGCGCGCATCAACGGCGAGCTCGACCGGATCGACGCGGTGACGCTCGCCGATGTCCACGCGGTCGCTGCTCGCTATCTCGTGGAGACCAACCTCGACGTTCTGCTCGTGCGGACCGTCGACGAGGAGGAGTCAGAATGACCAGCGCAGCTCACGTCTCCCCGTCGTCCGCCCTCGAACGCGTGTCATCGCTCTGCGGGCGGCGCGTTCGCGCCCTGCTGATCTGTGCGAGCCTCATGCACCTCGCGGCGTGCGGTGGGGTGAGTCTGGAGGGCGCTCGGGGGTCGGCCTCCGGCGCGGATGATCTCGTGACGATCCAGAGTCCGCCGCTCGTCGATCCGACCGTGGCGCCCGGACCCGGAGAGTCCCGGCCCTTCGAACTGCCGGTCGTGCAACGACTCACGCTCGACAATGGCATGGAGGTGGTGCTGGTCGACCGCCCCGGATTCCCGACGGTCTCGGCGCGTCTGGGGATTCATGCCGGCTTCGCGTCGACGCCGGAGAACGTGGCCTACCCGGCGCTCGTCGCGCGGCTGCTCCGCGACGGGACGGCGACGCGCGATGCCGTGGAGATCTCGCGCCTGATCGACCGCAACGGCATCGACTTCCGCACCAACGCCGGTGACGAGTGGACGACGCTCGCCGCCGACGCACTGGCGACCAAGGCCGACGTGGTCGTCGCCTTGCTGGCCGAGCTGGTCAGCGAGCCCACGTTCCCCGAGGACCGCGTCGCGGCGCGGCGGGACGAGTACGTCGGTGAGCTGGAGCTCGCCGTCGCTCGACCCGACTTCCACGTCGAGCGGACCGTGCGCCGCGTGCTCTTCCCGGAGGGTCACCCCTTTGCCACGCACGCGCCGACCGTCGAGGACGCACGTCGGGTCGCCCGGGTGGAGCTGGCGAGCGTATACGAGATCTTCTACGGGCCGGACATCAGCCGCCTGGTGCTGGTCGGCGACCTGCCGGACGACATCGAGACCACTGTCCGGGAGGCGTTCTCGGCGTGGACCAACGAGGTCGGCATGGCCTCCGAGGCGCCCGCCGTCACCTTCACGACCTGCAACGAGGCACACGTCGTCGTGCGTCCGAACAGCGCGCAGACCTCGATCGTGTGGGTCGGACCGGGCGTCTCCGTTCACGAAGACGGCTACATCACCGCCATGGTCGCGAACCAGGTGCTCGGCGGCGGCGCGAGTGCCCGTCTGTTCATGAACCTGCGGGAGGACAAGTCGTACACCTACGGCGCGTACAGCCGCCTGCAGCAGTTCGACGCCAGCGCCGGATTCAGGGCCAGCTCCAACGTGCGCGGCGAGGTCACGGGCGAGGCGATGGACGAGTTCCTCTACGAGTTCCGCCGCTTCGCGAGCGAGCAGCTCTCGGAAGACGACTTCGACGATGCGGTCGACTACCTGCGGGGCGTCTTCCCGATCGAATTGCAGACAAACGCGCAGCTGGCCGGCCGCATCGCCTGGTTGCTCCGGCTCGGCGTCGATCTGTCGTACCTGGAGTCATATCGTGGTCGGGTTGCCGCGGTAGAGGTGGATCCGGCGGCGGCCCTCGGCGCCGATCTCTTCGACCCGGCCGAGCTCACGATCGTGCTCGTCGGCGAAGAGACCGAGGTGCTTGCCGCGGCGCGCGCGCGGTCGTCGCGGGTGCACGTCTACGACCTCGAGGGAGAGCTGCTGCGGACGGAGCCGGGCGAGGTCTCGTCGACCTGCGACTGATACGGCCCTTCATTGAGACGGCGAGCTGACTCAGTGAAGGACCGTATGGGTCAGCGCGCGTGCGCTTCGAACTCCTCGAGCGCGCTGTGATGGACGAACCCCAGACGCTCGTAGACTCGGAGCGCCGCGGCGTTGTCGGCCGCGACGTTCAGCGCGACCGCGCACCGGTCGTCGGCGAGCGCCTGGCACGCGCGCGCAGTGACCTGCCGGCCCAGTCCCCGCCCCCGGCGGTCCGGGTGGGTCGCGATATTGCCGAGCGCGGCGACCTCGAGCTGCGGCGACCAGACGTGTACCCCGGCTACACTGACGAGACCGCCGTCGTGTCGGAGTCCGTAGTACCTGCGGGTCTCGAGCATCCGCGGATCGAACCAGTTGGCGGGAAACGCTTCGCGGTAGAATGCTCGCACCTCGTCGAGATTCTCCGGTCCGAGCTCCTCGGCGGCGCTCGTGTCCAGACCGTCGGCCCGCACGGCACCGGGCAACCCCAGCCGCAGGTGCAACCCGTGGGGTTTCAGCGCGTAGCGGCGCTCCAACACCTCGGCCAGGCCGGGCTCCAGGTGCAGGTAGACGTGCCCAGGGAGTGTCGGCAGGAGTGCGGACACCAGCGTGTGCATGGGGGGGAGATCGTCGGTCAGCGCCAGGAACGTCGGCGTGCGCAACCCCTCGTAGAGGAGCGCGACCGCATCGAGTTCGCCGCTCGCCGCGCGGTGTCCCCACCAGCGTGTCTGGGGCCAGAAGAAGTCGTCGAGGTCGCCGATGGCGTAGACCTGACGCACCGGGTCGCGCCGCAGCCATCGTTCGATCTCGCCGCGATCGAACAGCGCCTCGACCGTCGGGCTCACACGCTCCGCGCCGCGCTCACGATGACACGGCGACATGCGAGCCGGTGAGCGACGACAGGGTCGGGTCCGTATCGACCGTCGTCCTCTTCGCGAGGTCCGGCGCGTTGAGCACGCGGCTCAGCCCGAGGCGGGAGAAGGCTCGCGACAGGGACTTGGACGCGCCGACGACGTAGAGTCGCTTCCCTCGCTGTTCGAGGTGGGAGTAGATTCTCACCATTACCGCCAGGCCGTTGACGTCCAACGAGCTCGAGTCGTCGAGCTGGAACACGATTCCGTCGTATTCCGCGAACCCGTGGAGTGAGAGACCTTCGGCGAAGTCGAAGGCAGTCTCTCCGGTCAACTCGTCTTTGAGCACGATCGGGAGAAGTTTCATCGAGTCGTGGCCTGGGTCGGCGCGCAGTTCGAGCATGTTCGAACATCCCGCCTCGAACGTCCAGAACGGAACAGAAAAGTGAGAAAGTGAAACGCTTTCGAAACTGACGCGTAGCACCATATCGAATCCGATGCTGCGCGGAACGATGAGTCCACCACTCCCGATGTTGCGTCCTCCGAGCGAAACGCCCGCCGAAATCGTCGATCTCGACGATCGCATGCTGCTTCCGCGGCATGCTCGTGGAGACGCGGAGGCGTTCGCGGTTCTGGTGCAGCGCTATCGGCGCTCCGTGTACGGGTACCTCGTGCGGACGTCGGTTCCGGTCGCCGACCGCGACGATCTCTTCCAGGAGATCTTCTGCCGGGTTCATGCCGCGGCCGGCCAATACGAGCCAGACCGGCCGCTCCGGCCGTGGATCTTCGCGATCGCCGTCAACACGACGCGCAGCTACTTCCGCAAGCGGACCATTCGAGCCGGCACCGAGGTGCGCGACGATCTCGACGGCACCGCCGCCGCGGGCTCCCATCCGGGCGAGATGCTGGAGGCCAACGAGACCGCCTGCTGGATCGAGGCGGAGATCGCGCGGCTGCCGGACGAGCAGAGAGACGTCGTCCTGCTGTGCTGTGTCGAGCAGCTCGATCGGGCGAGCGCGGCCGAGGCGCTCGGGATCCCGACCAACACCGTGAAGACGCACCTGCGGCGCGCCCGCCTCGCGATGGGACGGTCGTTGGCGCGAAGACGTCTCCGCGCGGACCGGGAGGTGAACCGATGAACACCCGCTGCGAACAGGTCCAGGAGCGGATCGCCGATGCCGGCCTCGACGCCCTTCGCGGCGACGCCGAACTCAACGCGCACCTCGCGGCCTGCGATGCGTGTCACGGCGTCTTGTTGGCGTTGATCGAGGTCGACCGCGAGCTCGTCGAGCTCGAGGCCCACGACGCGTCGGACGAGCTGGTGGCGGCCACGCTGGCCCGGGTCGCCGGCCTCGACGCGACGAACGTCGTCGACGAGCCGTCGCTCCCTGTCTCCGCCGTGACCGCCTCCGAGGAGACCACGACGGGGGCCTTCGCGGCCGTCGCCGACCGCGACGCGGTGTCGACGGCGCCATGGGCCGCCGTGGAGACACCCGACACCGAAAGTGAGGCGCCCGTCGGTCCAC
>CAZFPM010000001.1:49058-76873 GCA_964520965.1 uncultured Myxococcales bacterium
GGAGGGCGCGAGTCGTTGGGGCTCTGGTGGGCTGCGGCCGTGGCGCTCTTCCGTCGCTGCGGACAGTGGCTCGTCGCCGTCGCGAAGGCGGTGGGCGGCGTCCTCGGCGGGTTGATCGTCCGCCACCCGGGGCGCTCCGCGGTGGTCGGCGTCGCGGCGGCGTTGCTCCTCTTCACGACGACGGTGCGCCTCTCCGGAGGGGACTTCGCCCTACCGGCGACCACGGGCTTCGAGCTCGAGGCAGCCGACCGCTTCACCGCCATCATCACCGACTCGGAGGAGTCGGTGTTCGACGAGCTGTCACAGACGGCGGGACCAGTGCCGGCGACGCCGCCACCCTCGGGCGCGGCGGGGGCACCCGCTCCCGAGCCCGAGGTGGTTGCGCGAAGCGGTCTCGGCGCGTCGAGCGGCGCCGAGGGGACGGTGATGCGTAGCGACGTCCGCGGCGAGCGCAGGGGCGCTGCGATGGAGCGCTCCCGTCGTCGGGAAGAGGTGCGAGATGGGGCCGAGCACCGGGCGAACGAACCATCGGCCCTGGCCGCGCTCGGACAACGGAGCGCCGGAGACGCCGGAGAGGATCGGCTCGGCCGTGGCGGGAGGCTCTCCGAGGCCGGCCGCGGCGATGTTGCGAGCCGCGACCGTGGGTACGTCCGTGGCGTCGGTTCGTTCGACAGCGGCGGTGATGCGAATGCCGACCGTGCATACGCCCGCGCTGGCGAGGTCGAGCAGGAGGAGTCGAACCGGCCGAGCGGGACAGTGGCGTTCGGCCGAATACAGGGCCAGGACCGCCCCGCGGCCGAGCCCGGGCCCGCCCGGACGCTCCGGCCGACCACGGACGCGGAGCGCGGCAGAGACGGCGACGATGACAACGGGATCCAAGGGTCCGGGCAGCCCGGCGATGCGCCGGTTCGGTTGGCTCTCGGTGGCAATCTCCGTGCAGAGGGAGAGGGTGGCGAGCGCCTGGGATGGGACGACGACTTTGTTCACGCGGGCGATGAGGAAGACGAGCGGGCCGCGAACGAACAGGGTCTGCGGGTGCCCGGCGGGATCGACGAGGTGTCGAACGGCCTCGTGGCCGGCGATCCCGCCGCGGTCGACGGTCGGTTCGATTATCGCACCGCGACCACGAGCTCGCCGCCGGCCGAGGCGCCTTACGCGCAGGCGCTCGTTCCGGAGGAGCCGATCGAGGAGACAGAGGAAGAAGTGCGCGCCGACGCGAGCGCGCTCCAGGCGGCGAGCGCGTTTCTCGCGAGCTGGAGCACAGTCGAGAACGTGGCCTTCCGCGAGCCGCGTGGCTATTGGGCGAGCACCTACGTCCCGGGCGACCCGGTCATTCGCGCGCTCCAGCAGCGCCTGGGAGCAGTCGTCGATGGATCCGGGCTCGAACTGGCGAGGCGCAGCCGGACGGTGGAGCAACCCTTCGACGCGCCTGACCGCTCGGCGATCGCCGTCTACCTCGATGCCGACTCCGCCGCCGCCGAAGGGCCGACGCGCATGCGCGTCCAGGTGGGCTTGCGGGGAACGGATCGGCGGTCCGGCCGTCGGCCGGCGATGAACATCGGTGTGGTGCTCGACCTGCGCGAGCACTTCGATGTCGAGCAGGCGTCGGCGATGCGCGCGCTCCTGGAGGCGCTCAGCGAAGCGTCGGACATCGGTGACCAGTTCTCCCTCGTCGTGGCCGGGCGGCCCGGAGGTGTGCTGATCGAGCCCGGTACCTTCGGCTATGGGCCGGTGTCGGTCGCGGCGACGCAGGCGCTGGGAGAGACGGCCGAAGCGCTCTCGGACGCGCCGACGCTCTCGCTCTTCGACGCCTACGCGGCTGCCGTGCAGCGGGTAAGCGCCTCGGACGATCCGAACGCGCCGCTCGGGAGCAGCCTCGTACTCGTCGTGACCCCCGGCCGTATCGGCGGCGAGTTGTGGGGGTTGGATCGCGCCGTTCACCAGGCGGCGGTCGACGGCATTCCCACAAGTGTGGTCGGCGTCGGCAGTCGCATCGACCTGTCGGAGCTCGACCGTCTCGCGCTCTCGGGACAGGGGAATCGGCGCCTGCTCGAGCGGGCGGCCGACGCCGCGTCCCTGGTCGACCGGGAGATCTCGGCGGCTGGTCGTGCCGTGGCCCGGGCGTTGCGGCTCCGCATCCGACTGGCGGCCGGCGTTCAGCTCATCGACGTGCTCGGATCGCGACGCCTCGACGAGGCGCAGGCGCAGCGGGTCCGCGATGCCGAGCAGGCGGTGGACCAACGCATCGCCCGCAGCCTCGGGATCCAGGCCGACCGCGGTGAGGACGAGGACGGCATTCAGATCGTCATCCCGGCGTTCTACGCGGGCGACTCGCACGTGATCCTGCTCGACGTCGTCGTTCCCGGGCCCGGTCCTGTGGCCGACGTCACCGTCCGCTACAAGGATCTCGTGCACCTGCGCAACGGCGTCGGACGCGCGCATCTCGGAATGTCTCGCGGTGTGCGGGAGCCGGGTCCGTTGCAGCTGAACGTCACCAAGAACCTGGTGGCCTTCGGCCTCTCGGAGACACTGCAGAGAGCTGGCGCCCTGGCCGCCGATGGACATATCGGCCGGGCGACCCAGGAGGTCGCTGCGTTCAACGCCACCCTCTCCGGGCTCGGTGCGTTGGTGCCCGGCTTCGATACCGACCCCGGGCTCGATACCGATCTGGCACTGCTCGGCGACTTCATCTCCGCGCTCGCGTCCAGCGACGCCTGGGAACGTCCGAACGAGATCGCCGACTCCCTCCTCTACGCCGGCTACCTGAAGCTCCTCGAACCGCCGCTCGACACCGACGAGGTGACCCCATGAGTCTCTCCCGCGCCCTGTTCGCGACGCTCGCCGTCGTTCTCTACGCCACCATGGCGTTCGCCCAACCGGCTGGCGGTCACGTGCAGATCCCGCTCGACGTCTACGAGGAGCTCGTGTCGCGCGGCGCCGACACCAACGGCGTGTCCGCCGGCTGGGCGATCGGAAACGCCGCGGTCCAGATCGAAGTCGACGAGACCGCCTTGCGGCCGACCGCCGAGGTCACGCTGACGATGACCGTGGAGGTGCTCGTCGACGATTGGACCCTGGTGCCGGTCCTCCCCACGGGCACGGCGCTCGTGTCGGCAACCGCGGGAGGTCGGCCGATGCAGCTCGTCCCGGCGGCCGCTGGCCTCGGGTGGATTCAGAACACCCGTGGAAGTCACAGCGTGCGGCTCGTCTACCAGGTCGACGCCGGGGTCCACGCCAACGGTGCGACCCTCGCCGTTCCGTTGCCGCCCGCCGCGGGAACCCAGCTGCGGGCGACGCTGCCGGGCTCGGGGCTCGCGGTGTCGGTCGTACCCGGGAGCGCTGTTCGGAGCTCGGCGAGCGGCGGTCGGACCGTGCTCACGGCCACGTTGCCTCGGGCGAGCGCGGCGCAGATCACCTGGAGTACCGCCACGTTGGCCTCGGCGACGATCAGTCGGGCGAGCTACGTCGGTGAGGTCTCCGACGAAGCGGTCACCTGGGTCGCCAGCTACGGCGTCGAGCTCGGCGGCGAGGCGGCAACGGTCGAGCTTCTTCCGAGCTCCGTCGCCCTGGTCTCGCTGTCCGTCGATGGGACCGAGGCTCCGATCCAGGTCGCGAACAACCGTTTCGCCGTGACCCTGAGCGGCCGCGGTCGCCATACCGTCACGGTACGATTCCAGGCACCGATCTCCCGCGAAACCGGCGCACCCAGGGTGTCGGTCGCCGTACCGCGCGTGCCGGTCTCGCGCTTCGAGCTCACCCTCGAGGGCGAGAAGGAGGTTGCGGTGGAGCCGACGGGAGCAGTCGAGAACCGCGTCGCTGAAGGCGTCACGGTCGCGTCGGTCAACGTGCCGATGACCGACCTGGTGACGCTGAGCTGGTCCGAGGCGGTTCCCGACGAGGTCATCGCCGCCGAGGAGACACGAGCGAACGCGGCGATCTACCACCTGGCCCACGCCGAAGAGGGGGTGCTCTACGTACACGCGATCGCGGTCTTCGAGGTCACGCGGGGAGACACCAGCCAGTTCGATCTGTCAGTGCCCGCCGATGCCCAGATCAACCGTATCGAGTCTCCTGGCGGTGAGGTCGTCGACTGGCGCGTGAGCTCGGAGGAGCCTCGGACGGTCACCTTGTTCCTCGACCAGCGTGTCGCCGGCGAGTTCCGGTTCGATGTGCACTACGAGAAACTGACCGGGACGGCGGCGAGCGCCGCGGCGGGGTTCGAAGTGCCGGTGCTGAGCGGCGTCGGGGTCCATCGGCAGCGCGGAATGCTCGCGCTTCTGTCGAGCCGCGAGCTCACGCTTCAACCGAGCACGGAAGAAGGCGTGACGCGCGTCGGAGAAAACCAGCTGCCCGCGTTCGTGCGCGACACCGCGGAGCTGACCGTCGCCCACACCTTCCGCTATGCCGAGCCCACGCCCCGCGTCGTCGTCCTGGCCGCCGCTCCCGAACGCCGTCAGGGACGAATGGACGCCCGCGTCGACACGTTGATCTCCCTCGGCGACGTCACGACCCACGCCTCGGCGACGGTCGAGATCGACGTCAAGTCGGGGAGCATCATGGAGCTGGAGCTCACTCTGCCGCTCGGCGTGAACTTCCTCGAGCTCACCGCCCCTTCGCTCCGGACGCACGAGGTCGAGGAGCGCGACGGGCGCCAGCTGATCCGCACCGAGTTCACCCAGGAACTCGACGGGCAGTTCCGCGTCGAGTTGTCCTACGAGCGCATCCACGCCGACGAAGAGGGAGAGGTCGAGATTCCGACCGTGCGCGTCGAAGGCGCCGAGGTCGAACAGGGGCGAATCGCCGTCGAGGCGCTCACGGCGGTCGAGGTGCAGACGGCGGCCGTGGAGAACCTGTCGACGGTCGAGGCGTCGGAGCTCCCCCAACAGCTCGTGATGCGAACGACCAACCCGATCCTCCTCGCGTTCAAGTACGTGCAGGCGGATCCGGCGCCGCGGCTGGCACTGCGGGTGACCCGTCACCAGGAGATCGACGTCCAGGCCGCCACGATCGACGCGGCGCACTACCGCACGCTCTACACCCGCGACGGGTTCATCGTGACGACGGCCCGCTTCCTGGTGCGGAACAGCCGGCAGCAGTTCCTTCGGGTGCGGCTTCCACGCGGCGCCGAGGTGTGGTCGGCGACCGTCGCCGGCGAGTCGGAGAGTCCGGCGCTCGCCGACGGAGAGAGCGACGAGCCCGAGGTGCTGATCAAGATCATCAACTCCACGCGGGGGTTCCCCGTCGAGCTGATCTACGCCACGAGGCAGCCTCGAATGGGCTTCCTGGGGCGGGTGACGGGCTCGCTGCCGACGCCCGACATGGTCGTCACGGAAACGCGGTGGGACGTCTTCTTGCCGGACGACCTGCGCTACGGAGAGCCGGAATCGGACATGGATGTCGTTGCCTCCGGGGTCTACGTCAGCGGCGAGGAGCTCGCGGAAGAGGCCGCTGCTTCGGCGACGCCGGATCAACCTCCGCGGATCCGCGTTCCGAATGCCGGCATGCGGTACAGCTTCGAGATGCTCTACGCCAACCAGACCGGTCGCGAGATCGGCATGTCGATTCCCTACTCGTCAGAGCGCGGCGCGGGAATCGGCCAGCTGCTCGCGATCACCGGCACGGTGCTGGTGTGGATCGGCCTATTCGGAGGGTGGCTCCGTCCGCGTCGCCGTACCGTATTCGTCGTGGTCGCCCTGCTGGGGGTTGCGGCGCTGGCGGTGACGATCGGCTACCTGGGGGCAGAGACCGATACGCCGGTCGAGCTGTCGATGGCCATCGTCGCGCTCGCCGTGTTGGTGTGGGGCGTGCGTCGAGGGGGGGCCATGGTCCGTGTTCTCGCGGGTCGTTTCGTCCAGCCGCCCGACGAAGAGGTGGCCGGTCTCGACAGCGAGGCCGCGGAGTCTCCGCCCACGCCGGACGCCTCGTCGGAGGTCGGTGAAGACGGCCATTCCGCCCAGGAGACATCGATCGACGACGACGAGATCGACCGCTGACAGAGGATCACCGCCGACTCGCCCTCCCCGGCGACCCGACCGGCGGTGGTCTCCAAAAACTACGCGCGGGGCACGGTTTTTCCGTGCCCCGCGTCGTCGTTGAACCCCGCTACCGGGCTTCGCGGCACAGAGCCGCCATTATCAGCCAACTCGCAGTTGGCTCGTTCCGTGGTGATGCTCCTCCCCGAGCGCCCCCAATCCCCCCCACTAGGACCTTCCTTGATGTGTGGGCCCCGATAGGAGCAAGCGACGTGCCAAGACGCTCATGGGGCGGAATCAATGGACTTTTTGCTCATCAGGGTCTGACGCGACCCCCGGGGCTGCTTGCAACCGCGCAACTCGCTGCGCGATATCGCGCAGCGGGGCGGCGGTCTCCGATCTTCGGCCACGATCGACCCATCTTCGGCGCACCGCGGCGATCTTTTTTCGCGGCTCGGTTCGCCGCTACGCCTCGCACGCCCCGACCGGTCAGCTTCGTCGCCTGCGCCGGCTCCCGACCGCGACCATCGCGAGAGCCGCGATCCACCTGTGCCGGGCTCCCGCCCGGCCGGACACGCCACATCCGCGCTCCACCTCGACGTCGGCGCCTACGAGAGTGTAGAGCGGCACATAGCCGTCGGACGGGGCCCCATCCGACGGTCCGCTGGCGTCGTCGATGACGCTGCCGGTGTCCACGCCGGTGTCGCCGGTGTCGCCGACGACACCGCCGTCCGTCGTCGCCCCACCGTCGGGTGCCCCAGCGTCGGGCACTCCCGTGTCCGACGCCCCGCTGTCCGGCGCGCCGGAGTCCGGCCTCCCGCTGTCCGGGCTGCCAGCGTCCGGTCCGTCGTCGACCGTGCCGCCGCCCTCGAGCTCGGCAGAGACGCTCGCCCAGTTCGTGATCCCCTCGACGACCTCCTTGTCCTGCGTCGTCGGCACGATTCCGCCCCCGGAGTAGTCCAGGGTCCGGAGTCCCGGCGTCACGTCCTCGAAGGCGAAGAAACCGCCGCCGTCGGTCGTCGTGGCCTCTCCGGTGTCCAGCCTCACGCTGACGTCGGCAACCGGCGCGCCGGCGAAGACATCGCCCACTCTCACGAACCCCACCAGGCGCGTCGGTCCGCCCTCGCCGAGCGTCACGACGGAGAGGTTCGGCTGGTAGTGGGCGAGGATGTCGCTGTACGCGTCGCCCCGCATCGAGCGCTCGACGGAGCCCCACTGGCAGATTCCCCGCACGAGGCAGCGGCCGGAGTCGGGCAGGGCCGGGTTCACCTCGTGCCCCGCGCAGCCGTTGTGGCCGCACCACGAGCCGACGCATGCCTCGACTCCGGTGTCGTCGGGCACCAATGCGTCCTGGTACTCCGGTCGGCTCCCGTGCCGGCCGCAGCTTGCCGCGTACTCGAACTTGTCGATGACGGTCGGGTCGGCCGCCTGCACCATGATCATCCCCGCCGTCGCGGCGACCTGGGCCCCGATGTACTCGTTGCGTGCATCCTCGTAGCGCTGGTTGCAGGCGGTGTCGTCGATGTGAAACTCCGCCGTGGGATCCTGGTAGTAGAACCAGACGGCGTACGAGCGCGCCGCGACGGCAAACGCCTTGAACACCTCGGCGGCGGCCGGCTCTCCGCCCTCGACCGCGCGAAAGACGCCGATCTCGGGAATCAGCACCCCCTGGACGTATTCCTCGAGCGAGACCGTGTCGATGCGCTGAATCGGGTTGCCGGAGCAGCTGTCCGCCATGCGACGTCCGACACGGATCGCGTCCGGGAGGGGACCGGTAATCGTGAGGCCAAGGGGGTGCGACTCCAGGAACTCGGCGATCGACACCGGCGCGTCGGGTCGTCCGTCGTCGGGGCGGAAGGGCAGAGGGGCGCCCCAGGCCATGTCGCCGCGAGGGGCGACGCCGGGGCGGAAGACGTGCAGCGTACGGTGCTCGGCCGCGCGGAGTCCGACCCAGGTCAGGGCGCGCTCGGGCGCCTCACCGGGGGCAGCGACCCGCACGTCGTCTTGCGTGCGATCCGCCGGCAGCGTGAGCCGATATCGACCCTGGGCGTCCGTGATCGCATCGACGCCGCTGCCCAGCGCGATCACCCGCACGCCGGCGACGGGCAGCGCGTCGTGTGCGTCGACGACCGTGCCGACGAGGTCAGCGGCCGCGACCGGTGCAGCGAGCGCAAGCAGGAGGGCGGTGATCGACAGGGTTCGGAACATGAGGGGCTTCCCGCTGGCAGAGGCCGGGCGATCTCGGTTCGGCTTCGTCACCGTTGTAGCGTCAAACGGGTCGGCGATCGACTCCTCGGGCTGCCGGCGGGTCTGCGGGCGCCGCCTTGACCGTCAACCCGTGGCCAGCGACCCTGGGCGGACCTTCCACCGGAGCCCTCGATGCAGATCCGCCGACTCCCCGTCTTCGCCACGCTCGCCGCCTTGGCCCTACTCCGATGCGGCGGCGACGACGGCGATTCTGCCGACACGGCCGGAGACACGACCGATCTGGTGGACACGCGCGCCGACGCCGACTCCGCCGTCGACACCCGGTTCTCGGATGCCGCCGACGCGTCGCCGGACGCGCCGCTCGACGACACCGACGCCGCGCCCGACAGCGCGCCCGACACGGGCGATGCGGACACCGCGGACGAGGACGCTCCGGGTGACGCGATCGACGAGGAGGACGCGTCGCCGTCCGACTTGGGCGACGGCGATGACGGCACGGCCACCTGCCCCGACGACTCCCCCTACTTCGTCGAGGGGCGTCCGTTGAGGGTCACGCTCGACGGCCTGGCGATCGTCGACGGAGGTTGGGACGAGCGTCTGGACCTGGCGTTCGTGATCGACAGCGGCGCCCAGTTCGTCTCCTACGACCTCGATCTCACCGATGGAGCCACAGACGTGTTCACGACCGAGACGACGTCGCTGGGCACCACGGTGCTTTGCGGCGTGCCGTCGAAGGGGCGCGATCTCGCCGAGGGCGAGGCGTGGGCCGGCGTGAACATCGATGCCCTCCTCGGCCAGTCGGCCCTCAAGGGCGTGTACACGTTCATCGACTACGCCGGTCTCGAGGCCTGGTTCTACAAGGAGGAACCGCCGACCTCACCACCCTCGGTCGACGCGGTCGAGCCGTCGGACTTCGTGTTCGCGTTGCAGAGCGAGTTGCCCGTCGCCGACGTGGGACTGACCGACGATGCGATCATCCCGCTGCTCGCCGACACCGGCTCCGCCGCCACGATCATCGAGGCCGGCGCCTACGAGGCAGCCGCCGCTGCCTACGAGGGAACACTCCCCCGCCTCGACGGCTACGTGTTCTCGACGAACTGGGGCACCGACGATGCCTTCGTCAGCCGACTGCCGGAGCTTCGGCTCGGCGACGCGGTCGTCACGGGCGAGTGGGTCGTGGTCATTCCGACGGACAACCACGTCACCGGGCTGCTGGAGGGGGCGGGCGTCGTCATCGACGGCTTCCTCGGCTACCCGACGTTTCGGCACTTCCTGGTCGAGTCGCGGGGGCCCGACTCGATGTTCCGTCTCTGGCCGTACGGCGACGCGGCGCCGGTACCGGAGAACGAATGGAATCACGTGGGGCTGGCGCTGTCGTCGCGCCCGGAAGGCATGCGCGTCGAGATGATCTTCAGTCCGAGCGCCGTGGCCGAGACGGTGATCGAGGTCGGCGATTGGTTGACGCACGTGGATGGCGACCCCGTGGACGCGATGGCGCTGGACGAAGCGCGGAACCGGCTGCGCGGAGCCCCGGGCGATCGACGGGTCCTGCGAGTCCGGTCCGCCACCACCGGGGAGACCGCCGACTACGACCTCCAGGTCGAGGATCTGCTACCCCCGCTCTGATTCCGAGGTTCCCTTCCCGCCGCGGTCGCCCCACGTCGGCTGTCGGCCGGCCTACGGGATCGGGCTCAGCGCTTGCGCCGTCGCATCACGGCCGCACAGCCGGCCGGGGTCCCTTGGATGGCACGTCTGACGTGGGGAATCCGCGGAGCCGAAGACCACTCGCCGGTCTTTGCCAGGTCCTCTTCCGGCGTCGCGGCGGCGAGAAGGGTATCCGGTGGCACGAAGGGGGCGGTCTCTGACAAGCGAGCCTCGATGGCCGGGTCCTCGTCTTCTTCCATCACCGGAGGGGCAGGGGTGGCCGCCATCATGACGAGCGGGTCGATGTGACTGAGACTGTCGTCGGTGATCGGAGGCAAGGACACCGGTCGGCTTTCGCCGGAGCTGGTGTTCCGCGCGTCGTACTCGGCGAAGATGTTCGCATCCCCGGACGACGCGTCGTGGGCACCGGCGATTGCGAAACCGGATGCGGGTGTCGGCGGGCCGCACTGCTCTGGGAGTTCGCTGTCGGCGGGCCCGCCCGAAGGCGCCTTCACCGATGCTCTCGCCGGCCGTGTCTTGCTCGACATCCTCTCCTCCAATCCGTGGACCGCGGTCTCGGTTCACCCCGGCGTCTCCTCGCGATGCCCCAACACGGTCGACGCCGCCTGTCAGAGTAACGGGTGTCTGTGTGGTGGGTCAAGATATCTGGTTGAAATCAAATGGGATATCAGATGGTGGCCTCGCGCACATGTATGGCGCTGGTCGATCCGGCAAGACACACGCCGTGTCGAACCGACCCGCGCGGCTCCCACCCGGACTTGCGACGCGAGGCACCGCGGATCGACCCGGTTGTGGTAGTGGTCTGCGTCAGGGATCCCCATCGATCGATGGCCGTCCTCAGCCGCCGGAAGCTCTCTCCCTCGTCGACTATCGATGGCCAGACAACACCGGTTCTCACTGACGACTCTGTCACTGCTCGCGCTCATCGGCGCGTGCGGAGACGACGGCACGACACTACTGCCCGCGGTCGACGCTGGCGACGTCACGGACACCCGCGACACCGCGCCCGACGAGGACGTGCCGCCGCCGCTGCCTGCCTGCCTGGAGGTCGTCGTCACTGACACGCCCTTCGCCATCGACGCGGCGGGTCCGGCGACCCAGATTCACGCCGCCGCCGCTTTCGACGGACGCGAGATCTGGGTCGTGTACAACCGGCCGGTCGATGACGATTCGGGGGGATTCGACGTCTGGATGACGCGGCTGAGTTGTGACGGCACGGCGTCGCTCGAGCCCCGTCGCATCAACGCGATCGGGGGTCGGATACTGACGGAGCCCGAGGTCGCCGTCGGACACGAGCGGCTCCTCGTCGTCTGGCAGTCCGACAACGGGACCGGCGCCGACAACCTCGACATCATGGCGCGCGCGTTCTCGCTCGACGGCGAACCCCTCGCCGACGCGGAGTCACCTCTCGAGATGACTCGCGGCGGGGTCGCGCAGACCGGCAACGCGTGGATGCCCGCGCTCGCCGCGACCGACGACGGTTTCTTTGTCGCCGGGTCCTGGGGCCACGACGACGCGCCGGCCTTCCAGGTATTCGTCCAGAACCTGACGCCGGATGGAGAGCCGATCGGGGACGCCGCGGACGTCGCGTTGGGACCCCAGGTCGGCCAGGTGTTCCCAGACCTGACCGTCGGCGACGGCATGAGCGCGGTCGTGTCGTGGACGGAGACCGCCGTCGGGGCGACCGACGTGCCTCGGATCGCCCGCCTCGGTGGCGACGCTCCGTTCGACGAGCAGGGCCTCGGCGACCTGGAAGGCGGAGGGACCGGGGTCGTCGCACGGGGCGACACGACCTTCGCCGCGCTGACCGGCGACAGCGAGACCATCGGCGACGTGATCATCCACCGGGTCGGACCGAGCGGCCCGGTCGGTGCGGGCACACGCATCGGCATGGCCCGCCGCATCGACCACACGCCGAGTCTGGCCCTCGACCCGGTCGAGAACACCGGGCTGGTCATGTGGTACCGCGTCATCTCGGGTTTCCGGAACGATGTGGTCGTGCAGCCCTTCTTCTGGGAAGGAGCTGACGACGAGGTCGCGATGGCTCCTGGAGCGGAGCTGACGCCCGTCGATCCGGCGGCCCCGTACGGCACCGTGGTCGTCGCCCTCGGCGATCGGCACTACTTCGTCGCGTGGTCGGAGGGCGTCAGCCCGGACCTCCGGGTGACGGGTCGCATCGTCGCGTTCTGAGCGATCACGTCATGCTCACCACCGAAGCGCTCGCTCGACTGGAAGACCTCTGGGGTCAACCCCTCGGAGCCCTGGTGCCGACCGACGTGCTCGCGCGACTCGCCGACAAGGGCGGGGCTGGCCGGGCGGTCGAGGCCGTGCTCGGGATAGACCCGGGGCACCGGCTCCTGGACTTCGACGACGGCGAGCTGAAGACCTACCGGGCCGACCGTGACGGCAACCCGCGGGAGACCGTCTGCATCCACCAGCTGGGCGACGATTTCGACGACCTGCTGCGCGGCGCCCGCTTCGCTCGGACGCGTCTGTACCGGAAGATCCGGAACGTCGTGCTCGTCGGCGTCGACAAGGAGGATCGGGACCCCGCAGACTGGCGGGTGGTGCTCGTGCACCACCTCCGACTCCCCCCAGAGGGGTACTGGACGTTCCACCTGGAGCGCTCTTTCGTCGACGTCCGAGAGGAGCTGCGGCGGCGGATGGAGCGTCGCGAGGTGTTCACCACGGTGAGCAGCGACTACCTGCAGCTCCGGGTCAAAGACGGCCGGCCGTACCGACCGCTCTTCTCGCGGCACCTCGGCCGTCACGTGTCCAACAAGCAGGTGGGCTGGTACTTCACCCGTCGTCTCCTGCGCGAGCTGATCGCCGAGCGCCAGTAAGGCCGCAGCGGTCGTCCCGGCGCCAGGACAAGGCGCTCAGTCGAGGATTCGGGGGATCGCCGCCGCCGCGAGCGCGACCGGTGCCAGGTGGGTCAGTGGATTGAAGACGACGCCGTCCAAGGGCATCGCGGCGAGCGAGGTGAATAGCTCTTCGCCATCGAGGCGGACGATCTCGAACTCACCTTCGAGCTCGCCCTCGACCTCGGCGACGAGCTCGTCGATCGTGTCCTCGGCCGTGCACACCGCGGCGAGCGCGCGGTCGGCTTCGTCGGGCGCCATCACGAAGTCGCGCTCGCCGTCGAGGTGGCGGACGAGGACGTGGTAGCCGTCGAAGCGCCGCAGGACCGCGAACGGGTTGGGCAACGTCTGCGGCCGGTAGAGCGCCAGCTCTGCGGCGGCGATCCCCGCCCACGCGCGGAGCAGGGGAAGCTGTTCGACCCAGAAGTGCGTCGCCTGCGGCGTGTGCAGATCCATGTTGACGCGATGGACCGTCTCGTCCTCCAGCTGGCCGAAGAGCATGAACCCCGGCATCCGGAGCAGCGTGCTCGGACGTTGGTCCTCGCCCTCTCCCTCAGCGAACGCCTCGAGCGCCGCGTCGCCACTGAAGATCTCCATCAGCCGTCCGCTGTTCGGCTTGCGGATCACGGCCATACGCGGTTGCCCGTCTTCGCCCGGCCGGGCGGCGACGCGCCAATCTGCGTGGGCCATGATCGCGCGGAAGAGGTCGTTGGCGGAGACCTGTCCTTCCTTGTGCCCCTCTACCGCCGGAGCAAAGCTCGGGACGTAGGGGATCATCTCAGTCGGCCTCGATATCGAGGAACTTCGCCTTCGGCACCGCGGCGCAGATCTGGCGCTCCAGCTCGTCGATCTCGTCGCCGAGGAGATCGGTGACCTGATCGGCGTAACTGTGAGCGAACGCTCGGAACTGCTCGAACGTGTCGAGTCGATCCCAGGCGCCTCGGAGGATCGGATCGAGCTTTCGGCTCATCACCGCGCCGTCGAACACCACGTCGGCCTTTACGCGGTATTCCTCCGTGCCGAGCATACGCGTTCGCAAGTCGACGACCTCTTCGATGATCGGGCTTTCGGTCAGGATTGTGCGAATCTGCGCCAGCTCGTGCTCCGGGATGCCGGGCCCGACGAGGAGCTGGTGGTTGCGGGCGATGAGCCAGATGGCGAGCACGCCGAGCAGCAGGCCGATGGAGATCGATCCGAGCGCGTCCCACCGCGGATCTCCCGTGACGTGGGCGAGCATGATGCAGACGAAGGCGATCACCACGCCGAGACAGGCGGCGGAGTCCTCGAAGAGCACCGCCACGGCCGAGGGATCGGCTTCGTCGAGGACGTATCGCACGAAGGGACGGCCGCCGGCAGCCCGACGCAGCCCCCGGTAGGCGATGAAGAGCACGAACGCCTCGATCACGAAGGACAGCGCCAGCACGCCGACCGCCACCCCGATGGACTCCAGGGGGTGCGGGTGCAACAGGGACTGCACGCCGTGGTAGAGCGTGACCCCGCAGCCGAGGAAGAAGATACCCACCGCCGAGATCAGGGCCCACACGTAGCGTTCGGCGGCGTACCCGTAGCGGAACTTCGGATCCGGGTCCCGATCGGATCGGACGATGCCGATCATCAACAGAACCTGGTTCAGCGTGTCGGCGACCGAGTGGATTCCCTCGGAGAGCATCGCCCCCGAACCGGTGACGAAAAACGCCACGATCTTCGAGGCGGCGACGAGCGAGTTGCCCGCGATCGCCGCGCCAACCGCGGTCTTGGAGCCTGTGGCCATCTTCCTCGCGTCGGGGGTTCGACTGGTCTCTTCCTGCCATCGTGGTCCGTCGTCCGCAATGGCGTTCTACGCGGCGATGGCCCCGGGCGCCTTTGCGTGGTCGTCCCTCCGAGGTTCGTCAGACGATGGCTCGAGTGTTCTCGAACGTTGCGTCAGCCTCCGCCGCCGAGCCGTCGGAGGACGTGTCCGCAATGGGCCGCTGCCAGCGCCGGGTCGTCTCCCGAGGTGCCGAGCCACATGTCGCGGAACTCGAAGGTGCCGTCGGGGAGCTGCACGACCATGCCGTCGAGATCGGTGTTCGTCAGACGGTTGGCGCCGCCGGTGGCGGTCATGCGCAGCTGTCCCGTGCCCGGGTCGTACGTCGCGGTGCCCCAGTAGTCGCGGAACAGCCCCTCGTGGCTCTGGAATGTCAGCTCGAACTCGTCGCCGCCGTAGAAGAGCAGCGACGCGATCGGGTCCGAGGGGGTCTCGGCGCGCACGCCGGAACAATCCAGCCACTGTGTCTCGACATAGGCGCCGGTCAGTGTCGGCGGTGCGAGCATTCCGCAGGTGTCCAGGCTCGTCGGCTCGTCGCATCGCCACGTGATCCCGATGCAGTAGGCGTCGGTGATCACGGCCCCCTCGGCGTCGCAGCAGACGGGCGTGTCTCCTTCGCACGCCGGCGGGCAGTCGTCGATCGACAGCAATCCCACCGGGCATTGCCAGACCGAGTCCCGACACTCGCGCAACCTCACCGCGTCGATGCCGCAGGCGGTGACGCAGTCGGCCGGTGCCTCGCCCGGGCAGTCGACCGAGCTCGCGCAAGCCTCCGCCGCACCGCTGGAGCACGTCCAATCTCCCTCGACGCAGAGCTGCTCGGCGAGCACCCGTCCGTCGTCGTCGCAACAGCTGGCGGCCAACCCGGTGCACGTGCCGCAGGTGCGGGCGTCGATCGGCGCCGTGTTCGGGCACTCCCAACCCTCGAGGCCGCAGATGGCCTCGAACGACGTGGCCGCTCCGCACTCGACGACGCACCGGAACGTGGCCGGGGTGTCGCAGGGCGAAGGCGCGACATCTGCGAGGTCGAGGGTATCCGCGGCCGCCGCGGCGTCGGCCGGTGGTCCGCGCCCGCCGTCGGTATCCCCGTCGGGAACGTCTTCGGTGCCGGCGTCGTCGTCGTCGTCCTTGAAGTCTCCCGAGACGCAACCTCCGCCGATCCAAGTGACGCACAACAGGGCCGCCAGGAGGCTGCGGCAGAGATGCAGGGATCGTGACGCCATCAGCGACGCTCCAACCGATGTCCGCACCAGGCGGGTGGACGGGCGTCCGGGTCGAGATTGCCCAGCCACATCTCCCACAGCACCACCGTTCCGTCGGGGAACCGCTCGACCCGGCCGTCGAGATCGAGATCGTCGAAGAGCGTGTTCCCTCCGTCGACCATCATCGACAGCTCGCCGGTCTCCGGGGCGTACGTGTACGAGCCCCGGTAATCGATGAACGTCTCGAAGAGGTGGCTCTGGAAGGTGAGCTGGTAGGTCCCCTCCGCCGTGAAGATCAGCTCCGCGATCGGGTCCTCGGGTGCCCGGTTCGGCGGGGCCGTGCACGAAACCCACTCGAGCTCGGCGAAGGTCCCCACCATGGAACGAGGCACCGGCGGTCGGTCGCCGCATGCCTCGAACGAGCTCCCCTCCGGGCAGGTCCACTCGCCGTCGATGCAGTTCGGGCCGGTGCGGGATCCGTTTTCCGCACAACAGCCCGCCGGCCGCCCGCGGCACCCGCCGGTGCATTCATCGAGGAAGACCGTGTCCGGTGGGCAGCGCCATTCGCCGTCGATGCACTCCGGCTCGAAGATGGCGCTCGCCTCGCAGGCCGGCACGCAGCCGAGCGTGTCGATCGGGGGGCACTCGATCGGCGGGTCGCAGGCGTCGGCGGTGCCGCCGAAGCAACGCCACTCGTCCCCGTCGCACTCCTGGAAGCCCACCTGGACGCCGGCTTCGTCGCAGCACAGGCGCGCCGCGCCGCTACACAGGTCCTCGCACTCGGTCGTGCGGATCGGGGCCTCCGGGGGACACTCCCACGCGCCGATGATGCACAGCGGCGCGAACGGAACGTCCGAAGAGCATGACGACAGGCATTCGAAGTCGACCCAATCGGGGCACTCCTCGGTCGCGTCCGGCGGGGAGGGGCGACGATCCGGATCGTCCTCGCCATCGTCGCCCGCATCGGAAGGAGGAGGCGTCGTGTCGGTCCCCCCGGTTCCATCCGACCCATCGCCGTCTCCCTCACCGCTGATCGGGTCGGCAGGCGTCGTCCCGCACGCCGAGGCAGCGACGACCGCAACGGCCAAGGCTGTGATCCAGCAGCGCATGACGGCTCCATTGCCCATGAGTCGGGGCTCCGCGGCGAGGCAAGAGGCCGGTTCCAGCCGGAGTGAGAAGAGGAGTCGGCGCGACGATCTCGCCATAGCCTACACGATTCTCAGCCGTGCAGCCCTTTGCGCCTTTGCGCGAACCCCTTTTCCGGCCGATCTCGCGCAAAGCCGCGAGCCGCAAGCCGCGAAGTCGCGAAGCTGGCAATGCACAGGCAGGGCAGGCCGTCTCGCCGTCAGGGCCAGACGCTTGCGCGCCCACTGTCTGGCGGCGACAATCCCGTCGACTGATCTCAGAGTGTGGGTATGGCACCAAGGCGTCTTCGGGTTGGTATGGTTCTCGTCACCCTCGCGCTGTCGATTGCGTGCGGGGGTGACGAGGACGCGCTCTTCAAGCCGTCCATCGACGCCGTCGATCGGTTCTGCACCGAGAAGGTCTACGCGCACCGTCCGTTCGGTGACGCTCACCTCGTCGACCGCTACGCCATCCGGTTCCGTGTTCCGGAAGAGGCGCAGAGCTTCATGGTGATGACCCACGTGTCCGACCGGTCGACCGTCATCGCCGCGCTGGAGGCTCCGTCGGGGCGGGTCTACGACCTGACCGTCGGCGACTTGCTCGAGCGCTACCATCCGGGCGGATTGAGTTCGCTCTACGGGATCCCGCTCGATGTCGACCGGATTCTGATCCCGCCGACCCCGGATCTCGGCTGGATCATGGAACCCGGCGTCTGGGAGCTCCGCGCGGACACGTCGGCCAGCCGGCTGTGTGCCCGGATCGCGTTCACCGAGCAGCCCGGTCGGCGGCTCGATCTGACCTTCTGGTTCGTCGGTCTCGACGGGCTCGATGCGGCGTCGGCGCCGGCCGACGCCGACTGGCGTGAGGTGACGGCCGAGCTGGTGAGGGTCTATCGGGCGGCAGGGATCGGCGTGAACGTCGAAGGGGCCGCCTACCGGGACATCGGCGGCCTCGACGCACAGCGCCTGTCGATCGTGCGCGACCCCGACGACTTCGAGACGCTCGTGTCCCTCTCCGAGCGCACCGACCACTCGTTCCGGCTCAACGTGTTCCTGGTCCGGGGTTTCGCGGGCCTCTTCCCGCCTGGAGTGCTCGGCATCGCGTCCGGTATCCCCGGTGTTGCCGGCGTGCACGGCACGAGCGACAGCGGCATCGTCTTCGCGACGGAAGAATACCTGGGTGCGCCCGATGTCGGCGGCGCCCCGGGCAACGAAGTGCTCGGGCAGGTCATCGCCCACGAGATCGGCCACTTCCTCGGCCTGTTCCACACGACGGAGCTCTTCGGCGGCACCGACCCACTCGACGATACGCCGACCTGCCCCGGCGTCGGCGTCTCGAGCCTGGAGGAAGCCCGGAGCTGCGACGACGCCGACAACCTCATGTTCCCGCTCGCGCTGCCCGGAACCGCCGTGGAGCTGACCGACGGGCAGGAGGCGACGCTCGTGCTGAACCCGTTGCTCCGGCCCTGACACCAAGGTTGAGCGATTCCATCGGGCTCCGGCTTGCCCGTGCCGCCGGTGGCGGCGTTGCTCACTCGCCACATGCCACCAGCATGCAGCTCGCTCGCGCCTGGCCACCGGCGACCCGTTCGGCGCCGTCGACCCGACAGAATCGTGGATCCTTGGCATGACTCCCGGCTCGACGCGGCGGGCCCGGAACCCGCCGCCGACCGCTCGAGTTGTGGCGGCGCGCGGCTCTCGGATGTTCGAGGCACCGGCCGGTGAATCCTCAGATTCCTGAGCCCGGAGCGCGACCGCGCACGGCCTTTGGGGTGAGATTGTCCATTGAAAACGTTGCGTTGGGCGTCGGCTTCAAAATGGAACGGGGCGTGCAGGTACAGGGGGCGACGTCCCATCCGACGGAGTATCGAGATGTCCCTGTTCCGCTCCCTGGCCCTGGTCGGCGCTTGTTGCCTGCTGCTCGCATTCGCTGGCTGCAACGACGAGTTGCCCTTCTTCGAAGTCGACGCTGGTGGAGACACCGGCGGCGGCGACAGCGGCGGTGGTGACACCGGCGGCGACGCCGGCGGCGACAGCGGCGGTGGTGACACCGGCGGCGACGGCGGCGGCGAGCCCTGCGTCGACGGTGACACCCGCCCCGCGGGCGACGGCTGCAACACCTGCAGTTGCTCCGACGGCGAGTGGTTGTGCTCGTTGATGGGCTGCCCCGAGGTCGAGTGCATCACCGACGACGACTGCGTGGTGTCGGGGTGCAGTGGTGAGCTCTGCGCGTCCGAAGACATGGCGTCCGACTGCGAGTGGCTGCCCGAGTACGCCTGCTACGCCGACCCGATCACGTCGTGCGGATGCAACGACGGCCGTTGCGGTTGGGACGAGACCGACGAGCTTGCTGCCTGTCTGGAGACCCCGCCGTGCTCGCCTGGCGAGATCCGCGACGCGGATGACGGGTGCAACACCTGCACCTGCACCGACGACGGAGGTTGGGTCTGCTCCGAGATGCCGTGCCGTCCGTCGGAGTGCGAGCCCGGCGACATCGGTGGTGATTGCGGGGAGTGCTCCTGTGACGATGCCGGCCGCTGGATCTGCGCCGACGTCGACTGCGAGTGCTCGACCGGAGACACGATGATCGACGAGTGCGGCACCTTCTGCGAGTGCAGCGCCGACTGGGTCTGGGTCTGCACGCCCGGCGAGCTGTGCGGCTGCGAGCCGGGTGAACGTCGCCACGCGGAGTGCGAGTCTTGTGTCTGCACCGACTCCGGCGAGTGGCATTGCGAAGAAGTCCCCGGCTGCCACGAGCGGTGCGAGCCGGGGGAGGAGCGGGTCGATGCGTGCGAGCACTGCATCTGCGGCGACGACGGCGACTGGAGCTGCGCGACGATCCCGGACTGCGAGCTCTGCACTCCGGGGACGCGCTGGGAGGCCGGGTGCGACGTCTGCCACTGCACCGACTCCGGCGAAGTCGTCTGCGAGACCGACCCGGAGTGCTCGCGGGAGTGCACGCCCGGAGAGACCCGGCCGGCCGGCGATGACTGTAACACCTGCACCTGCACCGACGACGGCGCCTGGGCGTGCACCGAGCTCGCCTGTCCCGAGGAGTGTGCATCCGACGACGACTGCATCGTGTCCGGGTGCAGCGGCCAGGTCTGTGCTTCGACGGAGGTATTCACGACCTGCGAGTGGCTGCCCCACTACGCCTGCTTCCACGACGAGGAGATCACGACGTGCACCTGTAGCGCGGGTCGTTGCGAATGGGCAGCGACCGCCGCCCTCGCCGATTGCCGGGCATCCCCCCCAGGCGACGGCTGACTCGAGCCCGAGGGCTCGGGTTCGAGGGCGTTGCCCGGCGCCGGCTCCTCTGGCCGGCCAACCGGGAATGACCGCGCCAGCGCCCGCCGGCCGCAAGGTCGGCGGGCGCCTTCGTTCGTGATGACTCCGTTCGGAGGCCATCGTCGGGAACCGACGGGCCGGTGAGCTGTCAGAACTTTTCGTGCGAGACGTCGTTCGAGGAGGAGACGACTCGGTCCCTGGGGCCCCTCCGACCACGAATGAGGCGGCGATGAACACGCGCGGTATCCGGCAGCTGACCCTGGTCTCGATCACCCTGTTGCTCGCCGCCTGTCGCGGTGGCGACGACGAGCCGGACCACCCCGCGGTCATCGTGGGAGACAACGTTGGTGCGGATCCGGCGGTCGTGGACGACAACGCCGAACTCGTTCCGACCGAACCGGGCGAAGACGGCCTCGTAGCGGAGACCCCCGTGGTCGGCGAGGGTGAACCGACCGCCGACCCCGAACCGACGGCAAGCGGTGAGCCGTTGGACGCGTTTGCGCGGGCCCTGGATCCGCACCAGCTCGACAGGGCGGGGGCGGAGTCGCAAGAGGAGCAGGTGGGCCGCCAGCTCTCGGCGTTGCCGGCGCAACAAGAGGCATCTCGCCGCCGCCGCCAGGCCGAGCGCGGCGACCAAAGCGCGGACGCCGCACTGAACAACATCCGAGTCCGGTCGTCGTTGGGCTCGAGCGGCGGGCAGCGACGCGGCAACGGGGTCGGCTACGGGGAGCTCAGGCTCCACGATCGCTCGTCTGCCCAGGCGGCTGCCGCCGGAGCGATCGCTTCGCCCTTCGGCGTGGACGACGACTCCCGGGTCGTCGTCGACCGGGAGCAGTACCAGGAGTACGGCGAGAACGAGATGTTCGATCCGCTGCAGGATCCACTGGCCACCTTCTCCGTCGATGTCGATACCGCCAGCTACACCCTGGCCCGACGGACGATAGGCCGGTCGGCGCTGCCGGTGGCCGCGAGCGTGCGCGTCGAGGAATTCTTGAACTTCTTCGACTATCGCTACCCGACGCCACCCGACCTCGACCCGCCCTTCGCCGTGAACCTCGAGGCCGCGCCGTCGGAGTTCGGCGAGGGGTTCCACCTGATGCGGGTCGGCATCCAGGGTTACGACATCGACCCGGGCGATCGGGCGCCCGCGAACCTGGTGTTCCTGATCGACGTCTCCGGCTCGATGGGCAGCGCCGACAAGATCGGGCTGGTCAAGTTCGCGCTGGAGATCCTCGTCGGTGCACTCGGCCCCGAGGACACGCTCGCGATCGTCGTCTACGCGTCGAGGGAAGGCGTGCTGCTGGAGCCGACGCCCGTGGCCAACCGCACGCAGATCCGAGACGCGATCGCGTCGCTCACGACCGGCGGGAGCACCAACGGCGAGGGTGGGATCCGGCGTGCGTACGACGTGGCGGAGTCCGCCCTTCTGCAGGGGGGGACGAACCGGGTGATCTGGTGCACCGACGGTGACCTGAACGTCGGCATGCGCGGCGACGAGCTTCTGGCGTTGATCGAAGAGAATCGCGACCGGGGCGTCACGCTGACGACGCTGGGTTTCGGAAGCGGGAACTACAACGATCGCGACCTGGAGCGCTTCGCCGACCGCGGCAATGGCAACTACGCATACATCGACGGTCGCAACGAGGCGCTGCGCGTGCTCGCCGAAGACCTGATGGGCACGCTGGAGGTGATCGCGGCCGACGTGAAGATCCAGGTCGAAGTGGATCCGGACCTGGTGTCCCAGTACCGCCTGATCGGCTACGAGAATCGAGATATCGCAGACCGAGACTTCCGCAACGACGCGGTCGACGCCGGGGAGATCGGCTCTGGGCATTCTGTGACGGCGTACCTGGAGTTCGAGCTTCGGGACGACGCGGTGATCACGCGGGGCGATGATGCGGTGGCGACGGTCCGGGTGCGTTGGAAGGAGCCGGGCGAAGAGGTAGCGAACGAGGTTGCTCGCGTGTTTCGTCGCTCTGACATCACGACGACATTCGCACAGGCGTCTCGTGGTTTTCGCTTCGGAGCGGCGGTCGCCGAGCTGGCGGAGATCCTGCGTGGCGGGGGGTTCGTCGAGGAGCCGGATCTCGATCGGGTCGAGGAGGTCGCCCGAGCGGCGGCTGCTGACGAGGATTGGGATCAGCAGGAGTTCGTGACGCTGATCGGTCGGGTCGGTGCGCTGTCGCGGCACGCCCGGAACCGCCGCGGCGGGGGGTGAGCCAATTCGCCACCCGGACGCCCGTGTTTGGTTCGGTCAGTCGAGCAGAATCGCGCTCGCCCGTTCGATGATGTCGACGAAGCAATCCGAGTCGAAGGGTGACGGCAGTCCCGCCGACTTCAGCAGTTCCTTGAACGACGACTCTCCGCCGCGGTCGCACAGGGCGACATAGTCGCGGACGGTCTGCGCGGGATCCCGGAGCGACCGCAGCCAGAAGTGCAGGGCGCAGGTCTGCGCGAGCGCGTAGTCGATGTAGTAGAACGGGCGCACGTAGATGTGTCGCTGCCGTTGCCAGAACGCACCGTCGCCGACGTAGGGCAGGTCTCCGTACCCGCGCCAAGGCAGGTATGTGTGTTCGAGATCCCTCCACATCTCCTTGCGCTCGGCTGGCGTCGCTTCCGGCGCTTCGTAGACCCGGTGCTGGAACTCGTCGACCGCTACCGCGTACGGAAGCAGAAGCAGCGACTCCGTCAGGTGCACACGTCGGAACTCCTCGGCCTGCGGCCCGAACATCCGATCCATGTGCGGGTGCGCGAGGTGCTCGAGTGTCATCGAGTGGATCTCGGCCGACTCGAGCGTCGGCCACTGCAGATCGACCAGCGTCTTGTGCCGGCTTCGCCAGACCTGGAACGCGTGGCCGACCTCGTGGAGCAAGACGCGAACATCACTCCTCGTGGAATTGAAATTCGCAAATACGTACGGATATCCATGCGACGGAAACGCCGTGCAAAAACCACCGCCCGTCTTCCCCGGACGCGCGTGAAGATCCAAGAACGACCCCGACTCCAGTTCCGAATAGAACCCGCCGACCTCCGGACACACCGCCGCGAACAAATCCGCCGCCTCCCGACTCACCCAAGCCGCGTCCCCGAGCGGCTGCGGATTGCCCTCGAGACGGAACACCGGCTCGTCCCACAACTCCAGACGACCCACACCCAACGACCCCGCCTGGCGTGCACGAAGCGCCGACGCGAGCGGCACGATGTCGCGCCGTACAGCCGAACGGAAACGCGCCACGTCGTCGTCGCCGTAGTCGATGCGACTCATCCGCCGATAGCCGAGATCCACGTAATTCGGATAGCCCAACGCGACCGCCATCTCGTGCCGGATCCGGACCAGCTCGCCGAAAAGCCGATCCAGCGTCTCCCCGCGCTCTCCGAACCACGACCAGCACGCCGCCTGCGCCCCTCGTCGCTCGTCGCGGTCTGGGCTCTCGAAGAAGCGCCGCAGCGCAGGAAGATTGCACGTCTCGCCGCCGAACTCGATCTCCGCCGACGCCAGGAGCTCCACGTAGTCGTGGCCGACCGACGACTCCGCGACCAGGTGGTCGGCGAGGATCGGATCGAAGCTGGTGACGTCGCACGCCCAGCGTCGCAACAGCGCCTCCCCGAAGCGTTCGGCGATGCGGTCGCGAAACGGCGGAGCGATCAGCACACGCTTCGCGTCGAGCTCGTGCCCGAGGAGCACAGGGCGCAGCGCGTCCCAGGACTCCTGCGCCGCCTTGCGGTCCGGGTCGCGGGTGTCCTGCGCGAACCGCAGCGAAATCAGGGCGCCCGCCGTGTAGACTCGGCGTCGCTCCGCGTCCCAGGCGGTGACGGCCGCGTCGAGCTCCAAGTCTGTTCGGGCCGCCGTCAGCGCCGCGAGGATCGGCACGAACGCCCGGTTGAGAGATTCGGCGCTCAGCGGTGAAACGGCGATGTCCTCGAAGCGCATGGACCCCTCCGGCGGGTTGTGCCTATACGTGGCGATGACTCCGATCCTCGCCATTCCCGTCTACGAGTGCAGACAGCATCCCATCAGGCGCGTCGCGGCGCAATCACGTTGATCTCGGTGGCGATCTGCGCGCTCGCTGTCGTCGTCGCCGCCGGGTGCGGCGGGGCGACCGAGACTTCAGGCCCGGATCTGTTCGGCGAGCTCGTCACCTCGCCGCCGTCTGCCCCGTTCGAGACGGACGATCTCCCCACGGGAGGCGACGGCTATCCGCTGCGGGCCGCTGCTGTCGAGGGCGATTGGAGCACCTATCGTGGGAACGCCGAGCGCACCGGGACCCGCCTGGCCCCCGGGATCGTGCGGCCGCGAATCGCCTGGAGCGCCGAGGTCGGCATCCAGGGCTACGCCAACACGCCGCTGGTCGACGAGCAAACGGTCTATGTCACCAGTCAGGGCGACTCGCACAACGTGGCGGACAGCGACGACGGCTTCTACGCCATCGATCGGGAGTCGGGCCAACGCCGGTGGGCCTACGCGACGAACGAAGACATCAACGGGGCCTCGCTGACCGACGAGTTCGTGATCGGAGGGGCCGACGACGGGACCCTCTACGCGGTCCGGCGGACTGACGGGACCCTCGCCTGGCAGACCGAGCTCGGCGATCTGCTGACCCATGGACCGTTGGTCGTCGGTGACCGGCTCTACGTCCACGGGCAGGAGCACGTCACCATGCTCGACGCCCGCACCGGCCAGGGGCTCGCGCGTGTTCCCGGCTCATCGGCGGGCTGGGAGCCGCGAGGCGGACTTGCCGCCCGTGGCGAGACCATCTTTCGGACGGCGGAAGAGCGCCGGGTCGACGCCATCGCCGACGGCGATCGCCTGTGGGGCATCGGCCTGTCCGACGCCGAAGCCGAGTCCTGGGGGTGGTCGGCCACCTTCAGTCCGCCGATGGTCGTCGGTGGCGCCGTCGTCGTCGCGGCTCCGTCGTACGTCGACTACGAGTCGGCGTCGATCAGGATAGGCCTGATCGACGCCGACAACGGCGACGTTCTCTGGTCGATCGCGGCGGAGGAGCACATCGGCGCCCCCATGATGACCAGCGACTTCGCGATCGCCTATGACCAGCATCATTTCGCATCGCTGCCGTGGCTGATGAATGGGATGCTCTACCACCCGCAGGTCTCGAACCCCTACCTGGTGGCGTTCTCCCTGGCGTCCGGGCGAGCCGTGAATGCAGTCGAGCTGCCGGACTGTCGGTGCCGGCAGTTCCCTTCGATAGTCGGCGTTCCATCGCGGGGGTACTTCCCGCGCCACGACGGGGCCCTCTACGCGTTTACCCCGGCCACCGGGACGCACGCCTGGGCGATCCAGCTGGGACGTCACGCCGAAGCTGGCCAGGCCGCGTCGATGGTCGGGCTGAGCAGCGACCCCTACGGGTATGGAGGCGGATACGAAGAGTATTGCGCCGGCGAGCCCTACGATTCGACGGCTCTCTTCGCGACACCCGCCATCGGCAACGACGGCACGCTCTACGTCGGTACGGGCGACGGATGGCTCTATGCAATCGTGGACGACGACTGGGAGTAACGAGCCCGGCGCCCGCGTGCGTATTCTCACGACACCTGCCGCCCGGGGAGCCCCCGAAGCGAGTCGGGCGCACACGGACATCGACCGAGGACAAGACGACATGACCAACGACACACACACGAAGGCGCGGCTCGGGCTCATCCTGGCGGTCGCGATCATCGGTGCCGCCGGTTGCGGACGATGCGGCGCGGAGCCGGACGCACCGAGCGTTACCGAGGTCCCCGAGTCCGGCGACGGATTCCAGGCGTTCGGTGCCGAGGGTTCGGCCGAGGCGCCCGAGGAACCGCAACGTCCCCGGATCGTCCACGAGACGCCCCCGACCCCTGGCGACTTCACTGTCGCGCCGGTCACCGGTGACTGGGCGACGTTCCGTGGCGATCAGACGCGGTCGGGGCTCCGAGAGGTGCGCGCGATCGTCGAGCCCCGCATCGCGTGGAGCATCGGCGTGGGGATCCAGGGCTACGCGAACTCACCCGTCGTGACGTCGGACGGGCTCTTCGTGTCGTCGCAGGGCGACACACACAACGGCCCGGACGAGCGCGACGGTGTGTACTCGATCGACCCGGCCACCGGCGCCATCCGGTGGTTCTCCCCGACCGAGCGAGACGCGAACGGGCTGGCGTACGCCGCCGGCGTGCTCGTGGCAGCGGCCGACAGCGGGAAGCTCTATGCGTTCGACGCGACGACCGGCACCGAGCTCTGGGTCGTCGACGTGGAGTGTCCGGTGTTCCACGCTCCGGTGATCGCCGACGGGAAGATCCGCCTGATCCGTCACGAATCGTACGCGACGATCGATCTGCATACCGGCGAGATCGACGGGGGAGAGCTCGCTGAGTGTCGGCGCTCGGAGCGTGGCGCGCTCAGCTACGTCGACGGCGTGTTCTACCGCACCGGCGAACGCGAGCAACCGCGCGCCCACGATGCGGAAGGCCTGATGTGGACGGCCGAGCCGCCGGCCGAGAACGTCAGGGTGCGTGGCCGCTGGATGCCCCACCTGGTGACGCGTTCGATGTTGATCGAGGCCGTGCACCGGTGGCCGTACGCGGTCGACGACGGTGGCTACAACTACCGGCCCGCGGCGCTCGCGCGCTGGGCCGACAACGGCGAGGTGGTTTGGACCGCCGACGTGAACGATCCGGCACACGCCAACAGCGAGGGCGACGACGGGCGCACGGCTTTCCTCCGGAGCCTGCCATGGGTGGCCGGCGACCGGGTGTTCTGGACGCCGACGACCGCCGCCGAGCTCGTCGCATTCGACATCATGACGGGTGAACGGGTCGACGCGGTCACACTCCCCGATTGCCGCAGTCGTGCGTTCGGCTCGATCGTCGGAACTCCCGAGATGGGCTACTACGCAAGGCACGACGGCCTGCTCTACGGCTTTCGGACGAACCCCCTGTCGATCGCCTGGCAGTTGTCCTTGGGTCTGCACGGCGCGACCGGTGGCGACGAGAGCCATCTGCCGGTGCTCGGCGTTTGCAGCTCGTTGCCGCGCAATGGAACGGCCCTCTTCTCCGCTGGCTCGATCGCACCCGATGGGACGCTCTACATCGGTTCGGGCGACGGCTGGCTCTACGCGATCCGGGACGCGTCCTGGGAGTAGTCCCGGCCCATGCCTACTTGATCGCCTTGTGGGCTCCGGACACGTTGTGCGCCCGCGACGTCCGGGCGCGCATCTCGACCGGGATCCCGGCGACCATCGGGTGATCGCGGATCGGAATGCGCCGACGGGTGAGCGTGTACGTGCTCGTCGGATACGTGTTGTCGGCATTCGCGGCGTAATGCCTGGCCGACTCGAGCAGCCACTCGTTCAGCGAGAACTGCGGGAAGTACTTGTCGCCGTCGAACTCGCCGTGCACCACGGTGAGGTACATGCGGTCCGCCCACTCGATCGTGGCGTCGTAGAGCAGGCGACCGCCGATGATCATCACCTCGGGAGCCGCGCCCGCGAGCGTGAACGCCTCGTCGAGATCGTGCGCTACGAGGCAGCCGGGAGCCGAGTATCCCATCCGCCGGGTGACGACGATGTTGGTCCGCCCCTTGAGGGGGTTCCCGATGGACTCGAAGGTCCGTCGCCCCATCACGATCGGGTGGCCGAGCGTGAGGGTCTTGAAGCGCCGAAGGTCCGCGGGCAGATGCCACGGCATCTTTCCGTCCTTTCCGATCACACGGT
>CAZFPM010000001.1:76883-83785 GCA_964520965.1 uncultured Myxococcales bacterium
GGCAGATGCCACGGGAGCGCGCCTCCGCAGCCGATGACGCGGTTGTAGTCGAGGGCGGCAACGAGGCTGACCAGCATGGCGCTCAGACGGCGATGGGGGCGCGGATGGCCGGGTGATGCTCGTATCCTACGAGCGCGATGTCGTCGAAGGCGAAGCCGTCGATCTCCCGGACGTCGGGGTTCAGCTCCAGGCGCGGCAGCGGAAGCGGCGCTCGTTCGAGCTGCGTGTGCGCTTGTTCGAGATGATTCGCGTAGAGATGGACATCGCCGAAGGTGTGGACGAAATCTCCGACGTCCAGTCCCGTGACCGCAGCGACCATGTGGGTCAACAACGCGTAGGACGCGATGTTGAACGGTACACCGAGGAAGACGTCGGCCGACCGCTGGTAGAGCTGGCACGAGAGCCGGCCGTCGACGACGTAGAACTGGAAGAGGCTGTGACACGGCGGCAGGGCCATGTGGTCGACCTCGGCGGGATTCCAGGCGGAGACGATGTGCCGCCGCGAGTCCGGGTTGTCGCGGATCTGCTCCACCACTCGCGCGATCTGGTCGATGGATCCTCCGTCTGAGGTCGGCCAGGCGCGCCATTGGGCCCCGTAGACGGGACCCAGCTCGCCGTCCTCGTCCGCCCACTCGTCCCAGATGTGGACGTTGTTCTCGGTGAGGTAGGCGATATTGGTCTCGCCCCGCAGGAACCAGATCAGCTCGTGGACCAACGAGCGGAAGAAGAGCTTCTTCGTCGTGACGGCGGGGAAGCCGTCGCGCAGGTCGTAGCGGCACTGGTAGCCGAAGACGCTGCGGGTCCCGGTTCCGGTGCGATCCGCCTTCGGCGAGCCGTGCTCCAGGACGTGGCGGAGCAGTTCGAGATACTGTCGCATGAGGTCCGAACGATGGGTCCTGGGCATGTAGCAGAGGCGGATCCCGGTCTCAAGGCGCCGCCGGTGTCGGAGGCGTTCGAGGATCGCTCGCTCGACGGCTGGCACGCGCGTTGCAATTCAAGAGCAGCACCACGTCCCTCGCGCTGCCGGCGACCCGCCGGGGCGCACTAAAGGAGAGCGTTTCTCATCGTACGTGCCCTTGGTTGCTCAAAATTCTGACGTCGGCCCTCACCGAATCGGTCAGAATTCTGACCCCGAGCGCCCCAGCCCAAAGGACCCGAACATGCAACGACATCGCTTCTCACATCTCGGCATCGCCGCCGCGCTCGCGGTCGGCGGAGCCACTCTGCTCGCCCCCGTGGCGGCCTCCGCTTGCGGTGGCTTCTTCTGCAACCGCAGCCAGCCCGTCGATCAGACCGGCGAACACATCTTCTTCGCGTACGACGAGGATGAGAACACCGTCGAGGCCCAGGTCCTGATCAACTACGCCGGTCCGAGCGACGAGTTCGCGTGGATCGTGCCCACGCCCACCAACCCAGAGATCGGGCTGTCGAGCTTCAGCGTGTTCGCGCGTCTGAACAACATGCTCACCCCGCGATTCCAGCTGAATTGGAGCGAGATCGGCTCCTGCACCTACGACGACATCCCCCCCGAGGACTCCGCGGTCGGCGACGGCGCCGGCGGCGACGATCGAGACAGCGGCGTGACCGTGGTCGAAGAGCGCGCGGTCGGCCCGTACGACACCGTGACCCTGCAGGCCACCGACGCCGAGATCCTGATCGAGTGGCTCCAGGACAACGGATACGACCTGCCCGATGACATCACCCCCTTCGTCGCGCCCTATATCGAGATGGGCGGTGACGTGCACTTCGTCGCGTTCAAGCTGCAATCCGATCGCGAGTCCGGTGACATCCAGCCGATCACGCTGAAGTACGAGTCGTCCAAGCCGATGATTCCGATCCAGCTGACCGCCGTCGCTACGCAGCCCGACCTCGGTGTGACGGTGAACGTGCTCGGTCCATACCGCGCAGTGCCGGAGAACTACCTGCACGTCGAGATCAACTTCGCACGTCTCGACTGGCTGATGGGCGGCTCGAACTACAACGAGCTGATCATCGCGGCGATGGACGAGGCCGGCGGACAGGGTTTCCGGACGGAGTTCGCCGGTGAGTCCGTGATCATGGACGGCATGTTCTTCGAGGAGGGGCGCTACGACAAAGACGCGCTCGCGGGCGCTGCCAACCCCTACGAGTTCATGGAGCAGCTCCGGATGCAGGGGTTCATGGGTGACGCGCAGATGCTGAACCTGTGGCGCCGCTACCTGCCGCCGCCCACCGACACCGACGAGCGTTCGTTCTACAACTGCCTGGAGTGCTACAGCGAACACGTCGACGGCGCCGACTTCGACGCCCGCGCATTCACCAACGAGCTGTGGGCGACCATCGTCGAGCCCCTGGAGCACGCCGAGGATCTGGTCGACACCATCCCCTACCTCTCGCGGCTCTACTCGACCCTCTCGGCCGAGGAGATGACCCTCGACCCCGTGTTCGCCTTCAACCCTGACATGGACGACCAGTCGAACGTCCACATCGCCGACGCGATCGTCGATTGTGGTGATGGCGGTGAGTACTACACCTCGCCGATCATCATCCGTCTCGAAGACGGCCGCGAGATCGTGACCGGATACGAGGTGCCGCGCGACGATCTCGACGCGATGCCGGCGGCCGACTCCTACGCGGAGACCGGCGCCTCGGGCCAGCCTCGCGAGGTGCACTCGAACCGGGAGTCCATCGACGTCGCCATCGCCGACTACAACGCGAGCGTGGGCGAGTCGTTCCTGATTCCGCACCGCCAGAGTCGTCGCCGTGGCTGCGCGGTCGGTGCCGGCACCCCGGACGTCGGGCTCCTCGGACTCGCCCTCGTCGGTCTCGCGTTCGTGCGCCGCCGTCGCTGAGGCGTCGTCGATCGCGTGCATCGCCCGGGCGGGTCGACCGCTCGGGCGAGCGTGCTTTTTGTCAGGGGAGGAAGCGGTCGGCCCGCAGGCGCATCACGTCGCCGCGGACGTCGAGCATCGCCTCGATGTACCACCGGCTGTTGACGTCGAAGACGACCAGCACGCGTTCGCCCCTGTGCCGCGCGAGCGCGTCCTCGATCAACGCCGCGTGCCGTGCGTGCACCCCGAGCTCCCCACCGGGTCGCATCTCGTCCTCGGTGGCGTAGGAGAGGGCGCGGCCGACAGCACCGGTCAGGTCTCGGAACTCGTCGCCGTGAAGCCACCGATGGTTGCGGAGGCCATCGTTGCTCAAGACGGCCGTGCTCAGCCGCGCTCGCGATGCGATGTACCGGCGATCCAGCGGCCCACGCGGGTGCTCGTCGAAGTAGTTCCGCCGCGCCGCGTCCGCCGCGTCGGTCCAACCGGACACCGGCTCCAACGTGTAGCCGAGCTCGTCGCGGAGCGGGATGACGACATCGTAGAGCTCCGGGAGTTGCTCGACCCAACGGTTGGCCGGCGGCTCGACCTCGGCCCGTTCTCGACGTGCGTCGACCTCTGCCACGATGGCGTCGAACTCATCGGGCGGTAGCTCGACGAGGACGACGTCGGGCCTGAACTGTCGCACCGCATGCTCGACGACGACCAGGCCGTAGCCGTCTTGCCGGTGCGCGGTGTGGAGCGTGCCGACCACGCTGACTATCGTCACACCCTCGGTCGACGCCTCCTCCGCGGCCGCGCCGACCATGCCCGGAGCCGCCGAGGTCGCCTGCGTCCCGCCACATGCCGAGGCGAGCGCGACCAGCACGATCAACGCCAGAAGCGCTGCGTCGAGGCGATGTCTCACCCCCTCGCACCCCCTGACATCGCCGCTGGTCGGACCCCCCGAACTCGGTGTCTGGTCGTCGAGTGGTGGGTTTCCTCGGGTCACCGAAGTCGTCTCTCGTGTGTAACCGGCTTGAGCATGAGGCGCTCGTCGTCGATAAGGCTTGGCAGGCATTCGTACAAGCGCCCCGATCTGTCGCCCCCCGGGCGGGGGCACCCTCGACGACCCGCGGCATGCGTCGACCCGGCACGAACATCGGCCCCTACGTGCTCCAGGCGACCCTGGGCGTCGGCGGTATGGGTGAGGTCTACCGGGCGGTCGCTCCCGACGGGTCCACGGTCGCGATCAAGGTCGTCCGCGCCGATCTCGTCGGCCAGCCGGAAGTGCGCCGCCGCTTCATGCGCGAGGCCCGCGCAGCGGCGAAACTGGAACACCCCCAGATCTGTCAGCTTCTCGACTTCGGCGTCGACGGCGGCCACTTCTACCTCGTCATGGAGTACGTGGGGGGGGGCTCGTGCGCCGCCTGGCGGGACACGCCACCGGACGGCCGCACGCTGCTGCGTCTCTTCGACCAGATCCTCGCGGCTCTCGCCTATGCCCACGCGCGCGGGGTGATCCACCGGGACCTGAAGCCGGAGAACGTCCTGCTCGACTTCTCGGCTGACGGCAGCCTGACCGCCAAGGTCGTGGACTTCGGCGTCGTCCACTTCCGCGACGAGGAACAGCAGGACGCGCCCGGCGCGCATCGCCTGATCGGCACGCCAGCGTACATGAGCCCCGAGCAGGCGCTCAAGCTCGCCGACGTGTCGCCGGCCACCGACCTCTATGCGGTCGGGATCATGCTCTTCGAGCTGCTGACCGGCGCGCGACCCTTCCTGGGAGAGAGCGCGGCCGCCACGGTGATGGCACATGTGAACACCCCGATTCCGCCGCTGAGACTGCGGCCCGGGTTGTCGTCCGAGGGTGACCTGGAGGGGGTCATCCACCACCTCCTCGCCAAGGAGCCCACCGATCGGTATCTCTTCGCCATCGATGCCCGACGCGCGCTCGACAAGGTCGTGCTGACCGGACAGGCGGAGCACCGGTGGGAGGCGTCCGGAGCATTCCCGGAGACGGACGGCACGGACTCCGACGCCGAGACACTCCGCCCGATGCCGACGGACCCGTCGGCGGCGCACGAGGCGGTCGAGCCGGATTCGCCGTTCCGACTGTTCAGCCTGAGGGACCCCCCCTTCCTCGGTCGAATCACCGAGACCGAGCGTGTTCTCGACGCCGCCCGCTCCGTGTTGCGGACGGGACGGCCGCGCGTCGTGCTCATCGAAGGTGAGATGGGCGTCGGCAAGACGCGCCTCGTGACGAACGCGCGCGAGCAGCTCGAAGAAGAAGGCCTGATGCAGACGTGGCGCGGGCCCTTCGACGGTCGCGCCCCGGGTCCGGACGTCGGCGTCGCCCACGCGTTGCGGCGGGGCTTGGGCCTGCTCGGGCTCACGGCGGCCGAAGTCTCGCACCGCATCGAGGTGTTGCTGTCGCGCCACGACGTGGGTCCCCGCGAGACGGCGGCGATGGTCGAGCTCCTCGGCCCCGCCGAGGGCAAGGCGATCGGCCCGCTCCAGCTCGACTCGGACGTCGCCCGGTGGGCGCTGGTCGAGCGCGTGCTCGCACGTGCGTCACAACAACGGCCGGTCATGCTCGTGCTGACGGACGTCCACCTCTCGGACGGCTCGCCGCTGCGCATGGCGCGTTGGCTCCTCGAGGCGCCGCCGAAGAAGCGGCCGTGGCTCCTGGTGATGACCTTCCGGCCCGAGTCCGTCCGCGTCGAGGGACCCTTCTCGTCGTCCATGGGCGCGCTCCTCCAGGCCCGTCGCCCCGACGTCGAGTTGCTGACACTCGGCCGCATGGGGTTGCGGGCGTTGCAGGAGATCGTGCGGAGTTGCGTCCCGTTGGAGCCCGGTCTGGCCGACGTGATCGCGATGCGGGCGGCCGGCAACCCGATGTTCGCGATCGAGCTCGTTCGGCACCTCGTCGACTCCGGACGGCTGGAGGGATATGGCGAGGAGCCATCTCCGGCCGAGCTGCTTCGCGACCTGCCCGACGCGGTCGGGGTTCTTCTGCGCCGACGTGTCGAAGAGGCTGGTGTCGGACCCGAGACCGATGCACACACCATCGAGGTGTGGGAGCGCATCGCGGCGCTGGGATTGCGTGTCCCCGTCGGACTCGCGCTGGTGCACGTGGCGGACCTCGGTTGGGCCGACCCCGCGACCGCGTTCGAGCGCGCCCTCAATGCGGCGATCAGCAACGGCATCTTGCTCGAGGACCACGAGGGTACCTTCCGCTTCGAGAGCGGCCTGATGCGCGACGCGCTCCTCGAGAGGGTCGCGGAGCGAGGATTGGCGGCGGAGATACAGCGGAGTGCCGGTGACGCCAAGGTCCGTCACTGGTCGCAGGATCTCGAGCCACACGCGATGGAGATCGGGCGCCACTACGAGCTCGGCAACCAACTCGACCTGGCGGTGGAATTCTATTGGCGCGCCGCTGCGTACGCCCGCGCGACGAGTCGGTATTCGACCTGCCTCGAGGCGTACGAAGCCATCGAGCGGGCCGTGGACATCGGCATCGCCGACGCCTCCACGCATCGCCTGCGCGCTCTGTTGAGCCGCGGAGACGCATTCCTGCAGCTCGCGCGCTTCGGCGACGCGGCGAAGTGCGCGACGATGGCGAGCCGGTACGCGGATGCGTCGGGCAAGGCGAATCCCGCCGAGGCGCTGCGCCTTCTCGCCGAGGTGTCGCGCCACCGAGGGGACACCCGAGAGGCACGCTCGCTCTACGAAAGTGCCCGGTCGGCGTTCGGGCGTGCCGGCGGGCGTGCGGGACAGGCGTGGACGGCGATGGGGCTCGCCCGCCTGGAGCTCCAGGACAACCAGCTGCAGGCGGCCGAGCAGCACCTCCGCGCCGCCCGTGATGCGTTCGACGAGGCCGGGGATACCGCCGGCGAAGCGACGGCACTGAGGGAGCTCGGGCGCACAGCGTTCCGCACCGGTCTGTTGGAGGAGGCGCGATCGCTGACCGAGGCCGCGCGGGCCGGCTCCGAGCGACTCGGCGATCGCCAGGGGGCGGCGCTCTGCACGACGACCCTCGGCGAGGTTGCGCGGGCGTTGGGTGATCCGGCCGCGGCGATCGAACTCTTCGAAGCGGCCCGCGACGAGTTGACC
>CAZFPM010000001.1:83795-89261 GCA_964520965.1 uncultured Myxococcales bacterium
TGATTGGCACGGCGCCGCTGTGGCCACCCTCGCGATGGGCGTGACGACCCGGGAGACCGACCAGCAGGAGGCAGCCCGAGAGCACCTCCTCGAGGCGCTCGCCGCCTTCGAGGAGATGGGCGACCGGCAATACCTCGCGATCGTCGGGCTCGCCTTGGGGGCGCTGGACGCCGAAGCCGATCGCTGGGATCTCGCCGACCCGCGGCTGCGGGCCACCTTGGAGCGCGACCGCCGCGAGCGCATCGACCATGCCAGCTTCGTCACGATGCTGGTCGACCTCGGCCGAACGGCGCTGTTCGCGGGCCGCAATGCCCTCGCCAAGGAGCTGTTGATCACGGCGAACTACAAGCTGGGGCGCATCGCGGCCGAGTCGCCGCTCTACGACAGGGTCGACGAAGTGCAGTATCTGCTCTCCGAGCTGCAAGACGCCGAAACCGACCTTGACGAATCGACTGCGGTCGTCGATCTGTTCGCCGACGACGATCTCACCGGAGATGAGTAGATGGATCACGCGCACGAAGACGAGACGACCGAGACCGAGCCGAAGGCAACGCCGAGGCACTACCTCGACGCCGCTGCATGTCCGCGCGTGAAGCCGCAGTTCGACGCCGCGGCCGTCGCGCGGGAGTATCTCGACGAGATGGAGCGAGAGGGGCGCCTCCACCTGACCAAAAAGCGGTCTGACTGATCGCCCCACGCCATGACCTCTCCCCCACGGCTTCGTTCGACGATCGTCTGCATTGCCTGGGCGCTCGCCCTCGGGGCGTGCTCCGGTGACGCGGCCGACGGTGAGGCAGACGCGGCCGACGCGGCGGTAGGCGAGATCGCGGAGACCGGCGACGCCGCGGTCGGGTCCGACGCCCACCCGGAGTCCGCCGGAGTCGACACGGAGCCAGACGTCGCCGATGCGGGCGAGGTCGCGGAGACCGGCTCCGATGTTCCGCCGTCGGACGCCGCCGCGGCCGGGGACTCCGCCGCCGCTGCCGACACCGCGTCCGAGGACGCCGCTCCGGACGACGTGGACGTGGAGCCGGACGTGCAGGCGTTCGAAGAGTCCGGAACCGAGCCGGTCACGATCGATCCGGAGACCGACACCACGGCGATCGGACCGCCCGGACCCTGCGGAACGCCCGTTGCCATCGTCGGCAGCGGTCTGCGCCGACATCCCTATGTCCAGAGCGTCTTCACGACGTCGGCGCGCGTCGCCTGGACCGACACCGAGGCGCCGTCGGGTTCCGTGCGCTACGCGGCGGTCGGTTCCCACCGGTGGCGGCGGGTGGCCGCCGAGACGCGGCGCTTCGAGACGGACGAGACGGGAGACGAGGTCGTCTACACCGCCTTCGACGCGACCCTGGTTGGGCTCGAGCCCGATATCGACGTCTGCTACGAGGTCTACGGAGACGGCGACCTGATCGTGGCTCGCGGCGCATTGCACACCTCCTGGGAAGGCGATGACCGGCCGCTGCGGATGATCGTCGTCGGCGACACCGGGAACGACTCTCCGGAGCAGCATGCGATTCGCGACCGCATGATGGAGGTCGAGGCCGACCTCTTCCTGCACCTCGGCGACATGGCCTACGGAGACGGAAGGTACCCGGAGTTCGAGCGGCATATGTTCGCGGTCTACGCCGAGCTGTTGCAGGCCATCCCGATGTGGCCGACGGTCGGCAACCACGAGTACAAGACCGGGCTCGCCACCCCGTACATCGCCGTGTATTACCTGCCGGAGAACGCGTGGCGCGCAGAGGAGGCCGAGTACTACTACAGCTTCGACTACGGCAACGCGCACTTCGTCTCGCTCGACTCGAACGAGTTCCGTTACGTGACGACGATCGGTCCGCGCGAAGACAATATGATCGACTGGCTGAGGGCCGACCTCGCCGCGTCCGATGCCGAGTGGAAGATCGCCTTCATGCACCACCCGGTCTACTCCTCGGGCCAGCACGGAAGTACGCCGTGGCTCCAGGCCGTCCTCGTGCCGGAGTTCGAGGCCGGGGGCGTCGACCTGGTCCTGGTCGGGCACGACCACCACTACGAAAGGACGGTCCCGATCCTCGGTGACGCGATCGCGCGCGACGACGCCGCGGCGCTGACCTACATCGTGGCGGGCGCCGGCGGCGTCGGGTTGCGGGAGGTGGCCGGAGACTGGTTCACCGAGGTCGCCGACGACCAGGTCCACAACTTCCTCTACCTGGAGATCGACGGCTGCACGGCGACGGGCCGCGCGATCGGCATCGCCGGTCAGGAAGTCGACGCCTTCACGCTCGACGGCTGCGACTGACGCGGTCGTTTACGGATCCACGTCAGCGGTGGAGACACAGCCGTCCCCCACTCGTGGGGGACAGCGGAGCGAAGCGGAGCAGGGGGAGAGCCTCAGTCTACCGCTGCCGTTGGGTCGCCGGCTGCTTCTGACTGCACGTGCGTGGCAGACTGCGGCTCCCCCCTCCGCCCGCCGTTGGCGGGCACCTCCCCGCGAGCGGGGAGGGGCTGCGTACCCCACGTCAGAGGTGGACACACAGCCGTCCCCCGCTCGCGGGGGACAGCGTAGCGCAGCGTAGCAGGGGGAGAGCCTCAGTCTACCGCTGCCGCCTTCACGCGCCTCCGCCGCCACACCAACCGCAGCGCCCCAACCACGACGACGGCCACCGGCGGGTGGCCCCCGCCGCCCACCGCGCAACCCCGCCGCTTGCGTCCCCGGCCGTCCTCATCCTCTTCGTCCTCGCCCCCGTCGACATCCGCGCCGCCAACATCGGCTCCGGTGTCGTCGCCTGCGTCGGCACCCCCTCCCGCGTCCCCGGTTCCGCCACCCCCGGCGTCGCCTCCACCCGCATCAGCACCGGCATCGGCATCGCCGCCGATATCGTCGTTCAGCGGCGACGTAGAGCCGTCGATGTGCGGAGGCTCGACATCGTCGATCGGCATGCAATCCGCCGGGTCCACGCAGGCGACCTCGAAGTCGGCCACTGCCGTCCCCACGAGGGTGACGCCGTCGATCCGCTCGGCGCCATCGACGAGCGCGACCCGGTAGCGTCCACCCGGCGTGAGCGCTTCTTCCGGGGTGACCGACACGAGTCGGGTCCAACCGGCGCCCCAGCGCGTGTTGCGGAGTGAGGTCGCCACGGGCGCGCCCTGCTCGTCCGTCCACTCCGCGGCGATGGAGTCCCAGCGCACGCCGGCGCAGAAGATGAAGGTCACCCAACCGTCGACGGTACCCACCTCGTGGGAGCGCAGGCGATAGGGCGCGGTCGGGTAGGTGTGGGTGACGCTGTCCTCGGCCGTCAGCCCGTCGTGGAGCCGATCCCAGAGGGCCTCGATGTAACGTCCGGTCGGGACGATCTCGGCCCGCAACGAGCCGGGGATGTCCGGGTCCATATAATGGGCCTGCGTCCACGGGATCGCCTCGCTGTACTGGTTGCCAAGCCCCTCGGCGACGGTCCAGCCACCCTCGTGGACGTAGAGGAGGGTCATTACGTCGACTGCGCTCCAGATATCCCGCTCGGTCACCTCGGCGTCGAGCCCGTCGTAGAGCTCGAGCAGGGTGTCCATGGGGACGTAGGGCTCGGGCACGAATCGCAGGTGAGCGTCGAGGGCGAGGAAGCCGTCGCTGCCCGGGTCGGCCTCCTCCTGCCCGCCGTCGTCGTGCTCGCGGGTCTGGAAGAGGAAGAGGGAGTCGAAGACCTCGTCCTGGAGTCCGTGCGAGGCAGCACCGAAGAGAAAAGCGACCCGCTTGCGAGACTCGAGGTCGTCCCAGGGCGGCGGATCGTTCTCGCGGATCCAGGTCACGAAATCCTGGATGAAGGGTTCCCAATGCGTGTGCTCCGAGTACGCGCGCGTCCGGGTGGCGAGGTCGCCGGACTGCGGAAAGTACCCGGAGTCGGTGAATGCGGCGCCGAAGAGCGCGGCGTTGAACACGTCGGGGTCCGAGAAGAAGTCGCGGACGTCGCTCGGCGGCAGGTTCTCGATCGCCCACCCGGTGACGTGGATATGACCCCAGATGCCGTGGGCACGGGCGTCGCGGGGGGCGACGAGACAGAGCGCGGAGGCGAGTGTGAGGGTGAGCGCGAGAGACCGCGATCGGGCGTCGGACATCGGTGTTGCTCGGCGGCGTCGGGGACGAGACAGGGCGGCGGTGGCGCAGTGTAGCAGCATCGAGCGTGACGCGGCGACGGGATGATCGCCAGCGGTGAGCCCGTGCCCTCCAGCGTCTCGACTCGCCGGCCTGCCTCGCTTGGGCCGCTTTCCCGTTGAGCCGTCTCTGCGCTGCGGCTATGACCCGTGGAGCGGCTCGGTTCGGGTCGCGTCTTCGCCCACTCCCGCGAGCGATCGATGAGTCTCTCCGTCGGAATCGTCGGTCTTCCGAACGTCGGCAAGTCCACCATCTTCAACGCGCTGACCGCGGCGGGTGCCGACAGCGCGAACTACCCCTTCTGCACGATCGATCCGAACCACGGCGTGGTGCCGATCCCGGACGCTCGCCTGCAGCGGATCGCCCGGTACATCCCGCGCGACCAGATCATCCCGACGACCCTGGACGCCTTCGACATCGCCGGCCTGGTCAAGGGCGCGTCGAAGGGCGAGGGACTCGGCAACCGCTTCCTGGCCCACATCCGCGAAACCCACGCGATCCTGATGGTCGTGCGCTGTTTCGACGACGCGAACGTCGTCCACGTCGACGGTGCGATCGACCCGATCCGCGACATCGAGGTCATCGAGCTGGAGCTCGGCCTCGCGGATCTGGAGACGGTGCAGAAGCGCCAACACAAGTCGGAGTCGGCGGCAAAGACGGGCAAGCCGGAGGCGAAGGCCGAGCTGGCGTACATCCAGGGCCTCGGGCGACACCTCGACGCCGGTCGACCGGCACGGAGTTACCCTGTCGAGACGCCCGAGCAGCAGGAGATCATCGACGAGATGCACCTGCTGACGGTCAAGCCGGTGCTCTACTGCTGCAACGTCGGGGAGGACGACCTTCCGGACGGCAACGAATATGTGGAGCGTGTGCGCGCCCGCGCGTCCGCCGACGGCGCCGGTGTGGTCGTGTTGTGTGGAAAGATCGAAGAGGAACTCACCGGCCTCGAGGCCGACGACCTCGCCGAAATGCTCGAAGCCTACGGGCTGGAAGACCCCGCGCTCCACAAGCTGATCCACGCCAGCTACGCCCTCCTCGGCCTCCAGAGCTTCTTTACGTACAACGACAAGGAGATCCGCGCCTGGACCATCCCGGTCGGCGCCACCGCCCCCCAAGCCGCCGGCGTGATCCATACCGACTTCGAGCGCGGTTTCATTCGAGCGAACGTCTTTGGGATCGAAGACCTCGAGACGTACGAGAGCGAGGCCGCGATTCGCGCGGCGGGGAAGCTGCGGAGCGAGGGGAAGGAGTACGTCGTCTACGACGGCGACGTCGTGTTCTTCCTGTTCAACGTGTGAAGTGAGCTGTAGCCAGGGTAAGCCGGATCACCCGTGATGTTT
>CAZFPM010000002.1:0-43785 GCA_964520965.1 uncultured Myxococcales bacterium
GCCATCGACCAGGTGACCTCCTATCCCGACGCCGACCATGACACGTGGGGAGACGACTCGGCTGCGGTCACCACCTGCGAGGTCCCCGATGGTCACGTGACGCGAGGCGGCGATTGCCTCGACACGACCGAGCTCGTGCGACCGGATCGTCCGGAGACGTGCGACGACGAGCTGGACAATGACTGCAACGGCGACGCCGACTGCGCGGACGACGCATGCGCGGCGGCGCCCGGGTGCGCCGACCTGGATTGCGTCGACGAGGAATTGGGAGACGCGCTCGGTCCCGCCATCGCGACCGGAACGAACGCAGGTGCGCCCCGGGATCGCACCGGATCGTGCGCCGGCGACGGCCGCGAGGTGGTCTTCCTGTGGGAGGCGCCGAGCACCGCCGTTTACGTGTTCGACACGTTGGGATCCACCTACGACACCGTGCTCTATGCCTATGCGGACTCGTGCGAAGGCGCGGAGCTCGACTGCAACGACGACGCGTTCACCGGAGACGATCGCCTGCGCTCCCAACTCACCCTCGTGCTCGACGCGGGCGACCAGATCGTCTTGGTTCTCGATGGCTACGGGAGCCGGAGCGTCGGGGACTACCAGCTCAACGTTGAGCTGAACGCCATCGAGATCTGCGACAACGGTGAAGACGACGACCTCGACGAGGCCATCGACTGTTTCGACCCGGACTGCGCAGGAAGCGATGCTTGCACGAGCACCGACTGCCCGGATATCGATGCCGGCGAAGACGTGGGAGAGAGCGTCGTGTCCGGTACGACGTTGGAGCAGACCTACGCGCACGCCGGAACCTGCGGCGGAGAGGGCGCGCGTGATGTCTCGATTCAGTGGACCGCTCCGGAGACGGGCACCTGGATCTTCGACGCCACCGACGCCGACTTCGACGCGGTGCTCTACGCGCTGAACGGCTGCGGCGGAGGCGAGATCGCGTGCGACGCGGGTGGTCTCCTGGAGCTGGACCTCGAGGGGGGTGACGCTGTCGTCGTGGTGGTCGACGGATTCGACGGAGCCGCGGGGGAGTTCGACCTCGCCGTCTACCGGTCCGAGACCTGCGACAACGGCGAAGACGACGATCTCGATGGGCAGGAGGACTGCTTCGATCTCGACTGCGCGGCGGACGACGCCTGCCTCTTCGATGACTGCCCGACCGACGATCTCGGTACCGAGGTCGGTGAGGCCGTGGCGGAGGGTTCGACGGAAGACGCTCCGTACGCGTACATCGCCGGTTGCGGTGGCGCATCTGGCGGAACGCCGTCCGGAGGCGAGGCCGCGCCCGATCATTTCCTCACGTGGTCTCCGCCTCATGCGGGACGCTACGCGTTCGACACTCTGGGTTCCGACTTCGACACCCTGCTCGCGGTGACGGTCGCGAGCTGCGGCGGCATCGAGATCGCCTGCAACGACGATGCCTTCGTCGGTGACGACCGAACCCGCTCCCGCGTCGCCCTCGATGTGCCCGCCGACGCGGGTTACACGGTCGTCGTCTCCGGGTGGGGGGACAGCTCCGGAGACTACGTGCTGAACATCGAACAGCTCGAGGTCGATTGCGCCGACGGCGACGACGAGGACGACGACGGACTCGTCGATTGCGAGGACCCGGACTGCACCGGCTCCGACGACTGCGTGGAGATCTGCGACAACGGAGTCGATGACGACGCAAACGACCTCGTCGACTGCAGCGATCCCGACTGCGAGCTCGGCGAAACCTGCTGCTTCGACGACGTGTTCGAACCGAACCAGGGAACCTCTGGCTCTCCGTCGACCCTCCCGGACGTCTATGAAGCCGACCGGGACGCCATGCTGACCGTCGGGCCTGGAGACGTGGATTCGTTCCGGCTCTCGTCGCTCTGTGCGGGCGCGGTGATCGAGACGATGGCCCACTTCGACGCCGCCGACGGCAACATTGACACCCGCATCCTGATTTCCGACGGAACCCTGATCGCCGCGGGCAACTCGACGACGGACAGCGAACCACTCGACCTCGTGGTTCCGCCCGGTGTCGTCACGCTCTTCTTCCAGGTCTTCATGAACGAAGTCGGGCGATGCAACCAATACTGGCTGGACATCGACATCGACCGCTCCGCATGCGCCGTCGACGGCGGGGGCGGTGGTTGACCGGGCGCGATCGCGGGTACTAGCTTGAGCATCTCGTGACGCCGCGCCGTGGTTCCGGCAATCGGCCGCCCGCCGCGTCGCATCGACTCGAATGATTCTCCCGCGTCGAACGACGAGATGACCACCGACCTCGACCGCCCCTGGCAAGGCTGCCGGATCGCCGCGTTCGATCTGGAGACCACGGGTACGGACATCCAGAACGACCGAATCATCGAGGTCGGCGTCGTCATATTCGAGGAGGGCGAGGTCGTCGAGCGTTGGAGCCAGCTCGTCGATCCCGGCGTCCCCCTGCCGGCGGAGAGCACCGAGGTCACCGGGATACAACCCGAAGACCTGGTCGGACAGCCCCCGCTCGTCGACGTTCTCGACGACCTGTTCGCGCAATTCGAGAACACGGTGCTCCTCGCGTACAACCACGAGTTCGACGTCGGCGTACTCATGTCGGAGCTCGACCGCATCGGCCGGAGTGCGCAGCTGCCGCCGTGTCTCGACCCGTTTCCGTTCTGCTGGGAGCATATCCGCGCCAAGGGACTCACCCGGAACGCCCAGCTCGGCACGATCGCCGAGTACATGGAGATTCCGCTCGACGAGGCCCACCGCGCAGTGCACGACGCCGAGGCGGCCGGCCGCGTCATGCTCGAGCTGCCCAACCATGCGCTCCTGCCGGATAAGCTGGGCGAGATCCTCCAGGTGCAACGCGTGCTCCTGCAGCAGGTGAGCGAGCGGTTCAATCGCTTTCGCCGCGGCCGCGGCGAGGGGCGGTCGATGCTCAGCGCCGGCGAGGTCGTGATCGAGCTCGGCGCCGCCTACGTCTACGGTGACGAGGCCGACCCTGTTCGGGCGCTCTTCTCCCGAATCCCCGACGTCCGCGACCTGAGCTGACGCGCGCGGCGTCAGCACCGAATCGCGTTCAGCGCCGACGCAAGACCACCAGGCAGAGGAGCGCGACGCCGACCCCGAAGACGCCGGCGAAGCTGCGGCCGGGCGAGCGGCTGCACTCGCACAATGCGTTCGGGTCGTCGACGCACTTGCCCTCGTCGTTGCACGTCTGCAGGAAGTCGCATCGAAGCGTCTCCTGTCCCAACGCGCAGTCCGGATCATACGCGCCGCACTCGCAGTCACACCCATCGAGGGTCGCGTAGTAGGAGAGGTCGCAGGTCCACTCCGCGGGGGCGGTGACCCGGCAGTCCTCGTCACAATCCGACCACTCGGTGAGGGTGCAGATCCCGTCTCCGCACGTGTTGGCTCGGCAATCCTCGTCGCAATCTGTCGGAGTCTCGTCCCACGCGCAGAAACCGTCGCCACAGGTCGAACCCGTGCCGCAGAGGACCTCATCGGTGCCGTGGTCGCAGAAGTCGTCGATGGCGGTGCGGGCGTAGTGGATCTTCTCGCCGCCACATCCAGACTCGCTACAGCGGTTCACGCGGTTGCAGGCCCCATCGGCCGCGTAGTCGGTCTCCCCCTGGATCAGCATGCCGAACAGACTCAGTGTGTCCGGCAGGAACACGCCGGAGCCGGAGTTCCCGCCGAACGTATCCGGGGTCCCTTCGAGATAATCCCCCTGTTGGGTCCGCGGGTCTCGGACCCGCCCGCCATCGTCTATCTTCATCGGCAACCCGGATGGTGACCCGATCAGGACGAAGGAATCGCCCTCCGACAGGCGCGGAATCTCGGCGACGACTTGAGCGGGAGCAAAGTCGTCCGCGGGCCGATCGAGTTGGAAGATCGTGTAGTCGCCGGCACGGCCGACGGAGCGGTGCTCGTGCACGACGACATTCCGGCAGGCGAACACCTGGTCGATGGTGATGGGAGCGAGCTCGTCGTCCCATTGGAGCCCGAACACGACGAGCGTCTGCTCGCACGACGCCTGACCCGACGCGAAGCAGTGTCCTGCCGTCAACACGAGATCCGGTGCGATCAACGTTCCCGAACAGAACCCCGGGGTCGGCTGGTCGACGAATCGCTCGTCGTCACAGAGGTTCTGTGCGTTGCCCAGCGTCGTCGCGTGAAACCCGACATCTGACGTGTCCGTCGTGTCGAACATCGGCTTCGCGACGAGCGTCACGACAGACGACTCGGCGAGAGTTCGAACGAGCTCGTCCGGATGGTCGGAGACCTCGACGCGGTCGTCGTCTCCATAGACCACGGGCTGGCGAATCGTCTCTGCATGCGCACCCGCCGGCGCGGCGAGCACGACGCAGAAGGCGAGAACAAGGGGCACCGCTGTCTTCATGTCGACTCACGCAAGACCACGAGGTCGCCCAGGCTAGCCCGCAACGTTCACCGGGTCACGTTGCGAGGTACAGCAGCGTCATGTGCCGTCGAGGCGTGGTGATGCGAAGCCGCAGCGGGGAACCGGTGAAGGATGCGGGCTGGATGCAGTCGTCGGGTTATGCCAATGCATCCGGACCGACGGCGGATGCCCGTCGCCACTGCCGGTGGCGGGCCCCCCAGCGCCGAGCGGGCTTGACCGGTCGGCGCGGGGCGACGATGACAGAACGAGAATCCTGTTCACAGCGGATCGGGCCGGAACCCAGGGACCGGCAAGCGCGACGCATCGTGACGATCGAAGGGAACGCCTCGCCGATGGCTCTAGACGACACGGACCAGAACGACAGGTCGGCGGTACCATCGTCGACGCAGAGCGCTCGCGTGATCGAACGAAGGCGCATGCTGTCCCGAATCGTGACGCGGATCGCGCCGCTCGAAGCGACCGCCGCGGAGGCCGGTTGGCAACTGGCGAAGACGGGCGGCAAACAACAGGTCACGACATTGCGGGAAGCTCGGGCGAAGCTCGACGCCGCCCTCTCCGACGAGGAGACGTGGCGGACCCTGAACCGATGGTCGCAAGAAGATCCGTCGGAGGATCCGGCTCTCGACCGCGCGATCGTGTTGATGGAACGACGCTATGCCGACCGGCGCGTCGACGCAGACCTGCGCAAGGAGATTGCGGCCCACGAGACGGACCTGCGCCGCCGATACGCGGTGTTCCGAGGCAAGATCGACGGAAAGAAGACCTCGCAGGGCGAGATCGACCGTATCCTGGTCGAGAGCAACGACGTCAAACACCGACAGAAGGCCTGGCGGGCGTCGAAGCAGGTCGGGCGCGAGGTCCACGAGACGATAATCGAGCTCGTTCAGCTGCGGAATCGCATCGCGGTCGCGAAGGGGTACCGGGACTTCTACGCGATGCGGCTCGACCAGCAGGAGCTGTCGGAAGAGGAGCTGTTCTCCACGCTCACCCGCCTGGAGAAGGCGACCAGGGCCCCGTATCGGACGCGCAAGGCCGTCCTCGACGGCGAACTGGCTCGGCGATTCGAAATCACGGCCGACGACCTGCAGCCCTGGCACTACGCAGACCCGTTCTTCCAGCGGATCCGCGCCAGTGGTGGGCTGAAGCCCGACGATTACTACGCCGAGCGCGATCTCTCGGAGCTGGCGATCCGCTTCTTCGACGGGCTCGGAATGGACGTCCGCGACGTTCTGGAGCGGTCGGACCTCTTCCCGCGCGCCGGCAAGGAGCAACACGCGTTCTGCACGCACATCGATCGCAAGGGTGACATTCGCATCCTCGCCAACGTCACGCCCGGCGAACGCTGGATGACGACGCTGCTGCACGAACTCGGGCACGCGGTCTACGAGCGCTACAACGAGCAGCCCTGGGAGCTTGCCACGCCGGCCCATATGTCGACGACCGAGGCGGTCGCGATGTTGATGGGACGGCAGGCGACCGATATCGAGTACCTGATCGAGTACGCGGACGTGCCCGCCTTCGATGTGACACCGCTGTCGGGCGAGCTGCGGCGACACCAGTGCTTCCGCATGCAGATGTTCATGCGATGGGCTCTGGTCGTGGTCCACTTCGAGCGAGAGCTCTACGCAGACCCCGTGCGCGACGACCTGAACGCGCTCTGGTGGGAGCTCAAGCGGAAGTACCAGCTCATCGAGCCGCCAGACGGCCGCACCGAGCCCGACTGGGCGGCAAAGCTCCATCTCGCGCTCGTGCCCGTCTACTATCAGAACTACGTCATCGGGGAGCTGGTCGCTTCCCAGCTCCGCAGCGCGATCTGTGAGGAAGCCCGGATCGGATCGCTGGTCGACAGCCAGTACGCCGGGGAGTTCCTGATCGAGCAGGTGTTCCGCCACGGAGCGTCGAAGCGGTGGGACCAGCTCCTCGTCGACGCGACCGGTGAAGCGCTGAATCCGCAGCACTTCATCCGCGAGTTCACCGGGTAGGGCGGTGCACCAGGCGGCCTACTGGATCGTTGCGCTCGTCGTCTTCTCGGCACTGGTCTTCCCCGGCGCATTGCTCGCCCGGCAGCTCTGGCGCGGCTGGACGCCAGCGATGCACATGGCGCTCGGCCCGATCGTCGGGCTGCCCCTGCTGCTCGTGTGTTGGCGGCTCTTCGGGGCGGGTCCGCCGCTGATCTGGTCGACGATCCTCGGCGCCATCGCCGTGTTGGGACCGGTCGCCTGGTTCACCACCGGCGGTCGCAAGAACGGATCGCCCGCGTTGATCCTCGCGGCCCTCTTCGTCCACTTCGTCGCCGCCATCGCGGTGCAGACGTTGTGGGATGCACCGAGCTTCCACGGGGGCGACTTCTTCGGCCACACCTTCCGGGCGCCGTACGGATTCCTCGTCGATGGCTCGTTGCGAGGAGACCGGCCGGTTCTCGTGACGCTCACCTCGCTCGCCGTGCTCGACGCGTTCCGCGGAGACCTGACCACACAGTGGGTGTTCCAGCTGGTCTTCTCGGGCGCGAACACCCTGGTCGTCGGCCCGGGAATCCTGCTGGCCGAGCGATGGGGAGGGCGCCGCGCGGCCTGGTGCGCCGCCGGCCTGTTGGCACTGAACCCGTTCATGGTCCAACAGACGTTCTACTGTTGGCCGAAGATGGCGGCGGCGGCCGGGGTGCTCGCGATCGTCTATCTTCTGTTCGCGCGCGACGATCGCTCCTCGGCGTTCGCTGCGGGTCTGGCGGCGGCAGTCGCCTATTGCTGCCACCAGCAAGCGGCCCTCTTCGTCTTGCCAACGGGTCTGATCTGGTTCCTGCGCCGCGACGTCGCCGACCGCTGGATCCGCGCGCTGCTGGTGCTCGCCGCCGGGGCGGGCGGGTTCGCGATCTTCGTGGTCTGGGCCGGTCGTTTCTCCTACGACCCGTCTGGCTCTCAACAGCTGCTCTGCCCGCTGATGAACGAGTGGTGGTACATCTGGTGGAACCGCCCCGTCGAAGAGGTGATCGCGCGCTTCCACGAGTTTACGCCCTGGGAGCTCTTCCGCCACCGCGCGTTGAACTGGGTGGCTACGTTCGCCCCGAACCGCAGCTTCAGCAGCAACCCGGTCGACGATCGGCATTTCTACTTCGAGTACGACAAGGCGACGGCCGCCGTGGGCTTCGTCGCGTTCACGCTCGCTTGTGTCACCGGCTGGCGCCTGGCCCGCCATCGGCAGGCTGGCATCGCGTCGCGAGCGATTCTCCTGTCGGCATTCGCGTGGACCGTGTCGGTAGCCGCCTTCGCCGGCTGCGTCGTGCACGGACTCGCCGGGTGGGGGCTGCCCTCGTTCGTCGCCCTCCTGCTCGTGCTGGCTGCGGTGGGCGTTGCCGCGGCGCCGCCTCCGCGGCGGGCTCTGCTCCTGTCGGCGATCGTCGTCGAGACACTGTTCTGGTGTTGGCGCTGGGTGGTCCACATGCGCGTGATCGTGGCCGGACACCAGGAGCTCGGCGATCCGCGCTTCGACGACTTCCTGGAGAGGGATCTGCGCACCGTGGGCATCTACGCCCCCGGAGATCTGTTCTTCGCCGACGACTTCGTCGGGAGCGGGGGCGCCTGGGTCGTGGTCGCGATCGGGCTCCTGCTCTGCGCGGCCGCCGTCTTCGGCGCCGTGCGCAGCGCTCAGCGAGACTCGGTCTCGACCGACTCCGCCACGACCTCGACGGCCGACTCTACAGGCTGATCCGACGCTTGGTCGTCGTCGGCCAGAGACCCCGATGCGGCGCTGCGATCCGCCTCCGCCGCCGCCGCGACCCGGGCCGAGAAGTCCTCGAGGCTTCGTCGCTCCTCAGCGCTGGCAAGGAGCGGGGCCTCGCCGTCGTCGATGAGAGCGTAGATGTCGGCGCCCGACTCCGGGTGCACGTCGACCGTCACACGGCCGCGACGAACGAGATCATCGGCGACGGCGCGCACTGCACGGACGTCGAGGCGCATGCGCTTGGCGGCGTCCTCGTCGGTCACGAGGTCCCGCTCCGTGAGCATCCGGACCAGGCGGCGCTCGATCTCCTGGCGATCTCCCTCCTTGACGACCTGTCCCGCGAAGTAGAGCGATCCACCGCCGAAGAGCGAGGTCAGCACGCCGAGCGCGAGAACCACGACACCAATATTGTAGACCACCGCGCCGCCGAGCGCGGCCATGAGCCCTCCGGCGGCCAGAAAACCGACACCGAACAAGAGGGCCAGCGCCCCGACCGCTCGACCAGCGCCTGCCCCGAAGTGACGAAGACCCCGGCGAGCCGGCTCGACGAGAGAGTCCTCGATTCGCGCCGTCGTCAGAGGCTTTGGCGGGTCCTTGTGTGGCGAACCGGTGGACATCGCGTGCTCCTGCGTCGCGGGCCGATCTCGTGGTGCCGGAGTCCCGAGTCTCGACACTTTCACCGTCGGATCAACGGGGTTCTGCGATCGGCAGGTGTAGAATCACCCAATAGATCCACGTGTCGCCGCCCTGTCCGACCTGCCAGCTCACGTCGTCTCCGTCGAGCGGCGACGTGTAGTTGAACACGAGGTGGCGACCGCCGCCGAGGTCGATCGCCTCCGGGAAGCAGGTGTCTCCACGCGATGGAAGGTCGAGCGCCAGGTCGACCGACAGCGTCGTGGGCGACACTCGCCAGACGCTGCAGCGCTTCGGGCGTGTCCAGTAGTCGAGCTGATATCGCAACGAGCGTTCGTTCGACGGCAGGTCGGCGAGCTCGAGGTCATAGGCGCCCGATTCCGTCAGGTTGCGCCGGCCGATCAACCACACGCCACTGGCGTCGCGGAACACGAGCGGAGAGTCGAACTTCCGCACATCCGACCGACACTCCCAAGCGCCCAGGTCCTCGGGCTCGGCTCGGCAGATGTGCGAACCGAATCCGGTCTCGTCGCCGGCCTCGTTTCGGCTGACGGCCACGATGCCGCCGTCGGGCAGGAACGCGAGATCGGTCTCCGAACCGCCGCCACGCAATACGACGGGGTCGTCGCCGATCGCCGGGTCCCATGACACTCCGTCGTCCGACGCGAGCCAGTGCACCTCCAATCCCCCCGCGCCTCCGTCGTCGTAGATCTGCTCGCCGCCGGTGTAACCGAGCAGGTCGAATCCGTCGCCGCGACGATGCGTACGCCAGACGACGAAGCCAGGATCGAACGCCGCCTCCGGCTCCGTCCACTGTCCCGGACCCGAGTAGAGCGCTCGCCACACGCCGTGCGGTTCGAAGTCCAGCGGGTTGTCGCCGAGCTCCGCGAAGTAGAGAACGAGCTGCTCGCCATTCGCCACCAGCTGGGGCTCGCGGATGTCGGTTCCGATCTCGAAGCGCCCCTCGAACCGCCAGGATTCCAGGTCCGGGGTGCTGACCACGAAGAGAACGGTGTCCGCGCTCGCGAAATGATTGGGGGCCGTGCGGAAGGCGAGGAACACGCGCCCGTCGAACCATGCAGCGTCGAGGTTGTTGTGTGCGCGTTGGGAGTCGATCCCGTCGGGCATCGACGCACTCGGCAGCACGACGACGGGATCGGTGAACGACGGATCAGTGCCGACCCGGTCGACGCACAGGTCCGGCCGGGCGTCGCAGAGCGGATGGAGTGTCGGCTTCGACGACTCGTTGGCCTCGTCTCCGCACGCAGCCATCGTGACGCAGGCGAGCACGACCGCCAGACCGACGAGACGCACGGGCTCGGCGTGCCCGGGTGCACGCTCGGGTCGGCGTGGATCCACGCCGCAGGGCTCTCCGCGTCGTTCGGGCACCGGCAGTCGGCTACAGCCGCGAAGCGGCCAGCTCGGCCAGAAGGCTGCGCTCGCCCTTGGTGAAGTACACCGCACCGGTCACCGGCGAGTCCTTCAGCCGCTCCGTCACGTAGACGAGCCCGTTGGACGACTGGTCGAGGAAGTGGTTGTCGACCTGGAAGGGATCGCCCGAGAGGATCACCTTCGTCCCGTCTGCGGCGCGGGTGATGATCGTCTTCACCTCGTGCGGCGTCAGGTTCTGCGCCTCGTCGATCAACATGAAGGCGTTCGGGATCGAACGACCGCGTATGGAGTGGATCGCCTGTACCTCGAGCTGCCCGACCGCGAAGAGGTGCTCCCAGGCCTTCTCGGGACGCGAAGCGCCCTTCGCCATCGACAGACCGTCGTCGGTCGGGATCAGCTGGTCGAGATTGTCGAAGAAGGACAGCATCCAGGGCTGCATCTTCGCTTCGAAGTCGCCCGGCAGATAGCCGATGTCCTTGCCCATCGGGATGACGGGTTTCGAGAGCAGGATTCGATCGTAGTGGCCGCCGGAGCCCAGACCGGTCACCTGGGCGACCGCAGCCGCGAGCGCCAGGAAGGTCTTCCCGGTGCCGGCCTTGCCGACCAGCGAAACCAGCCGCACTTCGGGATCCATCAGCAGATCGAGCGCCATGCGCTGCTCGATGTTGCGAGGCGCGATGCCCGCTGCACGCGAGTAATCCCGCGGAACCGGTCGCAATGCCCCCGACGTACCGTTGAAGCGCAGCACCCGCTCCTTGTCGCCGTCTCGACAGATGACGAACTCGTTGGGCAGCAGGTCCGCGAGCCCGATGTCTTCGGCGAGGAGCTCGGTGTCGGGCACGTAGGCGGTCTGAACCACGTTCGGGTCGGCGTCGTCGACATACCGGTAGCCGTGGAACATATGCGTCGGCTGCACCCGGTCCCTGTTGTAGTCCTCTGCTTCCAAACCCTCGAAATCCGCCAGGATTCTCAGGTTGACATCCTTCGAGAGCAGGACGATTCGTTTGCCGGGCATCGACCGCTGCAGCGACAACGCCGCGCTGAGGATCAACAGATCCATCTTGCGTACCGTGTCCGACTCGCGCAGCGCCCCCATGCCGTGACCTTCGCCGTTCGCCGTGATCCGGAACGTCGTGTCGAGCTCCGGGTGATGAACGCCGGCCTCTTCGTGAAGGTGCCCGTACTTCATCAGCGATGAGATGAAGCGCGACGCGGTCCGAGCCGCTGCAGCGACCTCGACCCGTCGGTTGTCCTTCAGGTCGTCGAGCTCCATCACGACGAAGATCGGGATGACGACCGTCGTACCCCGGAAAGTCGTGAGGCAGTGCGGGTCGTGAACGAGGACGCTCGTGTCGATCACGTACACGCCGCGCCTTCTTTCTCCCAGGGTCTCTATCTCGGAGTCGCTCTCTGCTTCGGGGGGGGACAGTTCAACGGCCGGATCGATTTCAGCCGGCAGGGAAGCAGTCGTGTTCATGCGCGCTCCGCTTGGGGGGCCATACACCAAGTATGGGCCCGTCTCGGACTCGCTTCAAGAATCCACCGCAAAACACCGCCTTGGGCCGCACAGCACCGCACATGTCCCACACGGTCGCACACCGGGGGCCGCGTCGACCACGGTCCGGAACGCAACATCCGCCACGACGAGCCGACCACCCCTTCCAGCGATGGCGATCAGCGAGCCATTCGCTGCCGTGGATTGGTCGGAGGCCCAGATGTCGCATAGGCCGGATCTCTCGAAGACCGCCAGGAAGGTCAGGTCGCTCACCAACGCCGTCGCGCTCGTCGACTGGCTGAAGCTGGCGGGCTGGAGCGGCGTGCCGGTGCTGGTCTCCAGGACCGGCCACGGCCGACTCGGCGCAGCGCTGGATTGGGAAGAGGACACCTGGATCGTCGACCCGACCGCGCCCACCCCGTTGCTCGTCACGACGGCCGACGAGGCGATCGATGGGCGCATGGCTCGGGTGGCGCGGACCGTCGCCCGAATGTCGCGCGGGCGCGCCGCGATCGTGATTCGCACGAGCACGGCCGGTGCGACCATCGCCGCCTGCACTGGCGAGTGCTCGGCGTCGACGATGTGGACGAGTACATTCGACCGACTCGATGCTGATGGGGTCGTCGTGTGGTCGTCGTTCGAGGAGACGACCTCGTCGACCGTGGCGGCCGTTCGCCTGGTGGCCCGCATCGGTCGGCGCGCGCTGGGGCGTCGCTTCTTCCGAGACGTTCGTCGTCACGTCACCGAGCTGACGCATGCCTGGTCGGGTGTCGAGAGCTCCGCCGACCGGCGTGCTCTCTCGATTACGCTCCTGTGCCGCCTGATGTTCCTCTACTTCGTGCAGCGAAAGGGGTGGCTGGACGGGGATCCGGGGTTCATGGCGGCGCTCGTGCTCGATCCCGCCGCCGAGTCGGTCTACGAGGAGCGCCTCCGACCCCTCTTCTTCGACGCGTTGAACAGACCCCCGGATCGACGGGGATCCGGGCCGCGATATAGGGGGGTGCCGTTTCTCAACGGGGGGCTCTTCGCACCGAGCGAGGCCGAGCAGCGAAACCCGAACGCGACGCTCGATGACGCCGTCGTGCGCGCGCTCGTCGACGCTGTCCTCGAGCGCTATCGATTCGTGGAGCGGGAAGACATCGATGGTGAGGTCGCTGTCGATCCCGAGATGCTCGGCTGCGTCTTCGAGCAGCTGATGTGCGACGAACAACGGACCCGGACCGGGGCGTTCTACACGCCCCCGTCATTGGTCCACGACACGGTCGACCTGGCCCTGGCCACGTTGATGGAGTGTCGCGTCGGCGCCGAAACCTGGGCCGCTGTCGAACGTCGCGATACGATCGATTCGAGAACCTGCACCGAGGTGGTGGCCGCGCTGGACGACCTCCGGATCCTCGATCCGGCCGTGGGAACGGGAGCCTTCCTGCTCGGGGCGCTTCAACGATTGGTCGACTGCCGTGCCCACCTCCAGCCGGGGCTGCCCAGAGCGGAGCTCGCCCGACGCATCGTGGGGAGGAACCTGTACGGGGTCGACATCTCCGCCACCGCGGTGACCCTCTGCGAGCTGCGGCTGTGGCTTGCGGTGGCGGCCGAAATGTCCGACGGACCCGGCGCGCACGTTCAGCCGCTGCCGAACCTCTCCCACCACGTCCGGCGCGGCAACGTGTTGACGGGCACCAGTGTCTTCGCCGCGTTCGAGGGGGTCCCGGTGCCGCCGGACATCATGCGGAGACTCGAGCGTGCGACCGAGATGTTCCCGACGGCGGTCGACCGACGGAAGCGAGAGCTCGAAGAAGCGCTGCGGGTGGCGGAACGCGAGCTCGCCGTCGAGCTGTTGAGCACACTCCTGACGCGCCTCGAGGGCGAGGATCTCGCGGAGAGGGCGCCGGTTCGCGATCTCTTCGGTGTCGAGGTGACCGCCACCCGGTCCCAGGTCGCTTCGCGGCGCGCCCGTGAAGCCAGGATCACCGACGTCCGCCGAGCGCTCGCCGACGCGCGGTCGGGAGATGGCACGCCGACCTTCGACCCACACGTCCACTTCGCGTCGGTGGTGGGTCGTGGCGGCTTCGACCTCGTGGTCGGCAACCCGCCGTGGGTTCGGCTGGCTGATCTGCCCGGGTCGGAGCGGCGGCGCGTGAGGGGAGCCTACCGTTGGGTGGCCGAGGCCGGGGGAGGAAGGCCTTTCGGCGCGCAGCCAGACCTGTCCGTGGCGTTCACCGAGCGGGCGGTGCGCTTGACGACGAACGGTGGGGTCGTGGCGTTGGTCGTTCCGACGAAGCTCTTTACCGCCGGCTACGGCCGCGCGCTTCGGGCCGGGCTGCTTCGAGAGACCGATCTCGTCGCGCTCCGGGACCTGTCCGGGGCGGGAGTCTCTCTCTTCTCGGCAGACGCCTATCCGGGGACGATCGTCGCGAGAGTCGGCGGAGGAAGAGGGGGGCAAGTCGCTGTAGACAATGGAGGAAGCCGCTTCGTCGTGCCGACCGGAATGCTCGCGGCGACCCCGCTTCCCGGTGCACCGTGGCCGCTGCTCGGGGCCGAGGAGATGGCCGTGTATCGGCGCCTGACGGGCTGCGCCCACACCGTAGGGAGCCAATATGAGCTCCGGATGGGCATCAAGACCGGGGCGAACGTCGCGTTCGTCGACCTGGAGCTCGAGGGTCTCCCGATCGTACCCGCGATCCGCGGCAAGGATATCCAACCGATGCATGCCGCGCCGACCACGACGCTCTTCCTCGCGCATGACCCGGCAACCGGCGCCGTGTTGCCAGCCGAATCGCTCGGCGCTGACCTGGCGCGATGGTTGGGCCTTTTCGAAGATACCGTTACGCGTCGCGCGGACCACCGCCCGACGACTGCGCCCTGGGCCGTCTTCCGCGTTCGGCCCGGCGCACTGGGGCACCGTGTGGCCTGGCGGGACATCAGTCGACAGCTCGTTGCAGCGCCGGTTCCACCGGTCGAAGCCGGTGGACCGGTTGCGCTCAACTCTGCCTATACCCTTGCAGTGCAGAGCGCGGCCGAATCGCTGCGAGTCGCCGCGTGGCTCTGCGCTCTCCCAGCGCGCTTCGTCGCCTCGGCACCCGCTGACCGGGCGTTGTCAGGCCACCGCCGGTTCCGAGCGGAAGCCGTGGCGCGCGTTCCGTTTCCCCCGTGTTTACAGGGCGATGGCGGCCGTGCCTCACGTGCGTTCGACGAAGCGGCCGCGAATTTCGCCGCTGACGCTCAATCTGTAGAAGCGCAGCGGCGACTCGACACGGCTGCGGCCGCGTTGCTCGGAATGTCCGACCACGAGCAGACCGTGATGAGGCGGGCGTGCAGCGCACTCGGATGCGCGTGACCGCCGGCCCGCTCCGCGTGAGGGACCTGGTCGCGTGGTGGCATCCCGAAGGACGCGCGCGACGCGCGGCGGCTTCGGGGCCGGACCCAGACCTCGAGCCATTTCAGCAGGTTGGGTGCTGGTTGCTCACGGAGCGCTTGCGTTCTGGGGGTTGTGCGGTGCTCGCCGATGCACCGGGCCTCGGGAAGTCGCACACCGCGATCGCGGCCGCCCGTGCCGTCTCGGACGCGGGAGTCGTCGTGGGACCGGCGGTGCTGCGGACCCAGTGGCGGCTCCTGCTCGACGGTCTTGGTCTCGGGTGGCCGTTCGTATCTGACGGTGTGCTCTCGCGGCGGTCGATCACCGTGGGAACCTCGGACGTCGTGATCGTGGACGAGGCCCATCGGTTCAGAAACCCGGCGACCCGCCGGTACGAACACCTTCGTGAGCTGATCGGCTCGAGGCTCGTGCTCTTCGTGTCCGCAACGCCGGTTCAAAACACACGGAACGACCTGATTGGGCTGTTGCGCCTGGCGCTTCCGGACCATGCGATCGCAGGATCCACCCCGGACGAATCGAGAGACGCGCTTGGTCGGCTGGACCGGGACGACGAACTCTTCGCCGCAATCGTCGAGACATGGGTGGTGTGTCGAACAGCCGCCGAAGCCCGGCGGTGGAACGCTTCGTTCCCGGTTCGTTGGGGGCCGGGCCTTTCGGTGCCCGAACGCTCGAACATCCGGCACACCACGATCGTTGCGTCGACGGTCCCGAGCGAGGTCGCGGCGGAGGTGGCCGGCGTTGCGGAGTTCGTGTCGGTATTCGCCGAGGAATCCGTCGCATTGTTGCGCACGACGTTGTTGCGCCGGCTTGCCTCGTCGCCGGAAGGCGCGAGCGAGACACTGTGGCGCATGGAGAACTTTCTGGAACGGCTGCGAGAAGCCCGGGCTGTCGGCAGCGGGATCAGCCGAGCCGAATTCCTGGCAGTGTTCGGAGCGGATCCGACCGCGCAACTGGCCCAGCAGGTGCTGCCGTTCTGGTATGCGGGTGACACGGCGTGCGGCCTCTCGGTGGCAGAGGTGAGCGCCCGTCTCGATGCGGTCAGGCGAGTCCGTGGTCGGGTCTCCGATGCACCGTTGGGGCGCAGCGAAAAGGGGAACTCACTAGTGGAACTCGTCAGCCGAGATGCACGGCGGATGCTGATCTTCACCGAGTACGGCGCCACGGCCCGGGCGGTGCGGGACACGCTCGGGGATCTCGACGTGATCCTGCTGACCGGCGCCGAGGCTGCGCTGTCCGGGGTCGGTCGGGTGTCGCGGGCGACGGCGTTGCGGGTGTTCGCGGGGCAACCTCCGCGAGGGTTTCGCCCCGGTCGCATCCTGGTGGCGACCCCCGTGGCCTCCGAAGGGCTGGATTTGCCCGGCGTCGACGTCGTGGTGCACTTCGACCTCCCGTGGAACCCTGCGCGACTCGCTCAGCGGGAGGGGAGGGCCGCGCGCATGGGGGGAGATTGCGCCGTGGAGGTCGTGCGCTTTCGACCGCCGGACGAGGTGGAGGCCGAGCTTCGGCTCGAAGACACCCTGAGTCGCAAGGAGGGGTTGGCGCGAACGCGACGCTCGCGCACGCCGCCGTCGTCTGCGGCAGAAGCGAGCCGAGTGCCGCGTCTCGCACGTCGAGCGCCGGGCTTCGTGGCGGGCGAGGGAGTCGTCGTCGTCATCGTCTGGCTGGACACCTGGCGAGCCCGGTTCGCGACCGGCGTCGGGGTCCGGCGGTTGTCGAATCTCGTGGCGGCGGCCGGGGATCTGGAGGTGGGCGCGTTGACACCGGCGGAGGTGGCGGCCGCGCGGAGCACCCTCTCTGCCGGGAGCACGTTGGCCGGGACCGCGCCGATGTCGGGTTCATGGTGGCAAGAGGCAATGCTCCGGGCGCGGGTCCGGCCGACGAGCTGTGAGGGGATCGACGCCCTGGTCGACGCAGCGTCGCGTCCCCTCGGGAGGGCACGCGCCCTCGGACGACAGCGGTTGATCGACCACGAGACGCGGGTCCGCGGGTGGGACGCCGACGAGCTGGCAACAGCGGTGCGGGCGATTCCGGACGGCGAGTGCGACCAGGGTCCGGTGTTGGTGATTCGCCGCTCGGCGCTCGGTCCGGACGGGCAATGCGTCGACGGACGGTAACGCAGTCGGACCCCGATCGATTCGATGAGCCGCGGGCGCAGATGGCGCCTCGCGTCAGCGCGCGGCGGGCATCGGCTCCGGTGGTCCGGCGCACGCGGGCGCATGGCCTCGCGAACATGCGAGGTCGCGCAGCGTGGCTGCCCGATCGACGTCTTTGGGCACGCCCTGAGCGTTCTCGTCGCCGAAGTAGTAGACGAGGGAGAGCGCGTAACAGCTGCTGGCGACGCCGTCGTCACACTCCGCGGCATATCGGCGCGCGTTCTCCGACGCCTCTGGCGACAACGCGCGAAGATGACTGGAGCGGCAGGCGACGAGGGTGGACGCCAGGCATGCGACAAGGACCACGGCGCGGGAGAGAGCAGGCCGCGATGTTGCACGTGAAACGGCGACCATCGGCTTAGTACAGGGGTTCGACATCGGTCCACTCCACCCAATCGCCGAGGCGGGGCCGCCCGTCGTGATCACGCAGCCATACGGGGCGCTGCATGCGCCCAGGACTGGTGATCCGCCGCACGCCCAGGCGTCCGAGCGTGGCGAGGAAGTCGGTGCGTCGGGCGCGCGGGTAGTCCAGCCCTACCGTCGAGATGGCGCCACGCAGGCGATCGAGCTCCGAGAGCAACGCCGCCTCGTCGTCGTAGGGGACGAGGTGCAGGGTGCGTCCGCCCGGTGAGGCGCGGAACCCCGGCTCGCGGTGCACGACGACGGCGGCAGTCTCGGCCCGGAAGACCTGCGCCGTGAACTCGGCCACGCCGAGCTCTTGAAGCAGCGCCGCCGCGGTGTCCGTCGACAAGCGGCCGCGTGGCAGGGTCTGCTCGACGTGCGGGAAGCCGATGTCGACCAGCGCGCGGGCGACCTCTTCGAGCGTCCAGGGTGCCGCCCGCGCGACGAAGAGGCAGTGCGGCGACATGCAGCCACGTTGATCGTACACCGCGGCGTCGAGGGCGAAGCCCCGGGCGAGCTCGCCGAGGCGGGCCGGTCCGCGTTTTCCGTCGTCCGGCCCGATGATCCCGAACGAAACGCGGTGCCCGTAACCAAAGAACCGGGTCGGGAATCGGCAACGGGCCAACAGCGCATTGACCGTGTCGTCGCCCCCGTAGACCGTCACGACATCCGCCGCGCGGCTGGCGAGGGAGTCCAGCGCGTCGTGGCCGCCGGGCCACGTGAGCACGGCGACTGAGTTCGCGAGATCCGGAGCGAGCTTGCGAAGGGAGTCGAGGAAGAGTCGAGGAATTGCCGGCTCGTTGGTGGCCGTCTTGATCAACAGCGGGCCACGGGCGAGCAGAGCCAGGGCGATCGACTCGATGGCGACCGGGGGAACCGTGCTGGCGAGCACCTGGAACACCAGCGCGGGCGGATTCGCCGCGCGGGCGCACGGGAGGGGGCTCTGCGCCCTCGGCGCCTGGAAGGGTTCGCGTGCGCCGAGCTCGGTCTCCACGAGGGCGACCATGCTGGCTGCCGTCAGGCGACGCAGCAGGTCGGCGAGGCTCCAACGGACCATCTCTGGGGAGTAACCGGTGGTGGCAGCAGTGGCCGTCGCGGCCTGATCGAGCCACGAGGCGTCTTCGTCGAGCCAAGCGAGCGTCGCACGCTCCAGGCGGTTGGCGATCTGGGCGGTTGTCAGAGCGGTGAGAGCTGGTCCGGAGGCCCGGAGCTGTCGGATGGTCGACACCAGGAAGTCCGGTGTCACCGGGCCCGTCGTGTCGCCCGCGGGCGAGAGCTGGCGCAGGGGTTCAGAGGTCATCGGGCCTGCTCGAGCGGCGGTTGAGATGGGCGAGGACCTCTTCGGCGGCGAGACCGCAGCCGCGGGGCGTCGCCCCGGCTGCGCGGCCGAGGAGGGTGACGGAGCCGTTTTCGTGGACATGGCCGAGATCGGACGTCTGCACGGCGACGACGGTGTCGACGTTGGCGAGGTCGATGAAGCGGAGCAGTCCGACATCGCCTGGAGGCAGGGGCTCCGCGGTCTCGGGGTCCACAGCGATGACGCGACACCACGGCGGCGCGACGAGGCGCCGGGCGCTGACCGGCTCGGTAGGCTCGGAGTAGAGCTGGCTGGAGAGCTCGGTCATCGAGTACTCGGTGCGGACCGCCGATGAGGGCAGGCGAAAGGTCGTGGTGGTCCGTTGGTAGAGCGAAGCGGCATCGACGGAAGTTCGACGACCCTTGAAGCCGCCGGTTTCGACGATAACGCTGCCTGGGGGCAGGGGGATGGCTTCGGTCACCGCGTCGAGCAGGTTGGCCAACGCATAGGCCGTGGCGAAGAGGACGACGGGTCCGGACGTGTCGCGGAGCGCGCCGACGACGGTCGGAATGTCGAGGCCATCGACGGGGTCGAGAAAGAAGCGAGGTGGGAGATCGGAGCGGTGCTCGGCGAGGACGCCGACCATGTGGGAGAGGGAGGAATCGCGAGCGGCAGCGGGATCGAAGACGAGGGACAAGAACACCGGCTTGGGCACCGTTGCCGGGATGCAGCGGTCGAAATGGGCGCGTGCGGAGGCATCGTAGCAGCGGACAGACAGCCGAGCGGATTCTCCGCGGGGTCCCGCAGTTGTGCCGCTGGTGCGGAAGAGCCTGGCCACTTTCCGCTCGGCGGAGACGAGGCGGGCATGACGGAAGACCTCCGTGGGGACGGCGGGTGTCGTCTCCGGGGTGGCGGTTTCGGGATCGAAGTCGCGCCGCTTCCAGAAAGCGGCGAGCGGCGGGATGTGATCACGTTGGTAGGTCGCCACGTGCCGCAAGGTCTCGTCGAAGGCCCCCTCGCCGTCGATGAAGCGGAGGACCAGCTCTTCCACGTCAGCCAGTCGGTGTTTCACGTGAAACGTCTCGCGATTGGGGAGAGCGTGCAGCGTCGGCCTGGGCGCGAACGACGACCGCGAGTCCTAGCAGGAGGAGCGCGCCGCCGCCAACCTCGAACCGGGCGATCGGCTCGCCGAGCACGAAGAACGCGAGGATCGCGGCCCCGACGGGCTCTAGGAGTACGACCAACGAGACGATGGCCGCACCGACCCGGCGAAGCGCGAAGAGGAGCGCATTGTGGCCGATCAGCTGCGGGAACACGGCGAGCCCCAAGAACGCCATCCAGGTCGTCGGGTCGTATCCGCGCAGTGGGTGACCGCCGAGAAGAAGGGCGACGGCCAACACCACCGCGGCCACGGAGTTCGCGCCCGCGGCGTACGCGATCAGACCCATCTGCTGCCGTGCCCTGCGGCTGACGACCAGGTAGGTTGCCATCAGCCAGGCGCCGACGACAGCCAACGCCAGCCCCGGTAGCGAGACCGCAGTGTCGTTGCCCGCGCCCGCGTTCGCGCCGATCACCGCCGCCCCGGCGAGGGCGATCGCCACGCCGAGCCAGGCCCGAAAACCGAGGGCCCGTTCGTCTCGCAGAAAGGGAGCGGCCGCAGCGATCCAGACCGGCGTGGTCGTGACGAGCAGCGTAGAGCTGGCGACCGACGTCAGCTCCAGAGAAGCCATCCACGCCCAGAAGTGGAACGCGAGCGCCGTTCCACCGATGAGGATCGGTCCGACCGCCAGTCTGCCGGCGCCGCGCGCCCGCGTCGCCATCAGCCAGCCGCCGAGGAGCAGAGCTGACAGGGCGACGCGGTAGAAGGCGGTGACGACCGCCGGCGCGTCGCTGAGACGGATCAAGACGGCCGCGCTCGACAGGGCGCAGACACCGAGCGCGAGTGTCAGCGCCGAGAGTCCTGCGGTCGAGCCGGGTTCCGCGGCAGAAGCATGGCCGGGCGATCGAGATGTCACGAGTGGAGTGTCCACCGCTCGAGCCGGTTGCCTCGCCAGATCCAGGCGCGGGGCGAGACGGCATGCGGCCGGCCCAACCAATCGGCGCTGGCCCGGCTCAGAAGGCGGTCGACCGCGTGGGGCCGATCGACCGGAGCGGCGTAGACCCGGTCACGGGTCGGCACAGCCAGCAGGAGATCCGCCCCGCAGACCCCAGCAACCTCTTGCCAGAACTCGGGCAACAGAAGGCGCGAAGAGTCCAATCCGTCGCCTCCGCGCAGGAAGTAGATCTCGACCCCATCGTGTTCGTCCCACATCACAGCGGTGTCTCGTGACCGGAGCCATAGGTTGTGTCGACTCCGCTCCAAGAGCAGGCCGAGATCCGCTCCCCAGAGCTCGACGTCGCGCTGCAGAAGCCACTGGCCGGTATGCGGCCCCTCGCGCACGAACCCCACGGCGAGGTCCGGCTGCAGGAGCAGAGTCGCACGGGCACAATCGCCAACGGCCTCGGCTCGATCGAGGGGCAGCGGCACCGGCAACAGCGTGTCGAGGCACTCTCGTTCCCAGCGTTCGCTGAGCGGCCGTCGGCGGAGCGCTCGATCGAGCTCCGCGATGACATGGTCCACGCCCAGGCCCGCCCGCCCGACGTCGGCGCCGATGACCCGCTTGAGATGCGTGAGCGACGCCACAGCCTGCGCTCGCTCGTGGCAGAGGTACACGACGCCGTCTTCGGCGGCCACGTCGGCGCCCCGGAATCGGGCCCTCAACGATGCGCATACCAGCGCCTCGATCCCCGACGGCCGCCGCCTCGTTCGAGAGCGGCCGAAGACGACCACGCCCAAGACGACACAGATGCCGCCCGCGAGCAGGGCGATGCCGGTCAGCCAATCCATTCGGCCACAGGATAAAGGCGCGCGTGTTTCACGTGAAACAACGACCCGGTCGGGTCCGCACACCCCCCACTCTAGCCGGCATCCCTCCCAGGATCACCTGGCGATCCACACCAGGCAGGGCGCGAACGAGGCGCATCGGTCCGACCAACACCGCCTCACGGCGGGCCCACGCAAGAATCCTGCCGACTTCGCTCCCAGCGCCCCCGGACCCACCGCTTGGTACGAGAAAAACCACGATCCCGCAATTCCCCTTAGATTCTCGCCAGTTGCGCGCCCGACACCGCGCGAGCCACCAAAAGGCACCAAAAACCAGGACGTTACAAGGCGCCCCCAGATCGATCAGATCGCGCGGATCGCAGATCCAAGAGGCGCCGTCACCGTGAACGCCTGCCGGGCGAGAGATCGCGCCTCAGCGCGCCTCACGGCGTGTCGTTCGACGCCCCGGCCGGCCATCGCGCGGCCGGGGCGGCGAATCCGATCGACGGCCCGCATCGGCCGCCAGAGGCTCAGAACGGAATCTCGTCGTCTGAGAACGACGTCTCGGCAGGCGCGTCGGTATCCGAGGGCGGCGGCGGGAAGTCGGAACCACGTCCGGCCCCGGCCTCGCGACCGCCCACGAACACCACGTCGCGGGCGACGATCTCCGTCGTCCACCGCTTGTTGCCCTCCTTGTCCTGCCACTCCCGCGTCTGGATCCGGCCCTCGACGTAGACCATGCGCCCCTTCTGGAGGAAGCGCGCCGAGTTCTCACCCTGGCGCCCCCACACGATGACGCGGTGCCACTCCGTCCGCTCCTGCTGCTCACCGCTCTTGTCCTGCCAGCGCTCGTTCGTTGCGACGCGGAACTCGCAGACCGCCTGGCCGCTCGTCGTGTGCCGCAGCTCCGGGTCGGCGCCGAGATTGCCGAGAATGATCACTTTGTTGACCGAACTTGCCACGATGAACTCCTGTCGTTGGGAAGGTGTGCTCCGCGACACGGATGGTCGGACGTTGTCCGAGGATGTTGCGTGCGATCTGCTCGAGCGCCGACCGTCGAGGGGAGACCCTCGTCCGTCCGGCGTGGCGCGGACGGCTCGAATCGATGATGGAATCCCTACGATCTCGTGGCGTCGAGGTCCAGCGCCGTGCGGTCGCGCGGCCGCCGTCGACAACGATGGCTCGGTGTCGAGACTCGGCAAGCCGCCCGGACACTGCGCAGCGTTCACATACCAGCTCTGCGCGGCGGTGCATCGGCCGGCGCTCGGCGCTGCGATGCCACCAGCAGAGCTCGGCCAGAGGAGGGCCGATACCCGGAGCGGCCCAGTCTCTGCGCAGCGCCGACCCTTCGGGCCGACTCCATGTGGACTCCATGTGCAGAACCAAGCCCAACCCCGCATTCCTCGCGGGAATCGCCACGACCAAACAGGGTCGCCGGCCGCCGGTGTTTGCTTCGCCGTGTGCTCCCCGCGCGCCGCCTCTTCGAGAACCACAGGGTCTTCGAAGAGACGGCGGGTCGAGGAATCGCTGTTGGCTGCCGGGCGCGCGAAGGACCATTGGCGGGGCTGCCGAAGCGGTCGCTCGGGCGGCTTACCCGAGCTTCTCGGTCAGTTCCGGAACGACGTTGAAGGCATCAGCGACGAGACCGTAGTCGGCCACTTGGAAGATCGGCGCTTCGGGATCCTTGTTGATCGCGACGATGGTCTTCGAGCCCTTCATGCCGGCCAGGTGCTGGATGGCGCCCGAGATGGCGACGGCAAAGTAGAGGTTCGGCGCGACGATCTTTCCGGTCTGGCCGATCTGCCAGTCGTTCGGCGCGTAGCCGGAGTCGACGGCGGCACGGGACGCACCGAGCGCGGCGCCGAGCTGATCGGCGAACACCTCGAGCATGTGGAAGCCGTCGGCGGACTTCAATCCGCGGCCGCCGGCGACGACGACATCGGCCTCCGTGAGGTCCGGTCGATCGGACTTCACGAGGTGGAACGCCACGAACTCCGCACCTTCGGCGGCTGTCACGCCGCCGGACCGCTTGTCGACCGAACCGCCGACACCGCCAGCGACCGGGTCGAACGCAGTCTGGCGCACGGTGACGCACGTGACGTCGGCGTCGCTGGCGACGCATTCGATGAGGTTGCCGGACAGCACCGGCCGCTTGTAGGCGATGCCTCCCTCGTCGTCGTCGTCGTAGACCGCGATCACGTCGCTGACCATGCCTCCGTCGACGAGCGCGGCTGCGCGGGGGAGGAAGTCCTTGCCGGTGGTGGTTGCGGCGGTGGCGATGATCTCGGCGTCGAGCTCGCCGGCAACGGCGGCGACGGCCGGTGCGTACGACTCAGCGAGGTAGTTCGCGAACGACGGATCGTCGATGTAGACGACCTTGCCGACGTGGCCGGCGAGCTCTGTAGCGACGTCATCGACGCCGCTTCCGAGAACGAGGCCAACGACCTCACCTTCTTCGATCTCGGCCGCTTGATTGGCAAACCCGAGAGCAGAGAGGGTCGCGCCCTTCAACTTGCCTTCGAGGTGCTCGGCGACAACTAGAATGGTGGTCATGTGTACTTCTCCGTACAGGTCTCGTCCCGTTCGGGGCGGGACGTGTGAATCGTTGTCGGGGGACCTCTAGAGGACCTTGGCTTCGTTCTTGAGCTTGTCGATGAGCTCGTCGACGTCGGCGACGAGCACGCCGGCCGCGCGCTCCGGCGGGAGCTCGTAGCCGATGGTGCGCGTCTGGCGCTCGACATCGGCGAGGTCCGCGCCGTCGATCACGTCGAGGGGCTTCCGCTTCGCCTTCATGATTCCCGGCAGCGACGCGTATCGCGGCTCGTTGAGCCGAAGGTCGGCGGTGACAATGGCCGGGAGCTTCACCTTCACGTCGGCCGTGCCGCCATCGACCTCGCGACCGACCAACGCCCAGCCGTCCTCGACGGCGAGGCTGTGGGCGAAGGTGCCCTGGGGCATTCCGGCGATGGCGCCGAGCATCTGCCCGACCTGGTTGTTCTCGGAGTCGACAGAGAGCTTGCCCATCAGGACGAGCCCGGGCTTCTCCTTCTCGACCACGGCGGCCAGAAGACGCGCGACGGCGAGGGTGTCGAGGTCGTCGCTGTCGGCGCTGACCAGGATGCCGCGGTCCGCCCCCATCGCGAGCGCCTGCCGGATCTCCTTCTGCGCCGCCTCGGAGCCGACGCTGACCACGACGATCTCGTCGGCTTTTCCTGCCTCTTTGAGCCGAATGGCCTCTTCGACCGCGTATTCGTCGAAGGGGTTGAGAACGTAATCGACGTTGCCGGTGTCCAGCCGTCCGTCGGCGCCCAGCTTGACCTTCATGTCGGGATCGATGGCCCGCTTCACCGTTACCAGAACCTTCATTCTCATCTCCTTTTCGGCGGTCACCGTCTCCGGCGACCCGGACGCGCGCTCACGGCGCTTTCATTCCGTGCAGAAACAGATTCGACAGCTGCTCGGCGGCGATCTCGATGTCAACAGAGCGATGCCGAGACGCCAGGGTCAGCGTCAACAGCACCTCGTCGAGAGCTCCGAACACGGCTCGCACCGTGGCGCGCGCGTCGATGTTCGGAAGCAACGTGCCCTCGGCCTGCCCTTCCTCGACCAGGTCCCGGAGCACCTTCAGGTAGCTCAGGAACTTCGGATTCTCGTAATCCTTGATGAACTTACCGCTCTGGCGCAGCTCGACCGTGATGAACTCCGCCAGGTCCGGGGACTCGTGGGCGATCGACAGGTGCATGAACACCATGCGCCGAATGCGATCGACCGCGCTGCCACCCACTCTCTCCAACTCCTCGACCAGGCGCGTGATCAGGTAGTCCATCCGATCTTCGAACAGACTGATCAGCAGGTCGTCCTTGTTTCGGAAGTAGAGGTAGATGGTCCCGTCGGCGACGCCGGCCTCCCGCGCTACCTCGGAGACCTTCGCGTTGTAGAAGCCCCGGTCGGCGAACACCTTGAGGGCTGCCGAGAGGATTCGCTCTCGCTTGTCCTGAACTCTCTCTTTCGTCACCGTCGACCCGGTGCCAAAGCCTTGATTTCGGGGCCCACGCGACAGGCTGTCTGCCGCTCTAATGAACCGTCATTCAGGTGTCAAGGCGTCACTGAATGACGATTCAGTCAGCTCGCGGCCCAAGACGACTTCGATGAGTCACACGCCCCGATCGGCTGGCGGTTGCGCTCTTCGCGAAGCCAGGGCGTCGGCCAGGACCAGCGCCGTCATCGCCTCGACGATCGGCACTGCTCTCGGAAGCACGCACGGGTCGTGTCGGCCACGCGCCGTCACCGTCGTCTCCTCGCCGTCGCGCGTGACCGTCCGCTGCGGCCGGAAGATGGTGGCGACCGGCTTGAAGGCGACCCGGAACGCGATCACTTCGCCGTTGGTGATGCCGCCCTGTACCCCGCCGGAGTGGTTGGACGACGTCCGGACCCGCTCGTTCCGCATCTCGAACGGATCGTTGTGCGCGGAGCCAGGCATCCGCGTGCCCGCGAAACCGCTCCCGATCTCGAACCCGCGGGCGGCGGGCAACGACACCATCGCCGCGGCGAGCTCGGCATCGATCTTGGCGAATACGGGATCACCCAGACCGGCCGGAAGACCTCGGACGACGCAACGAACGCAACCGCCGACGGAGTCCTTGTCGTTCCGAACGGCGGCGATGCGCGCCTGCATCTCGTCCGCGGCCTGCCCGTCCGGACACCGGACATCATTGGCATCGACATCGTCGCGCGTGACCGACTCCGGGTCGACCGAGGCGCCGATGTCCGCGACGTCACTCACCCACGCCACGATCTCGACCGACGTCGGTAGGGTCAGGGCAGCGACGGCCCCGGCGGCGACCCGCGCTGCGGTCTCCCGCGCGCTCGCTCTGCCCCCGCCTCGCCAATCGCGTTCACCGTAGCGCGCCTCGTAGGTGAAGTCGGCGTGCGATGGTCGATAGAGGTGCTTCAGATCCTCGTATTTCGACGAGTCGGCATCGGCGTTGTCGATGACGAGGGAGATCGGTGTTCCGGTGGTGTGCCCCTCGAAGACTCCCGAGAGGATGCGGACGCGATCCGGCTCCTTTCGCGGCGTCACGAGCGCGCTCTGGCCCGGTCGCCGACGATCGAGGGCAGGTTGGATCGCCGCGGCATCGAGTGGAACGCCGGGGGGACACCCGTCGACGACGGCGCCGATGGCCGGGCCGTGAGACTCGCCCCAGGTCGTCACGCGGAAGAACCGCCCGAAGGTATTCATGCCCAATACCCGCCCCGCGAGTGGTCGTAGATGGCCTCGTGCCCACGGACGTCGTCGTCGATCTTCCCGTCGCGGAACACCTCCCGTCCCATGACCCAGGTGCGAACGGGCCACCCGGTCAGGGAGATCCCGTGCCAGGGGCTCCACCGACACCGGGTCAGCTGGTCCTCGTCTCGGATCGTCCGAGAGAGGTTGAGGTCGACGAGAACGAGATCGGCATCGTATCCGGCGGTGATTCGGCCCTTTCCGACGATGTCCCAGACCCGGGCAGGGGCGTCGCACATCCACGAGACGACGTGGTCGAGCGAACAACGGCCGCGAGCGACCTGGTCGAGCATCAATGCCAGCGAGTTCTCGACGGCCGGCACCCCCGACGGCGATTGCGGATAGGGTCGAGCCTTCTCCTCGAGGGTGTGTGGCGCGTGATCCGTGGCGACGACCTGGACGTCTCCGTCGACGAGCGCCGCCCAGAGAGCCTCGCGGTCGGCACGCGACTTGAGCGAGGGGTTCATCTGGATGCGAGTTCCCAGTCGGTCGTAATCGTCGACGTCGAAGAAGAGGTGGTGCGGACAGACCTCGGCCGTGATCAGGCCGCGAGCGTCGTTCACCAGCTCGATCTCCGCCGCCGTCGACATGTGCAACACGTGAAAGCGGTGTTGATGACGAGTGGCGAGGTCGATCGCGCGCCGGGTCGCCACCACAGCGGCTTCCTCGTCGCGGATCCGGGAGTGATCGTGGATGCTGGTGGTGGGGCCGATCCGCGCGGCGTTGCGACGGAGGGTCGATTCGTCTTCGCAATGCGCGGTGATCGGCAGGGTCGTCTCGGCGAAGATGCGCTCGAGGGCATCCTGGTCGTCGACGAGCAGGTTTCCGGTGCTCGAGCCGATGAAGATCTTGATCCCAGGCGTGCGGTGGGCGAGCGCCAGCTCGCCGACGTTGTCGATAGTGGCGCCGATGTAGAACCCGTAGTTGACGACGGACTTGCGGGCGGCGAGCGCGAGCTTGGCCTCGAGTCGGGCCTGGGTGGTGGTGCTCGGCCGGGTGTTCGGCATCTCGAGGAACGTCGTGACCCCGCCGGCGGCGCACGCGCGAGACGCCGAGAACAGGTCTTCCTTGTAGGTGACGCCGGGGTCACGGAAGTGGACCTGGTCGTCGATGACGCCAGGCATGAGGTGCAGTCCATCGGCCTCGACCAGCTCGTCACACGCGGTCGTGGCGGCGGCGTCGACATCGACGATCGAATGTCCCTCGAACAGGACGTTGGATCGACGGCACCCGTCGGGAAGGGCGACGGTGGCACCTCTAACGAGCATCCTCATGATCGCTCCGGTGGCAGCGAGGGGTCGTCCCATCGGCTACCTGCTCCCCGATCTCCGGTCAACGGCGAGGGTGACGGCCGTACCTCCGACGGACCTTGTCGAGCCCGATGGGGCCCGACGGTCCGTGGGGGCTCGGCACCGGCTTCGTCGCAGAGCCCGGAGCGCTCTATCGGGCCGCCGGCGCAGGTGTCCGAGGCGCTTGCGAAAAACTGTGCCGTCTCGGTTCCGCGCGCTAAGGTGTGCGCACACGATGCGCGCATCCCTACGGTTTCGATTCCGGGAGTTGGGGGGGCCGGTGCCCGTACGGTGCACACCCCACCCAGCATGCGGTCTGCAGACGAGGCGGTTCAATGAGCGCTCCCAACGGGACGAACATCCAGACGCTACTGGAAGAAGGTCTGGCGGCCCTCGACGCGGGAAAATACGAGACGGCGCTGGAATGCTGGAACGAGGTCCTGGCTCGCGATCCCGGGAATCAGCGTGCCAGCCGTCTCGTCGAGGAGCTGGGCTTGCTGATCCGAGACGACGGCGATGGCGCGATCCCCGAGGTGTCCGCTGGATTCGTCGTCGTCGTGGGTGACGACGACATCGAGCCGCTCGCGAGCGGTCCGGAGTCGGAATCGCAACATGCGCTGGAGCGTCTGACCCGCCTGGCCGACGAGCAGGCGAAGGAGAACGACAAGCTCCGCAACTCCCTCGGCCAGCGCGAGCAGGATCTCCTCGTCCTGAAGGAACAGCAGCAGGCCCGGGAGCAGGAGCTCGTGGAGGCCCACGGGAAGACGGTCGAGCTCGAACGCCAGATAGGCGACCTTGGCGCGCGACTCCGTGAGCTCGAGTCGCAGGGTCGGCAGCGTGAGCGCGAGACCGCAGATGTCGAACTGCGGCTGGCCGAGCGGAAGATGTTCGAGCGTCAGACTCTCGAGCAGATGAAGGAGGTCACCGACGAGCGCGACGCCCACTCCAAGGAGATCCGAGACCTCCGTGACGAGCTCGACGGGCTTCGCGCACAACACGAGCAGACCTCTGCCGAAGCCGACCTCGCGCGCACCTCGCAGGAAGACCTGCGGAAGGAGCTGGAGGAGACCCGCGACACGCTCGCCTCGACGCAAGGCAAAGCGGACGAGCTGAGCGAGGAACTGGCTGAGGCCAAGAAGGCCCACGACGAGACCCGCAATGCGTTCGCCGAGCTCGACGAGAACACGAAGAAACAGATCGCTGGTCTCGACGCGGAAGTCGCCGAACGAGGGACCCGAACCGAGTCGCTGACAGCCGAGCTCGAGGCGGTGCAGGAGACGCGCACGGCATCCGAACAGGAATGCGCGACACTCCGCGAGAAGCGAGAGGAGCTGGAGGCCGCGCTGACCGCCCGAGAGGCGGAGATCGAGCGCGTGGCGTCAGAGCTCGCCGAGACGGTCGAGACGGTGCAGGGCCAACTCGAGGAGGCGCAAGAAGCGCTCCGCGAATCCCAGGAAGCCAGGGGCTCGCTGCGGTCGGAGATGGCGAAGGCCATCACCGAGTACGAAGAGACCCACGAGAAGGCGGTCGAGCTCGAGGCGAAGCACGAAGCCGATGCGGCGACGCTGGCCGAGATCCGCGACGAACTCGAGCGAACCCGAGACGATGCCGAGCTGGCCAAGACCCTGCAGGAGAACCTCGAAGCACGAGAGGTCGAGCTGGCGGAGCTGGCGGCCGCGCACGACGAGAACGTCAAGCGCACCGGCGAGCTCGAAGACCAGCTGCAGAAGGCCTTCGCGGAGCACGAGCAGGAGCTCGAAGAGGCCGGGGCGACTCGGGCGGCCGAGGTCGCGGAGCTGGCCAAGACCCACACCGGGGAGGTCGAGTCCCTCGTCGAGCAGCTGTCGACCGCGCAGGCCGCGCAGGAAGAGCAACGAAAGGAGCTCGAAGCGCTCGCCGGCTTGCAGGCACGTGTGACCGAATTGGAGACCGAGCTCGCCGCCGAGGCGGCGCTCGCCGGTGAGCATGCCGCGGCCTTGGAGGAGGAGACGCAGGGGACGACCGAGCGGGAGCAGCGGATCGCGGAGCTCGAATCCCGGACCACCGAACTGTCCGCGCTCGCAGACAGCCGGTCCGAGGCCGTGGCAGACGCCGAGCGGACCGCGACCGAGCGGGAGCAGCGGATCGCGGAGCTGGAGGCCGAGCTGTCGACCAACGCGAGTCGGGTCGCCGAGCTCGAGGCAGCCGCCGCAGCGGTCAGCGGGGACGCTGCGGCCCATGAAACGCAGCGGCTCGAGAACGAAGACCTGCGCGCCCGACTCGTCGAAGCCACGGCGCTCTCCACCCGATACGAACAGCGCGAGGGCGGGCTCCAAGAGGAGATCGACTCGCTCAAGATCTCGTTGTCGGCCGCCGAAGGGCGTGCGCGCAACGCCGAAACGGAGACGGAAGAGCTTCGGGGACGCGCCGAGGCGCCGATCATCGACATGCGCGTGGAGTCTGATCAGACACCGGCGGTCGAGACCGCGTTGCCGTCGCCGTCCGCCGAGACGCCGACGGAGAACGTGGTGGTCTCGGGAGCGTTCCGTGTGGCCGAAGAGGAGGAAGCGCGTCAGGGCGCGCCTCCGCCTTCGCCTCCATCGTCTTCGGCGCCAGCCCCGCCCGCGCAGCCTCCGCCGATACCGGGGGCCCAGACAGCGCCTGCGCCCGATGCGGCCTCGGCCGAGAATTCCCCGGCCACCCGTCTGCGCGACGCTTCGCTCGCGTATACTGATCGTCTCAGCTGGCTCGTGGACGAGACGCCATCGCTCTCGGCGAAGCAGTTCGATCCGCATCAGGACATCAGTAGCCAGGCAGCGTTCGTGTTGCAGGTCGTCGACGGGAACGTTTCGTTGGCGGATATCATCGACATCGTCGGGTTGCCGACTGAGGAGACGTCCGAGATCCTCGTCGACCTCCTCGTGCGCAACATCATCACCACGCCCTCTCTCCAGGGCCGCCAGTGACGGAAGCGGGCCGGGGGATCGCCGATCGCGGTGTCCTGCTCCTGCTCGGTGTCTGTGTCGTGGCCGGAGGGGCGGCCGGGCTCGTGTACGAGATCGTCTGGGCGAGGATGCTCGGTGTCTTTCTCGGGGCCTCCGCGCCCGCGCACGCCATCGTGCTCGCCGGGTTCCTCGGCGGGCTGGCGCTTGGGAACTTCGTGTTCGGCCGAGTCGTCGACCGCCGCCCGGAGCGCGCGCTCGCCGTCTACGCGGCGTTGGAAGCCGTGGTCGGCGTGTGGGGGCTTCTATCGCCGGAGCTCTTCGCCGCGATGTCCGGAGCCTATGAAAGCGCGACCGCCGGCGTCTCGCTCGAGGCGTCGCTCTTCCCTGCCAAGCTCGCGTGTTCACTGGGGTTCGTCGTCGTACCCGCGGCGGCGATGGGGGGGACATTGCCGGCACTCGCCCGCGCGGTCGTCCGCCAGCTCCGAGACCTGGGCCCCTATGTCGCGCGTCTCTATCTGGCCAATACGGCGGGGGCTACGGTCGGCGCCTTCGCGACCGGGCTGATCTTCCTCCCGGCGGTCGGCGGGGTGGCGACGGTCCGCTGGACCGCGATCGTCAACCTGTCGATCGCAATCGCACTGGGCCTGGTCTGGCTCCGGAGCCGGGCTCCCGTCGAGCATTCGGAGTCTACCGCGGTCGCGCCACCGCAAGGACGCCGGTCGGCGACCCTTCTGGCGGTCGCCGCGTTGGTGGGGTGGGCGTCGTTGACCATGGAGGTCGCCTGGACCCGCGTCTTTGCAATGGTGTTCGGGAGCTCGGCGCAGGCATTCACACTGATGCTGACCGTCTTTCTCGCCGGCATCGCGCTGGGCTCGCTGCTCGTGCCGCCGCTGCTCCGGCGATGGGGCGGGCGCGGATCCGACGTGACCGTCCTCGCGCTCTTGCTCGCGGCCGCCGCGCTCGTCCTTGTCGTCCAGATCCCGCTATACGAGCACCTGCCCTACCGGCAGTTCGCGATCGCCCAGGCCCTCGAGCGCGCCCCACACGTCTACCCGCTCTACCTCGGGTGTCAGAGCGTGCTCGCGTTCGCGTGGATGTTGCCACTCACGATCGCCACGGGCGCGGCCCTGCCGATCGTGGTGCATTGCTACACGGAGCGCGTGGAGTCGGTCGGCGGGGGTGTCGGCGCCGTGTTTGCGAGCAATACGGCGGGTAATGTCGTCGGGCCTCTCGTGGCGACGTTTCTGCTCTTTCCTTCGTTCGGTCTGCGCGGAGCCGTAGGGGGCGCCGCCCTCGGGCTCGTCGCCGCCGCCGCCGCGTGTCTCCGCCTGTCCGGCCGGCGTACGCCGATCATCGTGGCATTGCTGGCTGCGACGACCGTCGGCTCGCTGACCCTGCCTGGTTGGGACCCGTCGGTCATGCACGCTGGCGGCTTCCGCCGGTGGACCCTGGCGGCCGGGTCGTCCTACGGGGAGTTTCAGGACGTACGAGACCGGGTCGGAGTGCTCTTCTCGCACGACGGCGCTGCTGACTCGGTCGTCGTCGTCGAGAGTCGTGACGGCTTCCGGTTCATGAAGGTCAACGGCAAGACCGACGCTTCGGACGAAGAGGATCTGCCTACCCAGAGAATGGTCGCGCACGTGCCTCTCCTGCTGCACAGAGCTGCGTCGGTCGGCGTCGAACCACGGGTCTTCGTCGTCGGAGTCGGAAGCGGTGTCACGGTCGGCTCGGCGGCGCTGCACACCGGCGCCGCTGTCGTCGCGGCCGAGATCAGCGAGGGCGTTCTCGCCGCCAGCCGCTACTTCGACCACGTGAACAACGGCTATCACGCGCTCCCCAACGTCACCATCTACCAAGGAGATGCACGCGAGCTCCTCGCCCGCAGCGCCGGCGGCTGGGACGTGATCATCAACCAACCGAGCAACCCCTGGATCGCCGGCAACGCCGCCCTCTTCTCCCGCGAGTTCTTCGTCATGGCGCGCGGCAGGCTCGCCCCGGGCGGGATCATGGCGCAGTGGATGCACGTCTACGCCATGGACGACGCTTCGGTCGACATCGTGATGGAGACATTCGCCAGCGTCTTTCCCCACGTGACCGTCTGGTGGCCGCAGGGCGTCGACCTGTTGCTGGCCGGCAGCGAGGAGCCGCTCGTGCTCGACCTCGACGAGCTGCGTGCCGGGCTTGCCCAGCCCTGGCTGCGCGAGGAGATGGCCGGATACGAGCGTGAGGGCGTGCGGGTTACCAACGTGGGGCGTCTCCTCGCTCTCCAGGTCCTCTCCGACGCCGGCTTCCGCGAGGCGTGGACCGGCGCCCCCCCCTTCACGACCGACCTGTGGCCTACGCTCGAATACCGAGCGCCGCTGTCCCAATTCGTCGGCGGGCGCAGTGAACGCTTCGTCGATGTCGACGAGCGACTGCACCCGGAGCCCGGCGGGGGGCTATACCTCTTCGACATGCTCGCCGAGGTCGATGTCCACGATCTGCTCCGCTTCTTCTCGGAGCGAGACACGCCGTTCTCGCAGCGCATCGCCGGATCGCTCGTTCATGCAGCGCACGGGACCCGCCCCGACGCCGATGCGTTCGTACCGGTCGTCCGGCGGGCGACGGGACTGCCGGTGATTCTCGATGCGTGGGCCGAGCAGATGGTGGTCGACGCACCGAGCGCGGACACGTGTCGCGAATTCGTGGAGGTGGCGACGGCGACGTATCCGGCGCGCGCCACGCGCTTCTACCGGCCAGAGCTCGCGGAGGCCTACGAAGCCCTGTCCAGCTGCGCGGAGCTCCACCCCGAGCTCGCCGTCTACCTGCGCGGAAGATGGGTAGAAATCCTGGCAGGGTGCGGCTGGACCGAACGGGCACGCGCCGAGATCGACGCCCTGCTCGCCCTGCCCCTTCCCGCGGAGTCGGTCGAAGCGCTGGAGGCTCTGCGGAGCGAGCTGTAGCGCTCGTCCACACGGGTCGCCTCCCGGCGCGTCATACGGGGCGCCATCGAGCGAGCTGACTCAGTGAAGGACCGTATCAGTCGAGGCCGCCGTCTGGCCCTTCGAGGCGTCGGATCATCGGCAGGTCGGCCGGCGCCCACTCGACCGACCGGAGCCCTTGTCGGTCGAGCCAACGGAGCTCGCAGTGCTCCCGCGCATGCGGCTCACCGTGCGCGATCTCGCAGCGGTAGCAGACCAGCTCGATCACGATGTCGTCGTAGGCGTGGATGTCTCTCCCGAGCGCTCTCCCGACCGTAATCTCGACGTCGAGCTCCTCGGCGATCTCCCGGCGGAGCGCCTGCCGGTCGACCTCGTCATCTTCGACCTTCCCACCCGGAAGCTCCCACAATCCTCCGCGGCTCGCGGTCGGTGAACGGCGGGCGGCGAGAAGGCGTCCGTCGCGGATCACGACCGCGGCGACGACCCGGACGGGAGGCCCGTTCAGTTTGTCTTGGCCGCCTTCTTCCGGCGGCGCTCGACGGCCCGGGAGACGCGCTTCATGGTCCGCTCGAGCCCCATGGCCTTGCGCACCTCGCGCATGGTCTCGCGAGCGATTTCCCGCATTTGCGCGGTACCCTCGAAGAGGACCTCGTCGACGAGTCCGGCCTGGCCTTCGTAGTGGGTGCGGCGCTCGCGCATCGGGTCCATGAACGCGTTGAGGGCGCGGGTCAGCTTCTCCTTCACCTCTCCGTCACCCACCGTTCCGGCCCGGTAGCGCTCCTTGAGGTCGTCGACCTGTTGGACGTCGGGGTTGAAGAGGTCGTGGTAGACGAAGACCGGGTTGCCTTCGACCGTGCCCGGGATATGAGCGTGGACGCGGTTCGGGTCGGTGTACATCGAGCGCACGCGCTTCGCGACGGTCTTCTCGTCGTCCGACAGCATGATCGCGTTGCCGAGCGACTTCGACATCTTGCTCTTGCCGTCGGTCCCGACGAGCGTCGGGACGTCGCCCACGAGTGGGTCGGGGAGAGGGAAGACCTCGCCGTAGAGCGTGTTGAAACGCCGAGCGATCTCTCTCGTGATCTCGATGTTCGCGAGGTTGTCCTTGCCCACGGGGACGAGGTGGGCGCGCGGCAACAAGATGTCTGCCGCCTGCAGCACCGGGTAGCCGAGGAGCCCGTACGGGATGGACTCGTCGTCGATGTTCGCGGCGCGGGCCATGTCCTTCAGGTTGGGCAGGCGCGCGAGTCGGTTCACGGTCGCGAGGTTCTGAAAGAGCGTGTTGAGTTCGTAGACCTCCGGTATCGCCGATTGCAGGTAGATGGTGGTCTTCTCGGGGTCGACACCCGCTGCCAGGTAGTCGAGGAGGATGTCCCGCGAATTCGCCGTCACCTGCTCGATGTCCGAAGCCGTGGCCTTCGTCGTCAGCATGTGAAGGTCGGCGATCAGGATGATGGTCTCGTACTCGTCCTGTAGCCGAACCCGGTTCTGAAGGCTGCCCACGAGGTGGCCGAGGTGGAGCTTCCCGGTCGGCCGATCGCCGGTCAGGATCCGCTTGCGGCCTTCCGCCGGGGCAAGGGTGGATTCGCTCATCGTTCAGATCTCGCGGGCAAAGAGGCGACCGATGCGGGCGACGACCTCGTCGTCGAGCTCGATCGTGGCTGCGGAGAGATTCGCTCTGACCTGCTCGGGTCGCGTCGCACCGGTGATCACGCTGGTGATCCCGGGTCGTCGGAGGAGCCAGGCGAGGGCGAGCGATCCGACCTCGACGCCGAGGTCGGCCGCAATGGCCGTCAGCTCGCGCACGCGCGCGAGATTGGCTTCCGTCAGGGTGTTGTCGAGCCATTGCGTCGTCGACCCGCGGCTCCCTTCCGGGACCCCGCCGTCGTACTTCCCCGTCAACAGGCCCTGCGCGAGTGGACTCCAACAGACCAGCCCCATCCCCAGGTCGCGCACAGCGGGCAGGACTTCGTCTTCGATCGAGCGGTCGACGAGGTTGTACCGGGGCTGCTCGACGATGGGCAGCACCCAACCCCGACGCTCACAGAGATCGGTCACCTCGGTCAGCTGTGCGGCGGTCCAGACGCTGGTGCCCCAGTAGAGCACCTTGCCCTTCGCGACGAGGTCGTTCATCGCGCAGGCCGTCTCGGCGAGCGGCGTATCGGGGTCGAAGCGGTGGCAGAAGTAGATGTCGAGGTAGTCGGTGTGCAGTCGGCGCAACGACTTGTCGACGCTCTCGAAGAGATGTTTCCGCGACAGCCCCTGGTCGTTGGGGTCGTCACTCATCGGCCAGAACGCCTTGCTCGAGATGACGAGGTCGCTTCGCTGATTCCCCGGCGTCGCACAGTAGCGCTCGAGGAAACGGCCGGCCGCGCTCTCGGCCGCGCCGAAGGCGTAGATGTCGGCGAGGTCGATGAAGTTGACGCCGCCCTCGACCGCCGCCTCGAGGATCTCGGCCGACGCGTCGTGATCGACGCTGGCGCCGAGGGTCAACCAACCGCCGACGGAGACCGCACTGACGCGTAGCCCCGAGCGTCCGACTCTCCTGTACTCCATCACTCTCCTCCGCTCGTCCCAGGGGGCGCAATCTGCCACGCGAGTCGTGGTCTGTGAAGGGCATCGCCCGGTCGCTTGTCCTGCACCCACACCGGTGGTACCTGGGCTCGCGGAGGGCGTCGTTGCTGCCGCCCCGTGCTGCGAGATGCGGCGATGTGCGGAGTCATCGGTATCTTCGGGTCCCCGACGCGGGACGTCTTTCCGGAAGCCGCACACGGCCTCTTCCAGATGCAGCACCGTGGCCAGGAAGCCTGCGGGCTCGCCATCAGCGACGGCCGCCGCATCAGGCTCCACAAGGACATCGGGTACGTGCGTCGGGTCTTCGCCGCGCGACCGACCGACGACTTTGCCGGTCACGTCGCCTGCGGCCACGTTCGCTACCCGACCCAGGGCACCAACCGAATCCGGAACGCTCAGCCGCACCTGCTGACGACCCTCGAAGGGACCGTGCTCGCGCTGGCCTCCAACGGCGACCTGACGAACTACCACGCCGTGAGGGCCACCCTGGAGCAGAAGGGGGTCGACTTCGTCGGCACGAATGACGCCGAGTTGCTCCTCAACGTGATCGCCTACGGCCACCTGCGCGAAGGTCTGAGCCTCGTCGAGGCGATCCGCGAGATGCAGCGTGTCGTCCACGGCGCCTACAGCGCAGCGTTGATCACGCGGGACCGCCTCTTCGCGATTCGGGACCCGTTCGCGCTTCGACCGTTGTGCTTCGGTGGAGACCATAAGCTCTGGGTCGTCGCCAGCGAGACCAACGCGCTCGACACGAACCAGGTGGATCTGATCGACGAGGTCGAGCCCGGCGAGATCATCGAGATCGACGCGCAGGGTGTCCATCGCCACCCCCACCCGGATCCGGTTGGCGCCCGCAACGGCCGCGAGCACGCTGCCCACTGCGTGTTCGAGCACGTCTACTTCAGCCGTCCGGATTCGATCGCGTTCGGGCAGCGGGTGTACGACGTGAGGAAACGAATCGGCGCCTGGCTCGCCGCAGACGATCCGATCGTCGGCGACGTGGTCGTTCCGGTGCCGGACTCGTCCAACGCGATGGCGCTCGGGTACGCGCAGAAGTCCGTGATCTCGTTCGAGTTCGCGCTCATCAGGAACCACTACGTCGGCCGCACCTTCATCAGCCCCGACCAGGCGCTTCGGGACGATGGCGTGCGCCGCAAGTTCAATCCGATTCGGAGCCTGTTCAAGGACAAGCGCGTGATCCTCGTCGACGACTCGATCGTCCGGGGAACGACCCTACGCAAGATCGTGCGCATGGTTCGAAGCCAGGGCGCGGCCGAGATCCACCTCCGAATCGGCAGCCCGGTGACGCGCCACTCCTGCTTCTACGGTGTCGACACGCCGACGTCGGACGAGCTGATCGGCGCGGCCCTCGATGTCGACGGAATACGGGAGCACATCACGGCCGATACGCTGCGCTACATCTCGCTCGACGGGCTGTCCGAATGCGTCGGCGACGTGGGCAACTACTGCCGCGCGTGCTTCGACGGCAGCTACCCGGTGCCGGTCACGGAGTCGAAACGGTCGGAGTGAGGTGGGCGACGAGCTGCTCGAAGTCGATCGGCATCGGTCGCTCGAAGCGAAGGGCGCTGCCGTCGACCGGGTGCTCGAACTCGAGCGCCTCCGCGTGCAACATGACGCGCTCCACGCATTGGTCGGCGAGCGTCGTGGGTCCGCCGTAGTGGGCGTCGCCGACGATCGGCAACCCAGACGCCGCCAGGTGTGCCCGGATTTGGTGGGTCCGGCCCGTTCGCGGCCTCGCCTCGACCAGTAGGGCCTCTTCGAAGGTCGATCGCACGGAGAACTCCGTTCGCGCCGCGCGCCCCCCCGATCGGACGACACCGTAGTGGTCCTCACCCCTGCCCTCGCGCTTCGCGCGGCCGATGGCCCGCCCCTCGGTCCAGCGACCGGGCATCGGCTGCTCCGGAGCAACGGTCAGCGCGACGTATCGTTTGTCGACCTGCCCGGCGGTGAAGGCCGCGCCGAGGCCTGCGGCGGCCGTGGTTGACCGAGCGAGCACGAGCACTCCGGATGTGTCGCGGTCGAGTCGGTGAGCAGAGCGCAGGCCCTCGGGCAGGTGGTGGCCGTTCGCTTCGCACCACCGGGTCACTGCTCCGACCACCGAGTCGCGCAGCGGGTCTACGCCAGGGTCCGTCGGCAACCCGGAAGGCTTGGCGACCACCACGAGCGCATCGTCGCAGAGCAGGACATCTCCCGTTGTCGGTTCCCAGCGCGCTCCTCGCCGGGCCTGTGCCTCGTCGCACAGCTCCGCCTCGCTGCGCGCGATCAGGAAGACGATGCGCCCGCTCAGCCTTCGGGACGACCGCACGACCCCGATGTCGTCGACGCGCGCCGCTCGGCTCTCCAGCAGCGAGCGCGCGCTGCGCCGGGAGATCGGAACCCCGTGGTCACGAAGAGCGCGATGGAGCACGAGGTCGGCGCGCTCGTTCGCGGCCGCCGCGACGAGTCGGATCACGACTGTACGATCGGGGAGTAGGCGAGGCGGAATCCGACCGTTGCCAGGCGCGCACCGCGGTGGACCCGCCATCGCGACGACGCCCGACACGCTCGGTCATCGCCGTTCCAGAATCCCCCGCGGACGATGGCGTGGGGATCGTTGCTGGATTCGACCCAATCGCGCACGCCGCCGGCCATGTCGCAGGCCCCGAACGGGCTCCGGTCGTACGGGAACACGCCCACCGGCTCGGGCTGACTCTCGACGGCACGGGATTTGGCCATCTTGCAGAAGTTGGCGTCGAACCGGTTCCCCCACGGAAACGAGCGTCCATCCGCGCCGCGGGCGGCGCGCTCCCACTCGAGCTCCGTGGGCAACCGGTACCGGAAACCGTCCCGACCGGACCGCCATCGGGCGTAGGCGATGGCGTCTTCGTATCGTACTGCGAGCACGGGCAGCGAGAACTCGTGTCCCTCGCTCTCGGGGTATCGGGCTCGCATGTCTCCCTCGATGAGGATGTCGGAGGGCACGAACCGGCCGCCGTCGGCAATGTCGACGAGCGGCCCCTCGGATCCACGCGTGCGCGGTGCGCGCTCGAGCGCCAGGTCCGGCTCATCGATCGCGAGGGCGTCGAGGAACTCGACGTATTCACGAAACGTGACCGGGAATCGCTGAAAGAAGAACCCCGGTACCTCTGCGCGCTGTAACGGCAACGGGTCGTAAGCCTGGGGGTCCCCGCCAACGACGCTCGTCCCCGCCGGCACATATACGAAGCCCTCCGCGAAGTGCGCCCGGGGCGGCAGATCCACCGCGATGGCGACCGGGTCGGCGCGGTTGATCTCCAGGGGAACGACGACCGCCGGGTGCCGTGGGTGCTTGATGCGCACCTCGTAGCTTCCGCCATCGACGAAACGCTCCGCCACGGGGCTTTCGCCGAGCACCTCCGGCTTGCCGAGGACCAGGCGCCGGTCGATCTCGGTGTACGGGTAGATGAACACCGACGCCCCCCTTGGCTGGGTGTAGACCGAGAGGGGGGCGTGATCGAGGAGGCGGGCCTGGAGGGTGCCGTCGATGTCGTACTGCTCGAGCAGAGACCGGTAATAGACCTTGTCGAGGGCGTTCTCCTGTTGTTCCGCAAGCTCGTAGCGGCTGAAGAAGAGCCTCCCGAGGGCCCGCATCGCGTTGTCGTGCCCCGGGACGTAGGCGAGAGCCTGCGTGAACTCGCGGATCGCGTTTCCGAACCCCTGGACCATCTGGGTCGCGGTGTCCTGCCGACGATCGTCCAGATCCCACAACCCGCGCTTGACCTCGATCGGCTCCCAGTCCTCGACCAGTGCGTGAGCGGCGTGGAAACGTTCGCCGAGCTCGATCATCTCCCGCTTGGCGAACTCATAGAGCCGGGCATAGCTCTCGCCCTCCAACACCCGGCGCTCGGCTTCGCGCACGTTGCGGCCATCGAGGAACTTCTCGACCGCATCGTGCAGCAACTTCGCCGACTGCCACCGCTCGCTGGGGTTCTTCTCGAGCGCCCGCATCACGATGTACTCCATGTCGTCCGAGACGAAGGAGTCGGTGACAGTGCTCGGCGGCGGGATCGGCTCGGTGATCACGGCCATCAGCGTGCCCATGACCGTCTCGCGGGTCGACGGCTGCTCGAGGGTGATGAGCTCGTAGAGAATGACCCCGAGGGAATAGACGTCGGAGCGTTCGTCGACCTTGTCGAGCGCCCCCCGGGCCTGCTCTGGCGGCATGTACGCCGGAGTGCCGACCGTCTGCCCCGCCTCGAGCCGATGTCCTCCCTGGAGGCTTCGATCGGTCACCACCTCGCGGTCCATGATCCGCGCGAGACCCCAGTCCATGACGTGGACTTCGCTGTAGTCGCCCAACATGATGTTGCTAGGCTTCAGGTCCCGGTGGATGACGCCGCGAACGTGCGCGTAGTGCACCGCCTGGCAGACCTGCAGGAAGATCGACAACAGGCGGGTGACGCCGTACTGGGCGACGATCTCGGGTCGGCCCTCGATCAGCCCCTCGATCACGTCGCGGAGCGAATACGATCGCACCCGCTTCATCGTGTAGTAGAGTTCGCCGTTGTCGAGCCGTCCGATGTCGTAGATCGGGACGATGTTCGGGTGCTCGAGCTGCCCTGTCGCCTGGGCCTCCTCGATGAACTTGTCCGCCTCGTCGTCGGGCAGGGGCCAGCTCAGCGGCACCTTTAGCGCGACCGTGCGGCCGAGTCCTCGGTCGAACGCCTTGAAGACGCGCCCGACCCCACCTCGTCCGAGCTCGCCGCCGATGAGGTAACGCGTGGTCTCTTCGGTCTCTGGCGCTTCACCGACCTCTGTGTCTCCGACCCGATCGTCTTCGTACGCGGAGTCGAGCTGAATGCGGTCGCTGAACCCATGGGTTCGCATCACGTCGGCGAGGTTGTACGAGCGTCCGGGATCGTCGTCATCGATCGGCGCGACCTGGCCCCTGCCCGAGATCGCCGTGTCATCACCTTCGGCGAGCCCGCCACCGTCGATTCGCCGCAGGCGGCTGAGGATCTCGGCGAGCTCGGTCCGGTCGAGGATCCCGTCGCGCACCCAGATCTCGGCCGGTCCTGCGTCGGGCTGCTCGCCCACTCGGGTCATGGCCCGAGCCAGTGCCGCTACCGTCGCGTAGCCCTGATCGACCGCCGCGAGGCCGATTCGCACGTGCAGGTCACGCGAAGGCCCGGCACCGTCGTCGCCGCCGGAGGAAGACGGACGATGCGGGTCGGTCATTCCCCGCCGGTGGTCAGCACGCGCAGGACGACCCGGCCGATGCGGATCTTGTCCCCGATCTGAACCAGAGCCGAGCCGTTCTTCTCGACGAGCTGATTGTTGAGGTAACTCCCGTTGCGTCCACCCATGTCGCACATCATGAGCTGGTCTCCGCTACGAGAGAACACGAGTCGCACGTGCTGGCGATGGACGTACGCGGGATCCTGAGCCGTGAGGTCGATGTCCGGACAGCGTCCGGTGCCGGCGTCGTAACGTCCGATCACGATCTCGCGGTCGGCCAGCAGGAACTGCTCTCCGAGAATGCGTCCCTGCTCGACAACGAGCTTGACGCGTCCGACACCCATCGAGTTCGCGGCCGCGTCGTCGCGGCTATTGCCCCCGGAGCGCCCACTGCCTCCGGAGCGTCCACTGCCCTCGGGGCGGCCGCTGGCCTGGGGACGTCCACCGGCCTCGGGACGTCCGATCTCGGCCGCCGTGAACGCGCCGGACGGGGGCTCGTCTTTCGGCACCGTGACGGTCAGGCCACCGCTCGCCCCGGTGGAGGGCACGAAGTCTTCGGCCGGGATCGTCTTGAGGACATCCGTCAAACCCGGAAGTACCGCGCCACAAGAGTGGCAGGCGATCGCGTTGGGGGCGCAGCTGGCGCCACAAGAGGGACAGAACACTCCTACCTCGAAACTGGCGAATGGTCTCGCCGGCTGCCGATGCCGGGCAAACGAGCAGCCTAGAAATCGAAGGCATTCTATCCGGCGCTCCGGGAGATCGCAATTCGGTGGCAACGGGCGTGCTCCACCGGGCTTTCGCGCCCCGCAGCGCCTCGATTTCGTGCCCCCCGCGCTGGTGATTCACGCCCGGCCGATCTATGGTTCGGCTCTCCGCAACGACACGGGAATCGATAATGTCGCTCGATCTCAATCATTGGATTGGCTCCGACGCGGGGATCGTACGCCAGGTCAACGAAGACGGGTTCCTCTGGCTTGGCCCCGAACAGAGCAGCGACGACAGCTTTCTTTGGATGGTCATCGACGGCGTCGGAGGTCCCGGGCGCGGGGATCTCGCCGCAGGACTGACCGTGTCCGCGGTGACCGACGGGTGGCCGGAGGCGATCGCCGAGACCCAGGATCCCTACGAAGCCCTCGACCGCGTTGCCGACGAAGCGAATCGCCGCGTGCTGGCCGTCGCCGCGACCTATCCGTCGCTGCGCGGCATGGCGGCCTCTGTTGCCGCCGTCTGCTACCGCGAAGGGCAGCTCTTCGTCGCCCATGCCGGCAGCGCGCGCGTGTACCTGCACCGCGGAGAGCACATCCAGTGCATCACCCGGGACCATGTCGGCGTGCCCCAGGTCGCCATCGGTACCGGCGACGATCCCGATATCGGATGCCTGCGTCGGGCCATCGGACACCCGGATTTGCGCCTGGATCGCGGAAGCGGCAGACCGATCCCCGCCGACGAGCTCACGGTCCTCCTGTGTACCGACGGCATCTCCAGGGTCGTCAGCGACGAGCTGTTGGGCCATGCCCTCAGCCGCCTCTTCGCCCGCGATGCGACAGAAGCGCTCATCGAGTTGGCCAAGCGGAACTGGAGCGATGACAACGCCACCGCCGGCGTCATCCGCTTCGTCCCGCCGGATCGCACCCGGGTTACGACTGCAGACGACTTCCTCGAGTGGGCAGCCAGCGGCATGACCGGATCGCCGGATCGCACCCTCGTGTTGCGGAGCATCGGGACGGCCGACGAACTCGATTCCCCCCCGACGACCAACATCGAGTCGATTCCGCCCATCGACGCCGAGCCGGTCCGGCCGTCCGCTGGCGACGGCGAAGACTTCGCCAGCACCCGAGCGTTCTCGCCGGACGCGATCGCGTCG
>CAZFPM010000002.1:43795-68644 GCA_964520965.1 uncultured Myxococcales bacterium
GGCCACGGCTAACGCGGCCGATTCCGACAGCTCCGATTTCGACACCGGCACGCTCGCCTTCTCGCCCCAGGAGATGTCCGCGGTTCGTGCGGCGGCTGGATTGCCCGAGCCCGAGTCGATTTCGGCCCGCGGGCGCGAAGGCACGCCGCCCCCGACTCGCGATGTGGGCGCGGCCGCCGGGACCCTGGATGTCGAAGAGCCTGAGTCCGACGACGGAGACGAGACGGCAGCCGACGAAGCGGAGCAGGACGACGAGTCGCGGGGCTCGATCGCGCAGACGATGGCCCTGTCCACCGGATACGGTTCAGGCTCCTTGCTGGCCGACGCCGAAACAGCCGACGCCCGTGCCACGGATGATGCCGTCGCGGCCGCGACGGACGCGTTCGATGCGGTGGACACGAGCGCCGCGGCCGCGGACAGCGAAGACGCGACCATCGAGAACACCGCTCCGATGGGAACGGGTGAGCTGGAGGCGGTCGAGGAGCCGGTACGCCTTTCTCCCGATGGCACCCATCTCTTCTCGCCCCAGGAGATGGATGACATGCGGGATCTGGCGTCGCGCGAGGAAGCCGGCGCAGGTGATGCCTCGCCCGCCGCGGGCGAGGCCGAACCCTCCGAGGAAGAAGCGTCGATTCCCCGAACGCGCGACGTGCCCGCGGCCGACGTCCCGGCTCGAGTCGCGAGCGACGTGCAGGTGCTACGCCGCACCGCGAACAGGGAAGACGAGGTCGAGACGGCCCAGATGGAGCATCTCCACGAGCCCGGCGATCGCCGCGTACTCTTCGCGTTCGCGTTCGCAGCCGTCGGTGCGGTGCTCGGCGCCACCGCCGTGTGGATCGTGTTGTTGGGCGATTGACCCGCGACTCGTTCGGGCCTTGCCGGCTACGACTCGTTCGGCGCCACCGAGCGAGCCGTCTCGATGAAGGCTCGCATCAGTAATCGAGCAACAGCCGGACCTGCCCGCAGCCGAACCCCCGATACTCGAGATGGTCGGCGACGATGTAGTAACTGCCGGCGTCGAGTCGGGTCAGGATCCGTGACTGCCGCACCTGCCGCTCGCGACTGCAGTCGCCGAACTCGACATCGGACTCGTCGCACGGAATGTCGTCACTGCACGCGATCTGCGTGTCGGCATCGTCGCAGGCCGACCGCAGGTACAGAATCGTGTCGATCGCCGCCTCGTCGTCCTCGTCGCGAAGATCGACATAAACCTCCGTCGGCTCGACGAGGGTGAAACCGAACAGCTCGTCACGGCCGCTGCGCGCCCCACGTGTGCCGCAATCGGCCTGCTCGGTGTGGTTGTGGTCGCCACCGGCTGCGCAGAGATCGAGAAGGTATTCGCCTGGGCTGATCGGCGTGAAATCGAGTGCGCACTCGGGCGCCGCGCCCGCGCACTGTCCGGTGGCGGGATCGCAGCCGTCGTCGCAGGGGGCCTCGGTCTCGTATCCGGCGCCGACTTCGTCGCAGAGCGCGCTGACGCTGTCGGAGACACAGCTCCACGTGCCGGGTTCGCACACCTGCGGGGTGCACTGTGCCCCCTCCGGAGTCTCCTCGCAGATCGCGTCGCGCGCTGCGCAGCGCGTGCGACCGACAGCGGTTCCGTCTCCGCTACAGGTCAGGAGCACCTGTCCGTCGCAGCGTGTCGAATTGGGCTCGCAAATCCGGCCCGGAACATCTGGGCTCCCGGCGTCGGTCGAGTCCGGGATCACGACATCCGCGGCGGTCGACGCGTCTTCGGTGCCCCATGCGTCCGCTGTCGGGGAAGCGTCGGCCCCGGGAGTCGTGCCGGCATCGTCCGGCGAGGTGACGATACCTCCGCCGTCGAGGGAGCCGCCTTCGTCCTCAACCCCGCCAAGGACGAAGTCGGGAACCTCGGGACCGGTTCCTCGGCTCGTGTCATCGGTCCCGCAGGCGCCGATCAGGGCGAGCATGCCGAGTGCCAGGGGCCAACGTCGAATCATCGTGTGTCCACGGGGAGAGGGGGCCGCCGGGTACTGCGGCGCGCCGGAGCATAACAGGGCACCGGTGTTCGCTCAAACCGAGAGGCGTCGGAGTCGTGCGATCCCCCATGGCGGAGGCCACCCGACCGGCTCGGGTCGGGCGGCCGCGATCAGCCTCAGCTCTTCGCTGCCGCGAAGTTCTGACCCACCCGCTGCCAGTCGATGACGTTGTAGAACGCGCCGATGAAGTCAGGGCGACGATTCTGGTAGTGCAGGTAGTACGCGTGCTCCCAGACATCGATCGTGAGGATCGGCGTGCGCCCGTCGGAGAGCGGGCAGTCCTGGTTGCCGGTCGCTTCGACCTGCAGGCCGCCGTTGGCGTCGACGGTCAGCCAGGCCCAGCCGGAACCGAACTGCGTGGCGGCAGCCGCGGAGAACTTCTCCCTGAACGAGTCGAAAGACCCGAACGTGGCGTTGATCGCCGCGGCGAGCTCACCGGTGGGCTCCCCGCCGCCGTTCGGCGAGAGAACGTCCCAGAACAGGCAGTGGTTGTAGTAGCCGCCGCCGTTGTTCCGCACGGCCTTGCGGACTTCGCTCGGGACGGCGTCGAGATTGCTGAGGAGCCTCTCGATCGGGGTGGCGAGCAGGTTGGGGTGGTTCTCGAGGGCGGCGTTGAGCTTCGCCGTGTAGCCGGCGTGATGCTTGCCGTGATGGATCTGCATCGTCGCCGTGTCGATATGCGGCTCGAGGGCGTCGTGGGAGAATCGAAGCGCGGGGAGTTCGAAGGCCATGAGAATGTCCTCTGGATGACGTGATGGAGCTGTCGGACGCTTGGAAAACGCGTGGACAGTAACCATTCGAAATCGAGTGTCAACGTGGGCCACCCGCCGCCCGCGAGGCTCTCGCGTTCGAGCAGCTCCGACCCGTCCGGAGCGGCCGGCCGTACCCCGAACCCTCGACCGGGGTCCACAGCGTCGGTTCGCGCGTCCAGACGAATCAGAAGTGTTCCTCCCTTTGCGCTCGTGCGTCTCGAAGCGAGACAGCCCGGAAAAGTGGCTCGCGCCGCGACACGAACCAGAAACGGCCCCTCCCTTTGCGCCTTGGCGCCTTTGCGCGAGACAGCCCGGAAAGGGGCTCGCGCAAAGACGCAAAGGCGCAAAGGAGAGAAGGGGCACGTTCGCTCGAACCGGATCTTCCTACTCGCCGAGCCGTCTCACTCCCAGCGGCCCCAGAACGTCTCGGCTCGTCGCTCCGCCTCGGCGACCGGCATCACTCGCGGCTCGGTGGTGGCCTGGCCGGTGGCCTCGTCCCAGAGATCCGAGGCGGCGTTGCCCCAGGCGAGCAACACACCGCGCTCGCCGCTGCGCGCGGCCGTGTCCGTGACCCGGTTGGCCGTGCCGAGCGGGTCCGTGGCGATTCCGACGGCGACCGTCCCGACCTGTGGCAGAACGCCGTACTCCCCGGCGAGCGCGTTGTTCTCCAGAGCCTCGGCCCTTCGGAACGCCTCGGGGGTGTCGCCCGCGGCGAGCGCCGCGACGACGCTGACCGAATCCACCGCGCCGTGGACAGCGTCTCGGAGGATCGACGAAGGCTCCAGGGAACGGGCGACGGTCGTGAAGAGCTTCGGCGCGTCGTCGGCGTCGAGCATTTCGTCGGCCGCCACCAGGAGTGCCGCGGCCGGGTTTGCGTTCACGGCGAGGGACGTTCGGTCGACGGCCTCGTCCACGGCGGTGTGCGCTGCCGCCTCGACGACCGCGCCGAGGCGGCTGTCCGAGACGCCCGAGCCGCCGAAGAAGTGTTGGACGAACGACAGCGCGGGCGCGCCGCTGTCGATGACGTCTGCGACCCCACCGAGGCCCGAAGACGCTCGCGGAAGGAGATCGCCGATCGCGTCGCTGGCGATGTCGGCCACCTCACCGGCGATTCGGGTCGCTCCGGCGACGCGTCCCGACCCGTCGTCGGGCGAGATGTCCGCTGCGTTTGCGGAGATGATCGGAGACTCGGCGGCTTGGGACCTGATCGGCTGTGTCATGGGGTGCTCCAGGGGGGTGAGGGAACCGCGCGAGCGGTCGATACCCCCATGGTCGAACATCGGCCGACGATGTTGCGTGGGAGTTGATGACACGGCGGCAATCGGTCTAGCTTGGCGCCATGCGTATCTCGTGGTCACCGATGGTTCTGGCCCTCGCAGCGGCCCTGCTGTCGTGTGGCGGGCCGCGCGGAGCCGCCGAATGGCGCTCGTACGTGTGCGGGAAGCACGAGCAGTGCCGCGCTGGACACGCCTGCGTCGTCGGGCGCTGCGAGGCCGGGCGCCTCGACGAGGCGATGGACGTCTCGGAGATCAACGCGTCGCAGTGGTTCGTATACGGAGACGGATCGTGCGATTACGACAACGAGTGTGGGCCGTGGATGTGCTTCGAGGGTGTGTGCGCGACCCCCGAGACAACCCACCGCCCGATGCTGCCGCGCCGGAACTTCCGCTATTGGGACACGTCGTGCCACGTGAGCGACGACTGTGGTCCCTGGGAATGCGCGGACGGCTGGTGCACGCAGCCTGGATTCGTATCCCCGTACGCGAGCATCCCGGAGTCGGTGGCCGAGACCACCGACGGCGGACACTGCCTGGGCGATAACGAGTGCGATGCCGGCGCAGACTGCGTCTTCCCGGGCCGCTGTCGCCTGGGGGCGGCGGACGAGCTCATGACCTTCGCGGACATCGAAGGGCCGGATTGGTATGCGCGGGGCGACGGGAGCTGTACCGGCGACCACGAGTGCGGCCCACACGCGTGCCATGGCGGCTGGTGTGTCGCGCAGGAGCTCGCCGGCCGGCCGCGGCAGACCCGAGACGCGTACTTCTACTACGACGCATCGTGCTCGAGTGAAGACCAGTGCGGTGCGTGGACCTGCAGCGACGGTTGGTGCCGCGATCCCGACTACCGCTGAGGGGAAGGCCCGGTGCGGCGCTTCACCGAGTCAGCTCGCGTCTGGCTCGCCCGCGGCGTGATCGCGCGGTGCACCCGGGGGGAGCAGCGCTCGTCGACGGATCCTACCAGTAGAACATCTGCCCGGCCGGTCCGGTCTCGATGACCTCGAGGTCGGGGTCGATCTCGTCGCGGAGGATGCTCTGAATGGCCATGAGGGTGCCGCCGATCGAGCTCGGGCACGAGCCGCACGCGCCTTCGTACCGGACGTAGACCCGATTCCCCTCGCGCCGCTCGACGACGATTCCTCCACCGTCAGCGGCAAGATAGGGCCGAATCGTACGGTCGAGCACCTCGTTGATCGCGCGAACCTCAGGGGTGTCGTCGACCTCGGGAGCCGAGGACGCTTCGGCCGGATCGACGTACGTCGGGTCGTGGCCGGGGAGCTCGCCGCGTAGCAGGTCGAGGATCGGGTCGATCAGGGAGTCCCAATCGGCGTCGTCCTCGCGGGTGACGGTGACGTAGTTGTCGAAGAAGAAGAGGTGCTTGACCCCCGCGACCCCGAAGAGAACCTGCGCCAGCGGATTGTTGGGCGCTTCGTCGGCGCTCTTGTAGTTGCTCTTCCCCTCGGTCTTGACGGTGTACTGGGAGATGAACTTCGCCGCGTTCGGATTCGGCGTCTCCTGTACGTGGATGTAGAATCCCATCGGCGAGGTGCGGGAGCTCGGGGGCGCTCGGTACGCCCGCTGGTTTCGGGAAACACGTTCCCGGAGTCAAGTGGTGACGACGTCGCGGAAGCGGCGGGTGAGTTGATCGCGAACGGATGTCGCGGCGATACGGCGAAGGGCGTCGTCGGCGAAAGCGAAGATCAACATCGTTCGTGCGGTCGCTTCCGGGATCGCGCGGGACATCATGTAGAAGAGCTCGGTCGGCGAGATCTGTCCGATGGTCGCGCCGTGGGTGCAGCGAACGTCGTCGGCGAAGATCTCGAGCTGAGGCTTCGTGTCGATGCGCGCTTCGCGCGTGAGCATCAGGTTCTGGTTGAGCTGCTCGGCGGCGGTCTGCTGGGCATCGGGGTGCACGATGATGCGGCCGTTGAAGACGCCGTGTCCGGATCCGTCGAGGATGCCCTTGTAGAGCTGGTCGCTCGTGCAGGACGGGGCCATGTGCTCGATCGCCGTGTGGTTGTCGATGGTCTGGCGGCCACGGGGGACGTAGAGGGCGGCGATCGACGTGTGACCGCCGGGTTCCAGCAGGCGGACGTCGAGCGCGTCGCGCGACAGAGCGGCGCCAAGCGAGAAGTTGAACCCGTCGTAACGGGCGTCTCGTCCGACATCGACCCGCTGTCGGCCGATGTGGATCGCCTCCGTCGACTCGACCTGGATGCGTTCGTGTCGGATCTTCGCGCCGTTTCCGACGCGGACGACCGTCCGCGTCAGCCGAAGTGCGGAGCCGGCACCGACGTAGCTCTCGACGACATGCCCATAGGCGTTCGGCTCGGCGACGACGTACGACCGCGTGGCGGCCAGCGTCGCCTGGTCGCTGCCGGTCGTCACGTGGATCAGGTGCGCGGCGCCGTCGGTCTCGGTCCCGGACGAGAAGCGCACCAGGACGCCCTCGAGCGCGAAGGCGTCGGTCAACGCGTCGACGCCATCGGCGTACGAGGTCTCGCCGGAGATTTCGATGACCTCGTCGGCGTCTGCGTCGGCGAGGCGGGTGACCGAGACGCCCTCGGGGAGAGGATCGAGGCGGGAGAGGTCTGGCGAGAAGACGCCATCGACGAAGACGACCCGGAGGATCTCGTCGGCAACCGCGGTATCTTCGGCCATCGCGCGAGCCGCACTATCGTCGCCGCGAGTCGGAAGGAAGATCTGACCGGCGAGGGGCTTGTCCGGAACGTACTTCCAGTCTTCGACACGGCGGGTGGGGAACCCGAGCGCGGCGAACGCCTCGAAGGCGTCGAGACGCCGCTGTCGAGCGACTTCTGCCTCGACCCCGTTTGGGGCGACCGCGTCGAATGCGCGGCGGTACTGGTCGATCACGGAGGTCGTCATTGCGCGCTCAAGCGGCCTCGGTCTTGATCCAGTCGTAGCCCTTCTCCTCGAGCTCCAGTGCGAGCTCCTTGCCACCGGATTTCACGATTCGGCCCTCGAAGAAGACGTGGACGAAATCCGGTTCGATGTAGTTGAGCAGGCGCTGGTAGTGCGTGATCAGCACGACTGCGTTTCCGGGGCCCCGGAGCGTGTTGACGCCGCCGGCGACGACCTTCAGGGAGTCGATGTCGAGCCCGGAGTCGGTCTCGTCCATGAATGAGACGGCCGGCTTCAGCAGGGCCATCTGGAGAATCTCGTTGCGCTTCTTTTCGCCGCCGGAAAAACCGGTATTCACGGGGCGTACGAGGAAGTCTTCGGTCATGCCGACGAGCGGAAGGCGTTCGCGGACGAAGTCGTGGAACGCGTCGTCGTCGAGCTTGTCGGCGCCCTGGGCCGCGCAGATCTCGTTGAAAGCGGTCCGGAGGAAGACCTCGTTCGTGACCCCCGGGAGCTCGACCGGGTATTGGAACGCCATGAAGATACCGGCGCGTGCGCGCTCGTACGGGTCGAGCTCGAGCAGGTCGATCTCGCGGAAGTTGTGCTCGTAGTGCACGGTTCCGTCGGTGACCTCGTAGTCCGGGTGTCCGGCGACCACCTTGGAGAGCGTACTCTTGCCCGAGCCGTTCGGCCCCATGATCGCGTGCACCTCGCCGCGGTTCACGGTCAGGTCTACGCCCCGCAGGATCTCGTTGCCTTCGATGCTGGCGCACAGATTGGTGATCTTGAGCATGATCGGTGTCGTCCGGGGAGCGGGGAGATGCGTCAGCCGACGCTGCCCTCCAGCTTCATCTCGAGGAGTTTGACCGCTTCGACCGAGAACTCCATCGGCAGGTGCTTGAACACCTCGTCGCAGAATCCGTGGACGAGCATCGAGATCGCCTGCTCTTCATCGACTCCCCGTGACTGCAGATAGAAGAGCTGGTCGGCGCTGATCCGTGATGTCGATGCCTCGTGCTCGAGGATCGCCGAGTTGTTCTTGACCTCGATGTACGGGAACGTGTGGGCGCCGCAGCGATCGCCGATCAACATCGAGTCGCACTGCGAGTAGTTGCGCGCGCTCTCGGCGCCGGGTCCGATGCGGACGAGGCCGCGATAGCTGTTCTGGGATTCGCCGGCGGAGATGCCCTTCGAGATGATCGTCGACCGCGTGTGCTTGCCGAGGTGGATCATCTTGGTGCCGGTATCGGCCTGCATCCGGTCTCTGGTGAGGGCCACCGAGTAGAATTCGCCGACCGAGTGGTCGCCCTTGAGGATGCAACCGGGGTACTTCCACGTGATCGCGGAGCCGGCTTCGACCTGGGTCCACGAGATCTTGGAGTGGCTGCCGGCGCACAGCCCGCGCTTGGTCACGAAGTTGTAGATGCCGCCGCGCCCTTCGGCGTCGCCGGCGTACCAGTTCTGCACCGTCGAGTAGTTGATCGTCGCTCCCTCGAGGGCCACGAGCTCGACCACCGCGGCGTGGAGCTGGTTGGTGTCGCGCTGCGGCGCGGTGCACCCCTCGAGATAGTTCACAAACGACCCCTCGTCCGCGATGACCAGGGTGCGCTCGAACTGCCCCGTGTTCTCCCGGTTGATCCGGAAATATGTCGACAGGTCGATCGGACAACGAACGCCCGGCGGAATGTAGACGAACGAGCCGTCCGAGAAGACCGCCGAGTTCAAGGTCGCGAAGAAGTTGTCCGTATAGGGAACGACCGTCCCCAGGTACTTCTTCACCAGCTCCGGATGTTCGCGCAGCGCCTCCGAGATGCTGCCGAAGATCACCCCGACCTCTTCCAGCTTCTCCTTGTGGGTGGTGACGACCGACACGCTGTCGAACACGGCATCGACCGCCACGTTCATCAGGCGCTTCTGCTCCGAGAGGGGGATTCCGAGCTTCTCGAAGGTCTCCAGGAGCTCGGGATCGACGCTGTCGAGGTTCTCCCGCTCCGGTGCCTGCCGCGGCGCCGAGTAGTAGCTGATCGCCTGGTAGTCGATCGGGTCGTAGGTGAGGTTCGGCCACGCGTGCGGCTCGACCATCTCCTTCCATCGGGCGAACGCGCGCAGGCGGAACTCGAGCATCCACTCGGGCTCTCCCTTCTTCGCAGAGATCGCGCGCACCGTGTCTTCGTCGAGACCGGGCGGCAGATCGTCGGACTCGATGTCCGTGACGAACCCGTATTCGTACTCTTTCGAGAGCTGGGATTCGAGGGCGTCCATCGGGTCGGATCTAAAATGGATTCACGGGGTCCACTTTGCGTTCTCGTCTATAGATTTGGCGGCTGCGGGTGTCAAGGCGGCAAGGGCCCCCGCGCGGCTCTTCCAGCGGCGTCTCGAACCGAGAATCCCGCAACTGTTCCGTGGATCTCGAGGGCTCCATCGGCGGGTTGGATCGGCGCGTCGACCGCAGTCGACGAGTCGCCCGCCGAGGCCGTGGACCAGCGCGCGCTCACGTCGAGACAGCCGTCGTGCCACGCGCCGATCGCCAGGGACTCGAGCGGCATGTCGTCGATCTGGGCGACGTGCCACCGATCCCCCGCCCGGCGGATCGGCCACGAGCTGGCGCTCGTCGTCGCGCTCCGCATGGTGACACCGACGTCGAGGTCGAGGAGCCGTTCTCGCGCGACGGCGACCGCGTCGGCGCCCTGGTCGGAGACCCAGACGCGGCGGTCGCACCGAGCGGCGGCGACGCCCGTGGTGCCGCTGCCGCAAAATAGGTCGGCCACCAGATCGCCGGGCTCGCTGTGCGCCCGAACGAGAAGGTCGAGCAGGGCCAGGGGCTTCTGGGTCGGATACCCGGTCCGCTCGGCCGCCATGTTGTTGATCGACGCGATGGCGAGCACGTCCGGGGCCTTTTTCAGCTGGCCGCGCATGCGCATCGAGGTCGCCGGCACCCGCGGCGGTTCGAAGAACCACTGCGAACCGCGGGAGTACCAGAGGATCGTGTCGTGCTTCTTGGGGTAGGCGCGTGGGCTCGAGCCGCCAAGGCCGTAGCTCCAGATCAACTCGTTGCGGAAGCCCGGAGCGCGCGGCCGCGGCCCACGATCGCCGAGGCCGAAGATCCGGTCGCAGAGCACGGCGAGGTAGGGCGATGCGCGGTGGTCACAGTGCAGCAGGAGGCTTCCGTCTTCCGTGAGCAGGTCGCGAACGGCGTTCAGGATCGGCTCCATGAAGGCGAGGTACGCGTCGAGTCCACCGTCCCAGCGGTCGCGGAAGGCGACGCGTTCGCACGCTGCGCTGGCGTCTGCCGGCACCTGCCGCGGCGAATAGACGAAGTCGCGATCGGCAGCGAAGGGGGGGTCGAGGTAGACGAGTCGCGGGTGGATCTCCGCAGCGCCCAGCGCCCGGGCCGCGGCCAGCGCGTCGACCCTCGCGACGACGGCGTCGCCGGCCGCACTGCCGGGATGTCGCTCGACCACGGGAGGCAGCACGTCGGCCTTGGCGCCACACGAATGTTCGCCGCCCGTGCCCGGGGGAAGCACCGTCAGGAGAGGACCGGTGAGGCCGCGACCGCAGCCTCGAGCGCAGCGGCGAGGAGCGGGTTTCGCTCGGCCGCCGGACCCAACGACGCGAGGAAGGAGTTCGCGCCGCCGTCGATCTCGTGGAGCTCCAACACCTCGGCGACCGCACCGGCGAACACGGCTGCTCGGGCGGCGCGGTCCTCGGTGGAGCACGCGGAGCGCGTGGCGACCAACCACTGGGCGAGCTCGCGACAGACGCGCAAGAGTCGTTCGTGCTGAGCCGGGGGCGGCGGATGCTGCTGCAGGGCCCACCCCAGCCAATAGCCGACATCGCCATCGTCACGCATGTCGTTGCGGTTGCCGCGCTCCGTCAGCGACGCCCACGCCTCGGCGACATGGTTCACGTCGGCGGTCTCCTTGTCGGTTCGCAACGCCTCGACGGCGAATGCGAGGAAGATGGCGGCCGGCGGGTCGTCGCCCTTCCAAGCCTTCTTGCCCATGGCGAAGATCTGGTCGGCGGCGATTTTGTACTCGCCGCCGATGAGCAGGATCTCGAGGTCGAGCGGATCGACCGCGTAGCCGCGGTTCCGTGTCTCCTGCACGAGTCGCGCGGCCAGCGATCGAAGGACCTCTTCTTCGCGCCGGGCCTGGTGGGCGGCCTGCATGAGCAGCACCAGCCGGGCTTCCGTCGGCTCGAGCTCGAACACGTCGAGGGCCGCGCGATAGGCCGCCGAATCGTCGTCGTCGAGCGCTCGGACGGCCCGCTCCTCGAGCTCCCGTACCTCGGCGGACCGTTGCTCCTCGCCGCGGGCGCCTTTGTCGGGTGCGGGGGGCTCGATCACGATGCCGCGGGCGCCTCGGCGCCGGATCACCGGGGGGGCGGCCGCGCCGGCCTTGCGCCTTCGGATGGTGGTCGGAGGCGCGCCCGAGGAGTCGTCGTCGGCGTTTGGCGCGACGTAATCGTCCGGGGGTCGTGTCGGCGCGGTCGTCGTGATCGGCGCGTCTTCGGCGCGGCCCTCGTCGCTGTTCCGTTTCTTGCGTCTTCGCCGCGACATCGCGGCCACGCCCTTTCGGATCAACACCCGAGATTGTTCCGGCTTCTCGTCGCTCTCCGCCGGTGGTTGCTGGACGAGTTTCTTCGCGACGCTGAGGGAGCGCGGCAGCGCGAACGTCGGCTTCGGTCCTGCGAGGGGCTCGGGAGCAGTATCACCCTCGGTGAGCGCGAGCGCCTTGAAGCCCCCTTCGACCGGCCGGGATTCGCCGCTGTCGACGAACATTACGGAATCGGAATCGCCATCGAGCTCGAACCCCGCGGTGGCGGCGGCCCGCGCGACCCGGGTCGCTTCTTCGTAGACCGGCCCGAGGAGGTCGCCGATGAACACCGGCAGAGCCCACGACCGCGGCGCGCCGAGCCGTTCGAGGATCAGCCGGGGATCGGGATTGCCGAACGGTGCGAACATCATCGTGTCGAGGGCGGCCCCTGCGCGATTGAAGCGGTCAGCGCTGAGCGGCAGGATCGGGGTGCCGCGATCTTCGAGGGCACCGTTGTCTGCGTTGCGGCCGTCGGTGTCCTCCCCGAACCAGATCCGGTTGAACCCGTCGAGCAGTCGCTCGCGGTCGGCGCCGCGGAGCTCGAAGAGCAGGAAGGGATCCCGGTCGAGAGCTTGACCGAACGCGTAGTGTACGGCGGCGATGTGCTTGCACGGTCGGGCCTTGTCGGGACAGGTGCAGGTCCCGAGCATCTCGGAGTTCCGGACCGGGAACAGGTTGAGGTTGTGTCCGGAGAACACCTCGTTGATGTCTGCCGGCATCACGCCGACCAGGAGCTGTGCCGGGAAGCGCGCAGCGGCGGCCAGCTCGTCGATCAACTCGTCCCAATCGGAGTCCCGGAGGGCCGGGATCTCGATAGTGGTCTGGTAGGGCTTGGAGCGTGAGCCCTGAACGCGAGCGGAGATCTTGCCACCGGTGACCCGGAGGGAGATCACGTGACCCTTTGCAGCGTAGTCGCGGCCTCGCGGGAGGCGGTTCTGCCACGCGGTGCTCAGCCTCTCGAGCGCCTCGATCCAGCGCTGACCCCACCAGGATCCGCCGAATTGGGTCATGAGGCCTCCGTCTCGTCGTCGTAGATCGCGGCGCTACGTCCGAGCGAGAAGAGCTCCCGCAACTCGGTGTCGTCGAGCTCGGTGATCCACGCCTCTCCACCGCCGACCACGGCCTCTGCCAGGCCCCGTTTGGAGTCGAGGATGTCGTCGATCTTGTCCTCGACCGTGCCCGAGCAGATCATCTTGTGGACCTGCACATTCTGGGTTTGACCCATGCGATAGGCGCGGTCGGTCGCCTGGTCCTCGACGGCCGGGTTCCACCAACGATCGAAGTGGAACACGTGCGTGGCGCGGGTGAGGTTGAGGCCGGTGCCGCCAGCCTTGATCGAGAGCAGGAGGATCGGCGACGCGTCGGCGTCCTCCTGGAACGACGTGACGATGTCCTCCCGCTGACGCACGGGAACACCGCCGTGAATGAAGGGCACGTCGAGCCCGAGCGCCTCGTCGAAGTGGCGGATGAGCAGATCGCCCATCTGCTTGTACTGCGTGAAGACGAGGGAGTGGTCGCCCTCGGCGATGACCTCTTCCATCATCTCGATCAGGCGGGTCAGCTTGCCGCTGCGGCCTCGCAACGCGGTCTCGTCCTTCAGGAAGTGCACCGGGTGGTTGCAGATCTGCTTGAGGCGGGTGAGCAACGCCAGGATGTTCCCCCGGCGCTCCAGCCCATCGGACGCGGAGATCTTGGCCAGGGTGTCCTCGACGGTCGCCTGGTAGAGCGCCGCCTGCTCGCGGGTGAGCGTGCAGTAGACCTTGTATTCCTGCTTCTCCGGCAGGTCCTGGATGACGTTGGGGTCGGTCTTGACCCGCCGCATGATGAACGGCTGGACGAGACGACGCAGCGTCTCGCGCGCCGAGGCGTCGCCGAAGCGCTCGATCGGGAGAGAGAAGCGGCGTTGGAACTCGGCCAGGGTGCCGAGCATGCCGACGTTGCAGAACTCGAGAATCGACCAGAGCTCGGTCAGCCGGTTCTCCACCGGTGTGCCCGTGAGCGCGTAGCGTCGGTCGCCGGGAATGCGTCGCACCGCCACAGCCTGCTGGGCCCGGGGATTCTTGATGTTCTGCGCCTCGTCGATGATCAGGTGCGACCACCGCCGTTTGGCGAGCAGGTCGACGTCCATGCGGGCGATGACATAGGTCGTGAGTACGACCTGGTTCGGCTCCTTGGAACGATCGAGGTCGGCGAGCGTCGAGGCGCGTCCGCGGCCATGGTGACGCAAGACGTTGAGCGAAGGGGCGAACTTGTTCAGCTCCCGTTCCCAGTTGCCGAGCACCGAGGTCGGGCAGATCAACAGGGCCGGTCGATCTTCCCAGAGGCCGCGGTCTGCGTGGTGCAGCAGGGCGGCGATCACCTGGATGGTCTTCCCGAGGCCCATGTCGTCGGCGAGGCACGCGCCGAAGCGCAGGTCGCTGAGCTGGGCGAGCCACGTCAGGCCGCGGCTCTGGTAGGGCCGCAGTTCGCCGTGGAAGGCCTCGGAGGTTGGGATCGGTTCGGCGTCTGCGCGGCCGAGCAGCGCCTCGACCATCGCCCGGATTTCCCCTTCGGCGACGACCTCGATCTCGCCGCCATCGGCGACCATGTTTCCGGCCAGGGCGGCCGAGAGCGCGCTGGGCCGGTCCATCGTGCCGGTCGCGTCGGCGCCTTCGAAGAGCCGCTCCATGTCGGCCATCGCGTCCGGGTCGACGGCCATCCACTGACCGCGCCATTGCACGAGCGGCTGTTTGAGCGCCGCGATCTCCCGGAACTCTTCGGGGGACAGGCCGTGTTCGCCGAGAGCGACCTGCCACCGGAACTGGGTCAGCGAGTCGAGCCCGACCTGAGACTCCCTGTCGTCGAAGGAGGTCGCGTCGCCGACGTGGAGTTTCAGTCGGAGCCGCTGTTGTCCGTCGGAGCGGAGCTCGCGCGGGACGCGCACCCCGAGTCCGAACTGGTGGAGCACCGGGCCGACCCGGGACAGGAAGTCCCACGCCTCCTCGGTCGTGAGGATGGTCCCGTATGGCTGGGCCATGTAGAGCGAGCGCGCGATCGGCGGGAAGATCCGGGCCGCTTCGGCCAGGGACTCGAGCAGGGCCACGTGCGGTCGCACGAAGAGCCGGTCGTCGACGACGACGTTGCCGCCGTCGCCCTTCCAGACGTCTTCGGCAGCCAGCACGATGTTCGGGTCGTCACCCGCCTGGAGCAGATAGCGGAGGAACCACGCGTCGGGGTAGCCGTCGGTCTCGGGAGACGAGCCGGGCCGCTCCAGCTGGTAGGCGACCATGAAGGCGCTGCCGCTGGTCGCGAAGGCGTTTACGGGGCGCGCCCAGCGGGCGACCTCGTCGGCCAGGGGCTGCTCGACGAGCCCGGCCGACTCGAACGATGCGTCCGCCGCGGTCAACGCGTAGCGCCAGCGGAGCTCCCAGGGGGCGAGCTCGCGGTTGTCCTTGCGCGGGCGGTCCTTGGAGGTCGACGGGAGGGCTTCACGACATATGGCGTCGGCGACTGCGTCGAGGAACGCCCGCACGAGGGAGGGGGGGCTCCAGACGGTCGTGTCGACGGTGACGGGTCGTCGCTTGCGGCGTCGACGGTTCTTCTTCTTCTTCTTCGCGTCCTCGTGATCCTGTCCGCCGCTCCGCACGAGCGCGTGGCCGGCGATCGGCATCGCGCGTTCGATGGCGGCAATGCGTTCGCGGGTCTCTGCGGTCATGTTGGTGACGGCCCAGCGTGCGTAGGGCACGTCAGCGTCGTTGCGGTCGATCAGCGGTACGAAGTGGCCGTTGGCGACCAGCTCGACGGATAGCTTCGCAGCGTAGGTCCACGCCCGTACCGAGTCGCTGACGCGTCGATAGCGCGCGTCGTCGAGGTCGAGGCGCACGAGGCCGCGGACGGTCTCGACGAGGGGGAGTCGGACCCCGACGAGCTCGGCGAGTTCCCAGTCGTCGGACTTGTTCCGCGTCGGCGTCGGGATGGCCAGCTCGAGCTTGCCGGTGGGCGGCGACTTCCCACGGCGCAACACTCCCAGGGCGCCCAACGCCTTCCGGGTATAATCCACCCGGCGCGGCGGCATGCACCAGAAGAACAGACGGCCTTGTCCAGGATAGTCGTTCCGCGGGACGAAGGTCGCTTGTAGAGAGCGGAAGTCAGTGGTTGTCATACACCAACTTCCCGGTCACTTACCGAGCATCAGTTTCGTGAGCAGGCGCCTCGTCCGAGGCGGTGCGGGGGTCCCTACTGAAGGATTGGTCGTACGGTCGATCTCATCGATCGGCTACCGACCTCACCCGTAGGGCCAAGGATTACTGCCTGCGGTGGTCCGCTGTCAACAAGAACCACCGAAATCTCCAAGTGGGTGGGACAAATGGTCGGTTTGCGCGCCGCCGGTCACAAGCCGAAGCGGAGCGCACACCGCTCCGCCCAGTCTCGGGGGTCGACCCCCGCGCGCAGCACGACGAGCGTATCGGCGATGAGCTCGAGGACGTCGCCGCCGAGCTCGTCGTCCCGCCGCGCCGCCTCGGCAACGCGGGGTGAATCCAGTTCGACGAGCGCGCCCGCGCTGGCGACCGTGGCCGTCCGACCCGACCATGGCAACGGAGCCTCCACGTTCCGCGCTGTCGGCTGTCGGCGCGACGCAGCAGCGTCACCGATGCGGGAGACGACGGGGTCCATCACGCGATCGTCGTCGGCACGGCGGAAAAGCGCCGCGGTCGGTGGGGTCGCACCGGACTCGTTCAGTTCGACGGGCGCCGCCGGAGCCGGTGGTTCCGGCGCCGCGGGCTTCGTCTTGCGCCGCTGCACGCGGCTCCCCGTCCCGGGCGCCCGTCGTCTCGATGCCTGCCGTTCGACCACGTCTGGTGACGGTGGCACGCGGGCCAGGAGCTCCTCGAGACGCGGCAGCACCTCGAGCGGCACCACCGGGCGAGCATCGAGGCCCCGGACCTCGTGTTCGATCCAGAACACGAGCCCTCGTCGCCCGGCCGGTCCGGGGTCGAGGGTCACCATCGGCGGGGGCGCTTCCGGGGGGATGCTCTCGACGTCGTCGTCGAGCTCTCCGAGCGCCATCGCCTGCTCGAGCACCTTGCGGTCGGCAGCCCGAAGGTGGGCGATCTGGCGCATCAACGACTGGTCTTCGACCGATGTCTCGGCGACGTCGAGCACGGCGTCCAGGCGGGTCGGGCGCGGCCCGACGCCGACGGCGTTCCGCACCAGTGCGAGGTCCTCGCCGTCGAGGCGCGCCAGCAGCGTCGCCGCGAACCCGAACTCCGCGGGTGTCGAGCGGAGCGCGCTCAGCGCCATGTCGATGTTCACCTCGAAGCCCCCATCATCGCTGGCGACGATCAGGCCGAGGTCTGCGAATGGGGCGGCCTCGACGAGCTCGTCTTCGGCGACCGGCGCGAAGGGGTTGGCGCAGAGCAGCGCGAGATCCTCGAGCATCAGCGCGCTCTCGCACACCCGCTGAAGTCGCTCGGCGACATCCGGGCTGCGCATCGCGGCCAGGATGGCGGCGGGATCCTCGGATTCCGCGCGCAACGCGCGGGCGAGCGCCGCAACCTGCGCCGCCGAAAGCGCTGCTACGATGTCAGCTGATCGCTTCGCCATTGCCCTCGATTCGGAATCCCAGGGATTCGAGCACGGAGATCGTCTGATCGACGGAACAGCGCGCCCGGGTCGCGACCCGCCGCTCGTCGAGTCGCCGCGCCGCGATCGCGCGGAACGTGGCCTCGCCGAGCGCGTCCTCGGCCGCCCGGGCCGTCGCAAAGCTGATCAGCGCGCCGATGACGGTGAACGGTGGCAGGCGCACCCGGCTCTCTTTCAGCGTCGGTCCGGGTGTGGCGGCCGCCACGGTCACCGGGTCGAAGCTGATGCCCAACAGCTCGGCGACCTCGCGTGGACAGACCTCGAGCACCTCACCATCGACGAACTCGATGCCGTAGAGCAGCCCCCGGGAGCCGCGAACGTAGGTGACCGTTTCGATGTCCTCACTGGCGACGCATTGGTGATCGTCGATGACATCGGCCGCCGCGCGGACCTCGGGCGCGTCGGACTTCGCATCGACGGCCGCGCGTGCGGCGCACCCGACCCGGGTCGAGTGCGAGCCCAGCGGCGGCAGAGCGAGCTCTTCAGAGAGCGCGAGCAGCTCGTCGTCGTCGAGGCGTGCGGCCAAGGTCACCGCGAAGAAGCGCTCGCTCGCCACCTGCGACGCCATCGCCGCGGCCAGGTCCGCCGGTATCGCCCAGCCCGCCTTCGTCTCCTGCCACGGGAACCACCCACGCAGCCGCGCCGCCTCGACCTCCAGGACTCCCTGTCGCGGCAGAAGCCGGCCGCCGAACTCCACGAGGAGCTCGATCAGCTGCGGCGCTCCGGCGTCACATGCTCGCCGGTAGAGTCGGTTGGCGACGCGTTCTCTGCGAAGCAGCTCCGCCATCACTCGCGGAGTCGTGCTCGGAACGCCCCAGCGCATCGCCCCCAGGTCGCGCATCGCCCGACTCATCTGAGTCAGAACGTCGATGATCTGCATGCGCTCGTTCTTGCGAATACCTCGCGTCTCTGTCGCATTGCGCCGTGAACCCCACCGGCGAGGATGATCCTCGCGGAGCCGGGGCCGTGCTGTCAACCCCGCTGATGCTGCAGCCGCCCTGGAAATCACGATCGGGCGTGACTACTGGTCGTTCCGGCTTACGCAGACCCCGGCCGGACTCACGGACCGGCCGCACGTTGGAGTGGCACGATGGGCAACGAAAAGATGCGAACGAGGCCTGTGACTTCAACGGCATCGTCCGGAGCACCTGCCTCATCGACGAAGACGGGGTGTTTCGCAAGGTCTGGGACGCAGTGAAGGTCCGAAAAAAGCGAAAGGACGGCACCGTCGATCGTCACGTCGATCACGTCGAAGTGGCTCTCCGGGAGCTCGGCTGACGCGGCATGGGCCGCGCCGGTGTTCCGGAGGGATCGCCGACCGACATGCCGCCGGTCGGCATGCCGCCGCGTCGGCGTCCTGGCGGCGATGTCGCGGTGGCCACCTCGACCGGGGGAGGGTAGGGTTTTCTGCGCGCCGCCGTGTCGCGAACCACCCTGCGGTCTCGCTTCCTAGAGGCACTCCGTCGGCGCCCGCGCCGTCCTCCACCGCCTGACGACGATTCATGCAGCACCATCCGCTTCCGCTGGAGATCTTCCCCGAGCAGATCCGCCGCAGCGTCGATCCGACCTCGCCACCGCAGATGCGCATGATGGCGGCACGGGGCCTCCTGCCCGCCGCCCCGCCCGATCTGGCGACGATGCTCTACCAGCTGTCGCTGGACGCCGATCCGTCGATCGCCCAGGCGGCGAGGCAGACCCTGGCAGAAGCGCCGCCGCAGATCGTGAAGGCGGCCGCAGCCGCGAATGTCGCTCCGCCGGTCCTCGATCTCATCGCGCAGGTCCGCCGCGAAGACGAAGAGGCCCTCGAGGCGGTGCTGCTCAACAACACGACCGACGACGAGACCGTCTGGGACCTGTCCAGTTTCGTCTCCGAGTCGCTGACCGAGCTGATCGCGACCAACCAGGTGCGAATGCTCCGCACGCCGGCGATCATCGAGCAGCTGTATCTCAACAGCAACGCCCGAATGTCGACGCTCGACCGCATCATCGACTTCGCCAGGCGAAGTGGGCTCTCGTTCCAGATGCCGGCGCTGCGCGCGATGGTCGAAGATTCTGCGTACGACACGGCAGCGGCGGCCGAGCAATCTGCGCACAAGGCCGTGACGGTGGGCGCGGACGAGCTGTTCCACGACCTGCTTCGCGAGTCGTTGGATTACGACGACGACGGGTGGGAAGACGAGCAGAACTGGGACGACGACGACGAGCGAGCGAAGGAGGCCGAGGAAGAGGAACACGCGACGACGAACCTCTCGACCAAGATCATGAACATGAGCGTCTCCGAGCGAGTTCGGCTCGCGCTGCTGGGCAGCGGTGCGGAGCGCGACTTCCTGGTCAAGGACCCGAATCGCTTGATCAACATGGCGGCGGCGACGTCGCCGAAGGTACAGGTTCGCGACATCGTCGCCTGGTCGGGCAACCGCACCATGCCGGACGGGGTCTTGAGCTACATCGCCGGGCACCGTCGATACCGCCGCATCTACCAGATACAGGTGAACCTGGTGAACAACCCCAAGACCCCGCTGAGAGACGGGTTGAAGCTCCTCGGAGTCCTGGTCGAGCGTGACCTCAAGGCGCTGCTGCGAAACCGCAACATCCCCCACCAGCTTCGCCGGCAGGCCAAGAACCTGCTCGACGACAAGACGAAGGGGAGGCGCAGGTAGGGTCGTGAAGCAGTGCACGTTCATCGTCCTCGATTCGCTCGGCATCGGAGACTTGCCGGATGCTCCGGCGTTCGGCGACGCCGGCGCCGACACCATCGGCCATATCGCCCGCGCCGAAGGTGGCGTGCGGCTGCCCAACCTGCAGGCCCTCGGCCTCGGGAACATCGCGCGCCCATCGCCGATTGCCGGGTGCGGACCTGTCGACGAGCCGCGCGGGGCCTTCGGAAAGATGGCGGAGCTCTCCCCGGGCAAGGATACGGCGACGGGGCATTGGGAGTTCATGGGGCTGGTCCTCGACACCCCGTTCGCGACCTACCCGGACGGGTTTCCCCCCGAGATCATCGACCCCTTCCTCCGCCGCATCGGGCGCCCTCGCGCGCTCGCGAACAAGCCGGCGTCGGGTACCGAGATCATCTACGAACTCGGGCGTGAGCACATCGCGTCCGGCGACCCGATCGTCTACACGTCGGCCGACCCCGTCTTCCAGATCGCGGCTCACGAGGAGGTCGTCCCCCTCGAGCAGCTCTACGCCTGGTGCGAGGTGGCCTACGAGCTCGCGATGCCGGCGGGCCTCTCCCGCGTCATCGCGCGTCCGTTCGTCGGACAGTGGCCGGAGTTCCAGCGCACGTACAACCGCAAGGACTACGCCCTGGCGCCGACGCGACCTACCTACCTGAACGACCTGGAGCGGGCCGGGGTCCAGACGCTGGGAATCGGCAAGATCCCGAGCATCTACGCCCACGACGGCATCCCGCTCGAGAAGCACACCAAGGGCAACGCGGAGGGGGTCGCGGCCACCATCGAAGCGATGCGAAGCCGAAGCGCGCCCTTCGTGTTCACCAACCTGGTCGACTTCGACATGCTCTACGGGCATCGCCGCGATCCGGCCGGCTATCACGCGTGCCTGCAGGAGTTCGACGCCGCTCTGCCCGAGATCCTCGACGCGCTCACCGGCGACGACCTGTTGATCCTATCCGCCGATCACGGCAACGACCCGACCTACCGGGGAACGGACCACACGCGCGAGTACGTGCCGCTGCTGGTCTGCGGGCCATCGGTGCGCCCCGGCACCGACCTCGGTGTGCGGACGTCGTTCGCGGACATCGGCCGCACGATCTGCGACTACTTCGGGGTCGAGAGCGTGCTCGAGCCGGGCGTCTCGTTTCTCACCGAGCTCTCCGCCTGACTCGATGCGGGCCCGTATGATAGCGCGAACGGTCAGTCGATCCGGTCGATGATCAAAGGCGTGGGCGTCGGCGCGTCGTCGGCGAGCACGATCGCGTCGAGCAGCCGACGTGTTGCCGCCGCGAGCCGCTCGTCGCCATCGTAGTGGATCAGCGCGACGGGCTCTCCCGCCTCTACCCGGCTGCCGCGCTCGACCTGCAGCTCGATGCCGACCGCCGGGTTGATCGCGTCTTCCTTTCGGGCGCGACCGGCGCCGAGGAGCATCGCCGCGCGTCCGACCTCGGCACAGTCGAAGTCGGTGACGAAGCCGGAGCGTTCCGACCGCGCCTCGACACGATTTCGAGCGGTGGGGAGCAGGGTGTAGTCGGCCAACGCGGCGGGGTCGCCCCCCTGGGCCTCGGCGATCCGCTGGAAGCGCTCGAGGGCGGCGCCGGAGTCGAGGATCTGTTGCAGCTCCGCCTGGGCCTCGGTGATCGTCGTGGAGTGACCGGCCATGACCAGCATCTCGGCGGACAGAGCCACGGTGAGGTCGCGGAGGTCTGCGGGGCCGCGACCGCGCAGAATCTCGCACGACTCGATGACCTCGAGGCTGTTGCCCACACAGCGGCCGAGCGGCTGGTTCATGTCGGTGATCAGGGCGACGATGTCCTTGCCGGCCCCTTTCCCGATGCGGACCATCGTCCGGGCCAGCTCCCGGGCGTCGTTCGGGTCTGCCATGAACGCGCCCGAGCCGGTCTTCACGTCGAGGACCAGCCCGTCGATGCCCTCGGCGAGCTTCTTTGACATGATCGAGCTCGCGATCAGAGGGATGCACTCGACGGTCGAGGTCACGTCGCGCAGGGCATAGAGCTTCTTGTCGGCCGGCGCGATCTCGCTGGTCTGGCCGATCAGGCCGACGTTCAGGGTCGCGACCAGCTCCCGGAATCGGGTGACGCTCTGGTCGGTGCGGAACCCAGGGATCGACTCGAGCTTGTCGAGGGTGCCGCCGGTATGCCCGAGCCCACGCCCGGAGATCATCGGCACCTTGACGCCGGCCTCCGCGACCAACGGGGCGAGGATGAGAGAGACCTTGTCGCCGACGCCGCCCGTGGAGTGCTTGTCGACCTTGTAGCCCGGGATGTCGGACAGATCGAGCACGTCACCCGAGTGCAACATCGCGTCGGTCCAGGCGATCAGCTCGGCGGTCTCCATGCCGCGGAAGAAGAACGCCATCATGAGCGCGGCGGCCTGGTAGTCGGGTATGACGCCGTCGGTGTAGCCCCGCACGAAGCCACGGAGGTCGTCTTCGGTGAGGGCCTGGCCGTCGCGCTTGGCGCGGATGATCTCGGGAGTTGTCCTCATGGTCTCTCGGCGATTCGGGGCGGGGGGACGCCGCGGTGGGGCTCGACGGTACGGGGCTTCGGAACAACCCCTCCCTCCCTAGCCGGAGTCGTCGCCGGAGTCACAGAAGAGGCGGCTCGCCGTCCCGAAACCGATGTCGGCGACCCCTCGCGGGGAATCGCGCATTGACGGGGAGGGACCGCGAGTGCAAAAGGAGCCGTCTTTCTCAGCCCCCAACCACGCGATGTCAAAGTCATCCTCGGTACTCGGAAGCATGGCGAAATACGGCGCCATCGGCTTCTTCTCGATCTTCCTCGTCTCCACAGCGCTCGGCTGGATGGCCGGCGCCCAACCGGGGGCGACCGGAGAGCCCGAGGCGGTCGGCGCGATCGAAGACGGGCCGGCGGCGCCCGCGGACGATGACAACGCGCCGAGTGGCGAGCTCGCCGCGGCCACCGTCGTCGCCGAAGCACCCGCCGCAGCGACACCCGCGGCCGAAGAGCCGGCGGCTGACGAGCCGGCAGCCGAGGAGCCGGCAGCCGAGGAGCCGGCGGCCGAGGAGCCGGTGGTCGACGAGCCGGTGGACGAAGCGCCCGTCGAGGGGGCGCCGTCGTCGGCGCTCGACATCGAGGAGACCGACACGCCGCTGGGCGCGCGTCTGATCTCGTTCCTCGGCATCTTCGGTTTGATCGGGATCGCGTGGCTGATCTCGACCGATCGCCGCGCCGTAGACTGGAAGCTGGTCGCGATGGGAACCGGAATCCAACTGGTGTTCGCCCTCTTCATCCTGAAGACCGCGTTCGGAAAGGCGATCTTCGATGTCGCCGGCGACGCGTTCACCCGGCTGCTCTCGTTCACCGAGGCCGGTAACCGGATGATCTTCACGAGCTTCGTCGACGGCCAGATCCACGGCGCGCTCATCAACTTCGCGTTCGCGATCCTGCCGACGATCATCTTCTTCTCGTCGTTGATGACCGTGATGTACCACCTCGGCGTGATGCAGCGGGTGGTCAACGGAATGGCGTGGCTGATGCAGAAGACGATGGGGACGTCGGGCTCGGAGACCCTGAGCGCGGCCGGCAACATCTTCGTCGGCCAGACCGAGGCCCCCCTGATGGTCAAGCCCTTCGTCGCCACGATGACGATGTCGGAGCTGATGGCCATCATGACCGGCGGGTTCGCGACGGTCGCGGGCGGCGTGATGGGCGCCTACGTCGGCTTCCTGGCCCCCTATTTCCCGGACATCGCCGGGCACCTCATGGCTGCGTCCGTGATGTCGGCGCCCGCTGCGCTCGTCATCGCGAAGGTCATGTACCCGGAGAAGGAGGAGTCGCCGACCAAGGGCGCTGTGAAGGTGGCGATCGAGAAGATCGACGCCAACCTCGTCGACGCAGCCGCCCGTGGCGCATCCGAGGGCCTGATGCTCGCGTTCAACGTGGCGGCGATGCTCCTCGCGTTCGTCGCCCTCGTCGCGATGGTCAACTACATGATGGCCTTCCCCTCGTACATCCAGCACGGCATGGCCCTCGCCGACCTCGTCGACGGAATCCGGGCGTCGGGCGGCACGATCCCGGCAGAGATTGCCGCTGTGTGCGATCCGACCCAGGTGGCGGTCGGGCCTGAAGCCCGGGCGGGCTGCATCGCGGACATCCAGGCCGCGGTTGCCAGTGCGCCCGAGGTCCGTGTCCTGGGCATCTACGACCTGGAGTTCTTCTTCGGCTGGATCTTCGCCCCCATCGCCTTCCTCATGGGTACGCCGCTGGCCGACTGCCGCGCCGTCGGCAACCTGCTCGGCCAGAAGATGGTCATCAACGAGTTCGTCGCCTACATGAGCCTCTCCGCCATGATGAGTGACGCGACCACCGCCCTGCAGCCCCGCTCCGCACTCATCGCCACGTACGCGCTCTGCGGATTCGCCAATTTCGGTTCGATCGGCATCCAGATCGGCGGCATCAGCGGCATGGCTCCCGAGCGGCGCAGCGACCTGGCCAAGCTCGGAATGCGGGCCATGATCGGAGGTTCGATCGCCGCCTTCATGACCGCGACCATCGCCGGAATCCTCGTATGACGACGGCGTCGCGGCTGCTCGTCTGCCGAGTGGTCCTGGCGCTCTCGGTCGCGACCTCGGCGCTCGCGTGTTCGGACGAGGCGCCGATTGTCGCGGTCTCGGATGCCGGCCGCACGGTGCCCGATGGCCGCACCGGAGATGCCGCCGCCGACACCACCGCCGACGTGGCGACCGATCCGGGTGAGGTCCCGGATGGCGACGCCGACAGCCCGGATATCGCGGCGGACGCCGCGCCCGACGTCGCGGACACGGTCGCGGCGGACGCGGACACGTCGGATGCGAGTGACGCCGTCGAACCGGACACCGGCGACACGACGCAGGACGGGACCGCCGACGCCGCGGACATGGCGCCCGACGATGGCTCCGACACGACGCCGGACGCCGCGGACGCGCCGGACGCCACGGACACGGCCGACGCCGCGGACGCGCCGGACGCCACGGACACGGCCGACGCCACGGACACAGCCGACGCCACGGACACAGCCGACGCCACGGACACAGCCGACGC
>CAZFPM010000002.1:68744-76891 GCA_964520965.1 uncultured Myxococcales bacterium
CCACGGACACAGCCGACGCCACGGACACAGCCGACGCCACGGACACAGCCGACGCCACGGACACAGCCGACGCATCCGATGTGACGGCCGAAGAGATCGTGAGCGCGGTCCTGGAGGGGCTGCGGACGGACGCCGAGGCAACGATGCTGGCGTGGTCGCGCACGCACGGTTGGCCGGTGGACGTCGGCGCCGGGCACCGGCTCTTCGTCAGCCTCGACACCAGCCTGACCCTCGTCGCCGGCGATCACGACGATTGGGCCGGCACGGCGATGGCGACCGACACCGGGTTCACCTGGATCGTCATCGAGGCCGGCCCGGACGCCCGCTACAAGTTCACCGACGGCGGTGATCGCTGGGAGGCGGACCCCTGGGCCCGCGCCTATACCTACGACGACTTCGGCGAGATGAGCCTGATCGCACCCGCCGGCGCCCACCTGGAGCGCTGGCGCTCGGTAGGCGACGACGCGATCTCCCCTCGAACGCTCCGGGTCTGGGTTCCGGCCGACGCCCACGACCGCGTTCTCTACGCCCACGACGGCCAGAATCTCTTCGATCCCGGGGCCCCGTGGGGCGGCTGGCGGCTTCAGGAGTCCGCGCCGGCGGGTATGCTCGTCGTCGGCATCGACAACAGCCCGGCGCGGACCGACGAGTACACGCACGTCGAGGACATCGGGGACGACGGGCCGATGGGCGGGGGCGGGGCAACCTACGTCGCCTACGTACAGGAGACCGTGCGGCCCTTCGTCCGGAGCGAGTACGGCGAGCCCGGTCCGGTCGGCGTGATGGGCTCGTCGCTCGGAGGGCTGATCAGCTTCTACATCGCCCACCTGCACCCCGACGACTACGCGTTCGCGGCGAGCCTGTCGGGCACGATGGGGTGGGGTCGCATCGGCGCCGAGTCCGAGACGATGATCGAGGCGTACGCGGCCGCCGGACACCGCGCGACCGCGCTCTACCTCGACTCCGGGGGCGGCGGCGTGACCTGCGCCGACAGCGATGGCGACGGGATCGACGACGACGACCCCGACAGTACCGACTCGTATTGCGAGAACGCGCAGATGCGCGATGTTCTGGCGGAGATAGGCTACGTGTTCGATGTCGACCTCTGGCATTGGCACGAGATCGAGGCGCCGCACAACGAAGCAGCCTGGGCCGAGCGGGTGTTCCGACCGCTGGAGATCTTCGCCGGGCTCTGAGCGACCGACGAGAAGGCCATGACCGCGACACACGAGCCCCGCGTTCTCCTCGATGCTCGCGCGTTGACCACGGAGAGCGCGTGAGCGCGGAAGAGGCGAGGACCGACGCCGCGACGTGGCACCACGTGCCGGTGCGCGAACCGCTCTACGGAGGCGAGGAGCGGACGTCTCACTACCTGACGATGCGCGATGGCGTGCGCATCGCGATCGACGTCTACGTGCCGGCGGGGCTCGAGCAAGGCGCGCGGATCCCGACGATCTTGCAGCAGACCCGGTACTTTCGATCGGTTCGGTACACGGGCCTCGCCCGGCGTCTCGGAATCGAGGAGAAGCTGGATCAGGGGCGGCCGGGCCGGCTGTATTTCGTCACCCGCGGTTACGCCTGGGTGCACGTGTGCGCCCGGGGCTCCGGCGCGAGCGGCGGGGTTCGCCCCTACCCCTGGAGCGATGACGAGGTCGCCGACGGTGGCGAAGTCCTCGACTGGATCGTCGCCCAGGGCTGGTCGAACGGCGCGGTAGGGTCGCGGGGTGTGTCGTATGACGGCACGGCGGCCGAGATGTTGCTCCTGAATGGACACCCGGCTCTCCGGGCGATCGCACCGCGTTTCTCGCTCTACGACGTCTACGCCGATGTCGCGTTCCCGGGCGGCGTGCACCTGTCGTGGTTCACGGAGCTCTGGGGCCGCTTCAACGCGGCGCTCGACCGCAACGAACACAGCTACGCCCTCGCGGCGTTGACTCGGCACAACCTCGCGGCGTTGGCTCAATATTGCGCGGATCGTCGACAGCCGGTGCGCGCGGCGGGGCTGCGCCTGTTGGCGAGCGGCGCGGTCGAGCGCGTGACGCGCGGGCTGATGAAGGCGGTGTCTCGCGGCGTGTCTCCCGTCGACGGTGCAGAGGACGAGGTCGCGTCGGCGTTGGCGGATCATCGGGCCAACTACGATGTGCACGACGGCGCGCTGAGGTTGGTGCAGCGCGACGACGTCGGGTTGAGCGATGTGCGGCCCGACGACCCGATCGACGTCTTCAGCCCGCACGCCTACCGCGAACGCATGCAGTCGGCCGGCGTGCCGATCTACAGCTACAGCGGATGGTTCGACGCCGCCTACCCCCACGCGGCGATCAAGCGCTTCGCGGCGGTGAAGGTGCCCGGCAGTCGACTGATCCTCGGTCCGTGGGACCACGGCGGCGGTCAGAACGGAAGCCCGCACCGAGGAAACCACTGGGCGAAGTTCGACCACGACCGCGAGCTTCTCGACTTCTTCGATCGGTACCTGGTCGGCGATGACGACCCGCGACGAGAGGGCCCACGGGGCGAGGGCTCATCGGCGCTGACGGACAGTGCCGCACCGCCGGTGCGCTACTTCACGATGGGAGCGGAGCGCTGGAATGCGTCGCCGACGTGGCCTCCGGCCGGGTGTGTGCCGCACACGTTGTATCTGGGCGTCGATGACCGGCTCTCGGACACGGCGAGCGCGCGGGGCGAAGCCGGCGGTCGCTTGGGCTGGATATCTCACAGTTCTCGTAGGCGAGGTTCAGCGGGCCGAGACGAATCCGAAGTCGGCGACCGAGAGAGCACGCAGGCGTACTCGACAGTACGTCGAGCGCTCTCGACCGAGCCGACGCAGGAGTCGTCCGGATCTGCGGGACCGCGGCCCGAGGTCTGTGAGACATCCAGGCGAACCGCAGACGTCGAATGGTCGCCCGCGTTGGGCACCGGTCGCCGGGCGCGGTGGCGCACCCTGCTCGGTCTCTTCCCGCCCGTCGGCTATGCGCGCCCGCAGGCCCGCCCGCCGGTTCGCCGCGTGTTCGTGAGCGAGCCGTTGACCGCGTCGGTCGAGGTGACCGGGCACCCGATCGTGCACCTGCGCGTGTCGTGTTCGGCGCCGGACGCCGCGGTATTCGCCTACTTGGAGGACGTCGCGCCCGACGGTTCGACGACGACCCTCACCGAGGGATGTCTGCGGCTGTTGCACCGCGCGCTGGCCCGCCCGCCCGAGTCCGAGCTCCCCGTTCCGGAACGCTCGTTCCTGGCTGCGGCCACTGCACCGCTGCCGCCGGGCGACGAGGCGGAGGTGGTCTTCGATCTGCTCCCGACGTCCTACGAATTCGCCGTCGGCCACCGCATCGGGCTCGCCGTGACGTTGGGCGACGCCGATCACTTCCGGCCCGTGGTCGACCAGCCGCATACGCTCCACGTTCATCTCGACGGGGGCGCGTCCCGCCTGGTGTTGCCGGTGATGCCCTGAGTCCGAGCACTCCGGATCACGGGGATAACGCCCCCCTGCGCGCCGCTACGCCCCTGCGCTCACCTTGCCGGTGATCCGGTCATAGACCCACGCCGCGCAGAGGGCGACGATGCATGACTCCGCGAGGCAATACGGGACGAGCACCGCCTCCATGACGAGCGGGTACCCGAACACGAGGAGGTCGTCGATCACGAACTTCGGGTAGAAGAGCAGGAAGCCAACGAGCGCCGTCAGCCACGTGCTCTTGATCCCGGAGCCGTGTCGCACCCGGAGACCCGCGTAGACCCAGGCCAGCACACCCGCCATGAAGGCCCCGAAGAGCGCGTAGTAGATGTACGTCGGCGGGGACGTAGATGGCATCTTCTCCCGCGAAATTGCCGAGGACGATCGGCTCGATCAGGTGAGAGTAGGTGGTCGCCTCCCCGAGGTTGTAGGTGCCAATGTCTAACACCGCGGCCAGCGATACTGCCAGCCAGTTCGTGCGGGCCGGCGAGGGGTTGCTTGCCACGAGTGTGCGGTCCTGATTAGAGGGAGGGGTGCTTCGGACCCGATTCGCGCAGCCCATTCGGCGAGGCCGGTGTTTGGACGCCGGCCCGGCGATTGCCCGACGCCCACGGGCATCGTTCTCCATGCGCGGAGACCGGGGACGGAAGCTAACTCGCCCTCGAGCCATCATCAACCCACCGACCGGAGAACGCGCTCATGCCGAAGCTCTCGTGGCGGGCCATCCTGCTCTCCGGTCTGGTCGTCGGGATGTTCGTCAACGTCGGCGAGGCGTTGTTGTTGTTGGAGGTCGACCCGACGGTCATGCAGGCCCTGCCCGACGAAGCCGCCCGGATCCTGGATGCGGAAGCCGGCAGCGCGCCGTTCTACCTCGGCTACGGCTTCGTGGTGGGCGTCGTTGCCATGTGGCTCTACTCGGCCCTCGCGCCGCGGTACGGATCGGGTTGGAAGCCGGCGGCGTACGTCGGGGTGGCGCTGTTCTCGCTCTACGAGGCGAAGTACATCATTCTCGACGTCTTCTTCGTACAGCAGCCCCTGATCACCGTCGGTTTCAACGTGGCCGTGATGCTCGCCGCGTGCGTCGGCGGCATGATCGCAGGCGCACGCCTCGGCGAGGTGGTCGGGTGAACCGCGCAGAGCAAAGCTGAGTCGTCGCCGTGGCCCTACTCCATGTCATCGCCGGTCTGGTCTTCCTCGGACTCCTGGTAATCGTCCCGGGTCGGTCGCTCCTGGCCGGTCGCCACCGGGAGCAATCGACCGCGCTGGAACGCTGGGCCATGGAGAGCGGGGTCGGTGTGTGGACGGTCGGCCTGGTGACCGGCTTTCTCCTGATCTCGCCGGTGCAGGTCCTCGGAGTCACCCACGCCGCCCTGGTGCCCTTCGTGGTGCCAGCCGTGGCGCTGATCGCGTGGGTGGCCGCGAGAGTCCTGCGGAAGCGCACATCTGACGCCCCCCCCGCGCTCCGAGCGGCCGAGGCCGGCGATTACGCCGTGCTGGCCCTCACCGGAGTCGTCTTCGCTCTCTTCTTCGTGGGCCGCGACGATCAGGCCTATGACGTGGCCTGCCTCCAGGTCAACGCGGCGGTCGTCACCGACAACCTGGTGGGCCATTGGGGTGTGGTCTTCTCCCGCGGGATGTTCTGGCCCCTGCAGTTCGAGTTCCTCTCCCTCAACGACCGTTTCGGCCTCTCCCTCGTCACCGTCCCGATCATCGCCACATTGCAGGCCGCGGGGTATCGAACGGTCCACGGCCTGTTCGCCGCGCTGCTCTTTCTATCCGTCGCCGCCCTTGGCACGCGGGTCAGCGGGCGGCGCCTTGGCGGCGTCGTCGCCGCCGCGTTCCTGCTGGTCACTGACGACGTGCTCGGCAGCGCGTCGCTGAATGCGAACTTCATCGTCGCCTGGACGTCTGCGCTCTTCCTGCTCTCCCTGCGGCGAGAAGAGGTGGCCCGGCCGTGGCGCCGGACGTTCTTCGCGGCCTGTCTGTTCATGACCCGCCACATCGCCATCGTGGGCCTGGGGGCCTGGCTCTGGGTCCAATACCGCGACGCGCCGGCCCCGAGGCCTGTTCGCCACGTGGTCGCCCACCTCGCCGGCTTCGTCGCGTTGGCGCTGCCCGTGTGGGTCTGCAACCTGCTCGGCTTCGGCAACCCGTTCTGGATGTCCACCTTCGAGGAGATGGGTTCGCACCCCCACGCGCTCTTCGGCTGGACCTTCGAGCTGCCGGCCATGCTCAACTGGCCGCTCTTCGGCGAGCTCGTGCGGACCCCCTTCCTTGCCCTTCCGATGTGGCTCGGGTGGCCCGTTCACTTCTATGCGCAGTGGGGGGTCGTCGGGCTGGCTCTCATCGTGCTGGGTGCCGTGCGTCTCTACCGGCAGCCGAGCCAGCGCGCCGGGCTGGCGGTCTGGGCGACGTTCTTCGTGCCCGTCGCCCTGGTGCTCGGGATCCAGGAGCATTGGCTCGAGCCGCTGAAGATGACGATCGCCCTGGTCTTCGCGCCCATCTGGGCGAGCCTGTTGGCGGTGGGGATTGTCTGGCTCACCGCCCTGCCGCGAGCGCGTGCCGCCGCCATGTTGGGCGCGAGCGTCGTGGGCACGGCTGTGGTGACGGCACTCCTCGGGGTGGCATTGAGTGCCGTCGACGCAACGGAGGACCCGCGCTTCCGGGCCGAGGTGGTGCAGCTTCGCACCCAGACTCCCGATTACGACGACTGGTTGAAGAGCCGCGCCTTCCGCTGGCAGTGGACGCCCCTGACGACCGCGCCCGAGCTCCTGTCGGACCTCGGGAGGAAGATCACCGACGCCGGCTACACCGTCGCTCACCCGACGTTGAGCGACCGCCGCACGTCGGCCGCCGAAGCGATGAGCCGTTACCACATACCCGGCGCTCACGAGCTCTTCCTCGCGGACCCTCTGGCGCAACCCCCGGTGGCGTTCGAACCGAGCAGGGCCAGCCGGGAGCTTCGCTTGTCTCTCGAGCGAAGCCCGACGATTGCCGAGGCGCCGCTCTCCGCCGCCGCTGCCGACGCGAGCGCACCACGCCTGGATCTCACCGGCGGCGAGCCCTGCGTTTCGACCCCGCGACTCAGCATGCACATGCCTTTCGCCGATCGCGCCGCGGGGATCATCGCCTGCCGCGTCTCGTCGGAGCAGGTGTTCGCCTTCCTCGCCTTCCCGACCCACGTGCCGCCGGACCACTACGAGGAGGAGGATATCGGCGAGTACCGCGTTCCGGACTTCTTCTTCGAATCGGGCGACTTCCTCGACCCCGACGTCGCGACGCTGCCCCTGGTGTCCGAGGTGGGCCTGATTCTGCCCGAGGAGGTGAGGCGCGTCAGCCTCTTCGAGGTGGTGATGTTCGAACCCGGGCTCATGTTCCGTCGCGACGCGAACATCGATGCGGAAGGGCGCATCGTCGTCGGCGAAGCGGACCGCACCTGGATGAACTGAGGGCCGGCCCGCCTCCGAGCGAGGGCCGCGCACTCTCGCAAGCCTCTCACCGGCTTCGGCTGCGTCTCGCCCGGGTCGCGCCGGTGTGATCAGCGAACGGAGCGCGCCAGGCGCAGGCCGAGGGTTGCAGCGCGCGTGTCGGGCGGCACGCGCTCGACGCGATCGAGCTCACACAGCGCCGGCTCGGACGCCCAGCTGCAACCGCGTGCTGCCGCCGGATGCGCCGCCGTGGACTCGTCGGCGTCGCCGCTGCCCGCGGGGGAAGGCGTGCGCGTCCACTCGGCGACGTTCCCGAGCACGTCGTAGAGCCCCCATCGATTGCGGGCCTTCCCGAACACCGGCTGAGTGCCACAGCGCTGGTCCGGAGCGACGATCCAGTCTGGGCACGGCGCTCCGACATAGCCGACGGCGCTGTTGCCACCATACCAGGCGACCTCACCGACCGCGTTCGGCGACACCCGGGTCGCCTCGTTCGTGAGCGGTCCCGTAGAGCCGGCGCGGGCCGCGTACTCCCATTCGATCTCGGTGGGCAGGCGGTAGCCCTCGCAGTCCCAACCCAGCGGATCGAGGTCGTCGCACCAGTAGGAGCCCTCGCACTGGGTCTCGCCGACCGTCGAGCATCCGCCGCGCGGGTTACCAACGCAATGGCCGAGTGCGTAGCAGGGCTCGAGCTGGTCGCGCTCCGAGCGGGCGTTGGCGAATGCCAGCGTGTCGTACCAGCTGACCCGCTCGACGGGGCAGTCGTTTCCGCATCCCGACATCGCAGACGGGTTGAAGCTCATCAGCGACGTCCACTCGGCCTGCGTCACTTCGGCGACGGCGAGGAAGAAGGGCTCGGAAACCTCGAGGATCACGCCGTCGGCGGCGCGCTCGACCTGTCCGGCGGGCACGTACGCGAACCCGTCGGGGGCGCAGTGTCCGTTGCTGCAGACGCCGCTGATACAGTCGATTCCCGACGAGCACCGTCGACCCAAGGCCTGGGCCATGGCCAGCGGTCCCGGGTTGCCTCCCGGATCCTCGACCGACAGAGGCCGGTCTGCGGGGCGCCGGGTGCCCATCGCGAGCGCGAAAGCGATGATCGCGACCAGCCCGGCGACGACGGCGACCCCACCTACGAAGCGCCGCCGCCGCAATGTCGCGGCGATGATCTCGATGTCGTCTTCGACGTCGTCATCCGCCATCGCCATCGCCGTCGCCGTCGCCGTGGTCGTCGTCGTCGGTGGCGGAGCGCTCGCGCCCTCGGGGCGCTC
>CAZFPM010000002.1:76991-82139 GCA_964520965.1 uncultured Myxococcales bacterium
GCGCTCGCGCCCTCGGGGCGCTCCATCGTCGTCGTCGCGCTCGCGGGCGGGGTACGAGTCGGCCCGGAGTCTTCGACGACGGTGGGCCCCGACAGCGGCACCGTGTCGGCCGACTCGATCGCTGCGCGCAGGCTCGGTCCCTCGTGCCGCGCGGGCGACGTGGCCGCCCGGCCCCCGGCTTGGAGCCGGACTTCGTCTGCCGACTGGGGCCGAAGATGCGGCTCGAGGCAGACGCACCCGGCGATCGTGTCGGCCCACGTCGGCGGGACCCCGACCAGCCGTAGAGTCTGGGCGACGCCATCGTAGGGGTCGCCGCCGAGCATGCGCCCCACGGCGTCGAGCGGTCGCCCGTCTCCTGTGGGATGCCGCGTGGCCAGGCCGACGAGGATCATGCCCCAGGAGTAGAGATCGCTCCACGACCCCGCTTCGCGGAGGCGAGCGCCGTGCATCAGCTCCGGTGGCGCATATCCGGGCGTGAATGCCATCGACGTCGCGGTCCGCGAGAGATCGGCGTCGGTCCGAACCGTGCCGAAGTCGATCAACACGACGTCTCTGTCGGGTGTCAGCAAAGCGTTCTGCGGCTTCACGTCGCCGTGCACGAGCCCCGCCTGGTGCACGGCGTCGAGCGCGTCGAGCAGTTGGAGCGCCACCCGTTCGATCCTCGGCCAGTCGGCGCGCGACCCGCCGTCGGTCCATGCGTCGCCGCCGCAGAACGCCGCCGCCGCGACTTCGTCCATCGCGTAGTAGGCGGTCCCGCGCTCTTGCCAGACGTCGAAGACGCGCACGACGTTGGCGTGCCGGATCCGATTGAGCATTCGCGCTTCGCGCAGGAAGCGGTCGACCATCTTCCGGTGGGTCGCCCCGAGGCCGTCGTGCGGCACCACCTCGCCGCTGCCCGTGTCCCGATACGCGGTGCCATCGAAGGCCAGCTCCTTGACGACGACCAGCCCGTCGAGCCGAGCGTCGCGCGCACGGTACGTGATGCCGAAGCCGCCGGCGCCGAGAACGGCCTCGACGGTGTAACGATGGCCGCCCTCCGAGGTGGGGCAGAGGCACGATCCGATCTCTAGCGCGGCAACGGGCACGGCTGGCTTCTGCCGGGGTGGACGGGGCGGCTCGGAGTCGGGGGGTCGCGCCCGTGGTCGACGTCAGTCAAACCGGTCGGGACCGGCCATTCACGTGCAATTGCCGCTCGGGGCCCGAGTCTGCCGTCAGTGCACGTGTTGGCGCACGGCCGCGGCGATGTCCCGACCCGCCGGCGGCTCCCCGGCGAATTCGAAGCTCGTGACCTTGGCTCGCCGCACGGCGTCGTCGTCGCGCACCCGCACCTCGACCGAGACGTGGGTCACGAGGTCGCGCATCGCGCTGTTTTCTTCCTTCGCGAGCTCGCCACGCAGGTTGGTCACCGCGTCGACCAGTACCTCGCAGGCGGCGGCCACGTTGGTCCTCGCGACGAGGAGCTCCAGCCCGGATTCGTGGGGGATCCATTTGATCGACTCGGCGCCGGCGACGGAGACCCACGCGGGCTCTCCTGGTCGCGCGCTCGAACCGGGGGCAGGCCAACATCGATACGGAAGGTACGCTGGCACGGGGGGGCCAGACTCCACCTGTGTGACGGTACGGACCTTCAGCGACACCGCGTCGGCCTCGATCACCTCGCCGAACAGCTGGAGCGTGCTGTCTGTCTTTCTCTCTCGTGGATTCATCGCATCCGCTCGCTCGAGTCAGTGGCCGGATGATGCCACCCACCCTGCGACGCTGCAACCGCAACCGTCGTCCATTCGATCGAATCGCCCGGACGTTCTTCATCGCGTTCTCGCCAGTCGTGCGGCATCGGCGCGACCCGCCCCGATGCCGCTGCTGTCCCGACCGCCGCAGCAGCAGCGCATCGAACCGGTGTCGGATGCCGGCATCAGCTGTCGAGGGGACTGACGACTCCGTACGCGCCTCGTCCGATGACGTGGAGGTACCGCATCGTGGTGCTGACGTTCTGGTGCCCGAGCAGCTTCTGGACCGTGCGAATGTCGGTGCCGGCGCGCAGCAAGTGGGTGGCGAACGAGTGTCGCAACGTGTGACAGGACGCGTCCTTCGTGACCCGGGAGGCCTGGACGGCCTTCTTGACCGCTCGTTGGATGGAGGCAGGGCTTCGGTGCCAGCGTTCGAACACACCGGTCTGTGAATTCCGACGCGGCTCGCCTGCGGGAAAGAGAAACCACCATCCGAACGCCCTGCTGCTCCCGGGCTTCTTCCTGTCGAGCGCGGCCGGAAGTGGGCACACGACATCTCCGCGAGCGAGATCCTGGGCGTGGATCTCCTCGACCGTGTCCCGCTGTCGCGCGAGGTCGGCAGCGATGGCGTCCGGAAGGATGGTCACCCTGTCCTTGTCGCCCTTTGCCTCACGAACGACGATCTCCCTGCGTTCGAAGTCGAGATCCTTGATCCGGAGACGGACGACTGTTGCGTTGCAGTCCCATTGTCGGGCGTCGTTGCACCGGGATTGGCGGGGCGTGACGCCGCTAGCGCGTTCTGTTCCGGCATCGACGTAGGGGATCTTCCGGAACGATACGGTCGCCGGGTTGGGCATGAGGAAAGCCGCACCGTTCGGTGCGCGTCTGTGGGTTGACCGGGGACGCTGTCCCCAGACCCCTGAACCGGCGCCTACGGCGCCAAGCGCACCCCCCGGGGCGTCTGCACTCCGCTCATGCTCCCCGAGATGATCTGGACAGGGCCGGCGGCCCCCATCCCGAGTCGCCGTCGCGTGTGCTTCGACGCCCCGGGGGGTGCCCCGTGCCGGTGGTCAGCCGACTCGGGATGGCGGCCGCCGGCCGCTCAGCGATGCCAGCCTTCGTTGCCGCGGCGGAGTTGGCCGGTGGCTTCGAGGCGCTTGAGCGCGGCGCCGAGGCGGGCGTTGTTGACGGCGACCCGCCCCCGGAGTTCGGTGCGCCGGAGCGGCCCCTCGGCGCGGTCGATTTCGGCGAGGACCCTGTCGTCGAGGCTCGGTCCGCGGTCGACTTCGGCGGGCTCGACGATGCGCAGATGGGGCGTGCTCGCGTCGAGCTCGACGTAAACGGGGTCGATGGCCGGCGCGGCCCGGTGCTCGACCGCGAGGCGAAGCCCGCGTCGACCGCGCTCGAGGTAGAGCAGGGAGTCGACCCATGCGTAGAAGTCGGTCGATCCGCGCAGCGCCTGTCCGGGCGACATTCCGGCGGTGATCTTTCGGGCGTGGTGGACGATGAGGATGGCGGTGTGCAGGCCGCGCTGTAGAGCGCGGAGACGGCCGAGGATGGCCGAGACTTCGCCGGCGCGATTCTCGTCCGCGGTGTGCAGTCGCACAAAGGGGTCGAGTACGAGCAGGCGCGGTCCGACGGTCTCGACAGTGGCGACGAGTCGCCGAAAGTCATCCTCGTTGTCGAGCCGCAGCGTGGGCGTTGTGATGACGTGCAGGTCGAGCTTGTCGAGCTCGAGGCCGCGTGCGTGGCAGAGCGCTGCGATGCGCTGTCGGACCATCGGCAAGGCGTCCTCAGCGAGGTAGACGAGGGTCGGTCCTGGGCGTCGGACATCGAAGCGTCCGAGGCACGGGATGCCCGCGGCGACCGCGGTTGCCATCTCGAGCGCCAGCCACGATTTCGCGGTCTTCGGAGCCCCACCCAGCACGCCGACACCCTCCTCTGCCCAGAGGGCATCGACGAGCCAGCGGTGCTCGGGTGGTGCGCAGCGAGCTGAGCGCGTCTTCGTACTGCGGAAGCACCATCCGATGGGCAACCTGAAACTCGCGCGTCAGCGGAGTGCTGGTGAGGCCGAAGTGAGCGCGCAGGTCGACGCGCTCTCGGGGCCGACCCCCGGCGAATGTGGCGGTGGCGGTGGCGGTAGAGATGGCAGTGCTCATCAGGGGTCCTCCGTGGACTCCGGGTCGGTGAAGCCCCCATCGGGGCCGAGGATCGAGCCGTGGGTCTGCTCGAATCGAATCATCGAGGCGGTCTTGATGCCCGGCGGCGCGTCAGGCGTTGGCTCCACCGCGTCGCTGGCGCGGCCCGACGTGGCGTTGGCGTGCACGTCGACCGGGCAGAGGCGGATGAGGCGGCCCTGAGTGTCCGGATGGTGAAGCGACCCGTCGTCGAGCAGATGGCGCTGTAGGACCACGCGCTCTCGGGCGAAGCCACGGGGCATCTCGTAGGCGACGCCGTCGACCGACACGACGTGGTCGTTGCCTACCGTGCGCTCGACTCCGAGCACGAAGGCGTCTCGGAGGGTGTCGTCGTCAATGGGCCGCAACTCTCGGCCGCCCTGCCAGCGCTCCGATGGTGTATCGTCGGCGAGGCTGTCATGCGGCAGGTGGTTGTAGACCTGATGGAGGTCGTGGCGCAGCCGGAGGGTGAGCGATTCGGGCTCCGGGTCGACGTCTTCACACGTCAGCGCCCGGAGTATCCGCGCCTTGGTCGAACGGTTGAATCGCTCAATCTTTCCGCGTCCTTCTGGGTATTTAGCGGTGCCGAGGAGCAGCGCGATGTCGAGCTTGGCCATGACTTGGGCGATGTCGTCGGCTTTGAAACCCGGACCCCGATCCACGTAGAGGATGGAGAACCGGCCCCACTTTCGAAGCACGCGCTCGAGCGCGATGAGCACCGTCTCGGCATCCTCGCCATCGGTCGTGACCAGGACGTCGAGCCCGAAGCGCGTCGCGTCGTCGAGCAGGTAGATCGCCAGCCGTTTTCGGCGCGTCGGACCGGCACGAAAGTGCTTGAAGTCGGCCATCACGAGCTGCATCCGCTCGCGGTAGGCGAAGCGGCGCGTGTCCTTCGGAGCCCGGCGGCTCCGTGACGTGTCGAGCCCCATGCGGCGCATCACCCGCCAGACCGTGCTGCGGTCGACGGGCGTCTCGGAACCGATCACCCCGGTGGCGCGGGCCAGGCGGATGAGCTCCGGAACCGACGCCTTGAGGTCATCTCTGCGGGCAGACCGGAGGAACTCGACGAAGCCGTCAGGCAGCACCAGCGAGCCGGAGAGCGCTTCACGGAGGCGCGGCTCGAGCCCCGCGATGCCCTCGCGCCGGTAGGCGCTGCGCCAGCGCTGCACGGTGCGCACGCCGACCGACCGTGACTCGGCGCCCATGTCGGCGGCGCCAGCGGCCGCAAGACGCACCGCTGCCTC
>CAZFPM010000003.1:0-29224 GCA_964520965.1 uncultured Myxococcales bacterium
ACCTCAGCTGAAGGGCAAGCTCCGAGGAGCTTCCCCGACGGCCTGAACGCTTACGGATCGTCTGGGACGTCTGGGCCGTCGAATACGACGAATTCCAGCCATTGCTCGTCCTCGGTCACCTGGTTGAAGGTATGAATGGTCTCGTTGGCTCCAGCTTCGGAGCGCAGTTGGATCTCGTGAACCGTCCGCCCCGTCGGGTTTTGTCCGACCAGGAGCCGAATGCGTTCGATGCGAGCCGGGCGCTCGAGGTCCACCTCGAACCACGCGGGAGGGAAACGGTCGGCATTCCAGGAGGTCTCTTCGTCGCCGTCGACACCGTATCCAGGCTCCTGCGTGCTCGCGCTGTCCGATGCGGTAGCGGGCCGCCTGAGGGCGAGATCAGAGACGACGTCGGAGTCGAGATAGGACCCGAAGACCTGAACCTCCTTCCAGGAGACCCACGAAGGACTCTCCGTCGTGACGATACGGACGTACCGGGTGGTCGTAACGGGCGGGGGGGGCGCCCCGACGTCGCTGTCCGGTGCGATGTCCGTTGGCGCGGGCGTATCCTTGAAACCGCCTGAGTCGTCATCGGCGAGGTCGGCTGCCGGACCGCCGTCCGCGGGGTCGAGGTCAGGTGTCGAGCTGTCGTTCGGTCGGGTGACGTCGGATGTCGAGCCGACGTCCGGGGCATCCGACGATCCCGCCGTGTCCCTCGGTGCTTCTGTTCTCTCGCTGCCGACGTCCGGTCGCCGAGGAGGCAGGTCGTCGCTCGCAGAAGCGCTGCACGCGAGCACGGCGCCCGAAACAAGCAGCCAGAGCGGGGTCCACAGCCTCATGCGATCTCCTCGGTCTCGCCATCGTCAATCGACGGGCGATCATATCAACCACGGAGTGCAGTACTGCGTCCAGGCGTTCGGCCCGTCGAGCGTTCGCGAGTGCTGCGAATCCGCAAGCAGCCTCGATCGGGGGCGAGCGCGCCGACCATGTGCACGACCGTCTTCTCCAGAATGTCGATGGTCATCGATATCCGTACCGATCCGGACTGCCCGGGAGGACCGGCCGAGCGATGCCGTCGTTTTCGGACCTGCTGGGACTGACGATCTCGGTCGGCGCGATCTCGAGTATCGAGCACCGGGTCAGCGAAGCGCTGGCGCCGGCAGTCGAACAAGCGCGACGTCATATTCAGTGTCAGGACGCAGCCAACATCGGCGAGACGGGCTTCCGAGAGCACAACGCCAAGGCTTGGCTGTGGGTCGTCGTCGCTGGCGCGGTGACGTTGTTCCAAGTGGCCCGAAGCCGAGGGAGCAAGGTCGCTCGCGAGCTACTCGGTGAGTCCTTCGGCGGAATCGTCGGTTCCGACCGCTGGTCGGGTTACACCTGGATAGACTCGTTCCAGCGGCAGCTGTGTTGGGCGCATCTGATTCGGGACTTTCAGGCATTCGTCGACCGGCGTGGGCACAGTGCCAAGCTCGGGCGGGCGCTGTTGAAGCAGACGAAGCGGATGTTCAAGTGGTGGTGGCGCGTCCGCGACGGCACGTTGAGTCGAGAGCTCTTCGCAGAACAGATGACCGACGTCAGCGCCGAAGTCGGCCGGCTACTCCGCGAAGCCTGTGACTGCAATCACAGCAAGACCGCGGGCACCGCGAGACACATACTGAAGATCGAGGACGCGTTGTGGACCTTCGTCTACACCGACGGCGTCGAGCCGACCAACAACATCGCTGAACGTGCGGTCCGAAAGGGAGTCCTGTGGCGCAAGACCAGCTTCGGAACACAGGCTGAGCGCGGAAGCCGCTTCGTCGAACGAATGCTCACCGTCGTCGAGACCTGCCGGTGCCAAGGCCGTGATGTCCTCGGCTACGTCACTGCTGCGGTTCAGGCTGCAACCGAAGTCCGGCCGGCACCGTCGCTCTTACCCGCGCAGGACAACGGGTCAGGCATCCGGTGACGGCAGCGGCGCGGGCTCACTCCCCCCCTGAACGCATACGTTGAGCGAGCGCTGCGGCGAAGACGAGACCTGCGTCGATGGCGTGTGCCAGGGGCCCGAGCCGGACTGCCGCTCCGGTGACGACTGCCCGCCGCCTCGCGATCGCTGCGAGGGCGCCGTCCTGGTGCGCTACTCGGACAACGGCCGGTGCATGTCGGGGGTCTGCTCGTATTCGTCGGTGGAGACCCGCACGGATTGCGGGGCCACCGGTCGGGTCTGCAGCGCGGTGTCGCGTTCGTGCGAGGATCCGGGCGGTGACGAGTGCACGAGCTCGGACGATTGCCCGGGCGGCTACTGCGTGCGTTCGGTCTGTGTGGACTGCATCACCAACATCGACTGCGACGGGGCCGAGGTTTGCGTCGATGGGGCGTGCATCCCCTGCGAATGCCCGGAGGGGTCCGTCTGCGATTCCTCGGGCGAGTGTGTGAGCGGGGATCCGGGGGAGTGTACCTCGGACGCGGAATGCCGCGAGCTCGCCGAGGAACTGGGCGCGAGCCCGGAAGGGGCGGCGTGCGACCCGGAGATCGGCTGCTTCGTGCGCGGCCTGTGCAACGGTGCCGCGGACGGTGTTGAGTCTCCCTTCCCGGGCGAGCCGGGTGGGCGGGTGGATCCGTTCGACGCGCCGTGCCCGCCGGGGACGACGTGTGGGTGGGTGTTCGACCTGATTGGCGAATCGCTGATGACGGGGGCCTGCAAGGGGTGCACGCTCGGCGACGATGGGACCTGCCGCACCGGTGAGACCTGCGTGGCGCCGGTCCTTCCGTTGCTGGACGACATCCCCTTCTGCTCCGGCGGCGGTGGCGGCGGGCTGCCGTTCCCGTAGGGCGTGCCCGCATCGCGGAAGCCTGCTACCCAATAGCGCGCTCGTCCTCCTGAACCGTGGCCGCCATGCGCTGGACGCTCATCCCGATCGCCCTCCTCTGTTGCCTCGAGCTCGCCTGTGGCGAGGACGCCGAGACCGGCACCGACGACGGTGACGTCGCCGTCTCCGATGCCGACGCCGGGACAAGCGGAGACGCGGTCGACTTCGACCGGTTCGAGGCGATCGACGTCCGGTTCACCGTCGAGGGCACCGGCCTCTACCGCCTGCCCTGGCCCCTCGACTATCGGCTCGGCGACGACGGTACGGTCGACCTGGCCGAATTCCCGCGCGAGGGTGTGGAGCTCTTCGAGAAGTACATCGACGCCCTCGACGGGCTCGTCGCCGGGTTCTCGATCATGCCGGTGGTCTACATCGGCCTCGAGGGAGACCCGACGGCCGACGCCGCCCCGGAGCCCCACCTGTCGCTGACCGCCGACGGACCGGTGCAGCTCATCAATGTCTCCGCCGAGGGTTGCGGACGCCGCACCCCCGTCGAGATGCGCGTGAACCATGAGGTCGACCACTTCATCGAAGACAACGTGCTGATGGCCGCGCCGGTCGTCGGCTTCGTCCTCGACCCATTGACGCCATACGCACTCGTCGTGTTGCGCACCCTCGGCAACGAAGCCGGGTTCACGTTGGCGCGGCCCGATGAGTTCGCTGCGGTCCTCGAGGGGACACACGCCGACGAGGCGATGAACGACGCCTACGGTCCCCTGCGGGACTGCCTGCCGGTGACCGGCATCGACCCTGAGCATATCGCCGTCGCCACGGTATTCACCACCCAGGACCCCGTCTCCGAGATGCGCGCCCTCCGCGACTTCGTCGCCGACCCCGCCAACGTCGCGACCGCGACGATCAGCGACTGGCGCTACGACGACAACCACTCACGCGCCGGGCACTCGACCTACCTCGGCACCTACCAGACCCCGATCTTCCAGGACGGCGTCTCGCCCTACGCGACCGAGGGTGGGATGATCCACTTCGAGGGCGGCGTTCCGGTCGTGCAGGGCGAGGAGACCGTGCCCTTCGCCGTCTCGTTCCCGACGCGCTCGGACGGTCCGCTCGAGCTCTTGATCTGGGTAGACGGCACCGGCGCCGGACAGACATCGTGGGTCAATTCCGCCGTCACCCGCGCGATGCGCGACGCCGACTTCGCCGTGGCGAGCTACGTGGCGCAGTTCCACGACACGCGGGCGACGCTCGGCGCGAACGAGGAGCTCCACTCGTTCAACTTCTTCAACCCGGTCTCCTTCCGGAACACGTTCCGGCAGCAGGTGGCCGACACCGCGTACTTCCTCCGCGTGATGCGCGAGGCCCGCGACCAGATGCCCGATCTGCCGGAGATCGACGACGCGATCGTGGTCTACGGCGGGCAGTCGCAGGGGTCGTTGATCGGCGCGATGGTCGCCGGCGTCGAGCCCGACATCGACGCGTACATGCTCAACGGCGTCGGCGGATACCTGTCGGCGACCGCGGTGGGGCGCACCGACCCGATCGACATCCGCGCCCTCGCCGCAGACGTCGCCGACATCTCCCCCGACTTCGATCGCTTCCACCCGCTGATGGCGCTTCTTCAGCTCGGCGGAGACGCGACGGACCCGCATTCGTTCGCCCGCGCTTGGGTCGGATGGGACGAAAACCCCGACGGCGTCGACATGCTGTTGGTCAACGGCGTCGACGACCACACCACCCCGATCGACAGCATGAACTCCCTGACCATCGCGGGTGGCGTCGCGCCCGTGCAGCCGCCGGGCTGGAGCCCGGACCCCTTCGGAGTCGGTGAGGTCGGTCCGGAGCTGATGCCGATCACCGGTAACCGGGAGACCCTCGATGGCGGCTCCCGAACGCACGCCGCATTCATGAGCGGCACGACCGGCCACTTCACGATCTACGATCGCGCGGACGCCCGCAGCATCGCGATCAACTTCCTGCAGAGCGCCGCGAACGGTGACGCGGTGGTCGAATGATGGGGGTGCGGTACGTCTGCCTCGCCGCCACCCTGGTCATCGCTGCCGGGTGCGGAGGCTCGCAAGCCCCAGAAGAGCCCGGGCCTCCCGTGTCGGAAGTCACGGAGCCGACCGCCCCGCGCGTTTCGCCCTATGCGTACGCGGAGTCGACGGTCCCGATCGCCCATCCCCGGGCGCTCCAACCGTCGATCGACGTCGAGCACTACGACATCGAGATCGCGTTCGACCCCGAGGCGCTGACCTTCTCCGGCCGTGTTCGTATGGATGCGCACGTCGTGGCGGCACGCGACGGGTGCATCCGCTTTCACGCGGCGCCGTCGCTCGAGGTCTCCGACGTGGCCCGAATCGCCGACGATGGGGTCGGCGACGAGTCCCTCGTGTTCGAGCGCTTCGAGGAGGACATCACGGCCTGTCTGCCAGCGCCGCTGGAGACCGGTGAGGCGATCTCTTTGCGCACGACCTTCGCCGGCTCGGCCGACGAGCGCGATCATTACGGGCTCTTCCACACGACGAGCGAGCACAGCGACCTGCCGCTCTTCTTCACGCAGTTCGAGTCCCAGGGCGCGCGGCGCGCATTGCCGCTCTACGACGAGCCCTTCGACAAGGCGACGACGACGGTGCGCATGACCGGTCCTCTCGCCTACACCCTCCTGTCGAACGGCGCTCCGGTCGGGTGCTCGGCCGACGAGGGTGGGCGGCAGACGTGCACCTGGCACAACCCGGATCCGATCCCGCCCTATCTGATCACCTTCGTCGCCGGCGAGTTCGAGGTGCTGGAGGGTGAGCACATGCGCGCCGATGGCTCGGTGATCCCGATGGCGGTGTACACGGAGCTCGGGCGCGTCTCGGACGCACAGTACGCGATCGGCGCCCTGGACCGTCTCCTCGGCACGTTCGAAGACGTCTACGGCGTCCCCTATCCCTGGGACCGCTACGGCATCGTCGCCGTGCCGGGATTCCGGTTCGGGGGCATGGAGAACAAGGGGCTGACCAACATCGCGGCCTCGTACCTGTACTGGAACGACGACACCCCGCTCTCCGGCCGCTACGGGACCTTCGGCATCATCGCCCACGAGCTGGCCCACGAGTGGTTCGGCAACCTGGTGACGGCGCAGTGGTGGGACGACATCTGGCTCAACGAAGGCTTCGCGACGTTCATGGGCAGCATCGCGTGGCGGGCGGAATTCGGCGTCGTGCGGAGCCAGCTCTCCGACTACGCCGGCATTCGGCGTTGGTACATGGAGGTCGAGCGCGGCGCGTTCGCCCACCCGGTGGTCCACGACGCCTGGACGTCGACCGAGGAGCTCTTCGACGCGATCAGCTACACGAAGGGGCGCAAGGTGCTGGAGATGATGGCGCTGATGCTCGGTGAAGACGTGCTCCTCGAGGGAATCCGGCTCTACCTGACGACCCACGCGGGATCGAACGCGGTGACGGGCCAGTTTTTCGCGGCGATAGAGACCGCCTCCGGTCGCGACCTCAGCGCGTTCTCCGCGGCTTGGACCCGCCGCGCCGGATTCCCCGAGTTGCGTGTCGACACGAGCTGGTCCGACGCCGACGGACGCTTTGCCCTCGACATGACGCAACGCTCCAGTCTCGGTGACGACACGGCCTGGGTCTTCCCGCTGCGCATCGGGCTCGAGGGAGAGGGATTCGCGGTCGAAGAGACCGTCGTCGTCGATGCGGTCGAGGCGCATTTCGAGTTCCCACTACCGGCGGCGCCGACCGTCGTGTCGGTCAACCGGGGGGGCCACGCGATCGTCGACCTGGAGATGGTGGGCTGGGACGAAGCGGATTGGGCGGCCCAGGTCACGGCCGACGGGTCGGCGCTCGGCCGCGGCCAGGCTCTCTTCGAGATGCTCGAGCTCGTCGGGACCGCCTGGCGCGACACGGAGCGGGTCGGCGAGGAGCCCGCCGCGTTGTCCGAGCCCGTACGCTCCGCGCTACGCTCCGCGCTCACCGACGCCGAGCCTGCGGTACGCCTGTTCGCACTCGGCCGACTGACCGACGAGGAGTACTCGCACACCATCGTGCGCGCCCTCTGTGCCGCGATGCGCGAAGAGCTTCTCGCCGAGGTGGGGGGGCCGGATCCCGGCGACGACATGATTGCAGTGGACATCCGAAAGGCCGCGCTCGGCGCGCTGGCCCGGCTCGAGGACCCGGCGACGTGGGACACACTTCGTGCGGCGGCCACCGAGGGCCGGGTCGACTACGTCGGGCCCGCGGTCGGTGCGCTCCTGACGAGCGGGGCTCCGGATCGCTTCGATGTGCTGACGGTGGCCGTCGAACGCTTCGTTCACGATTCGCGGATGGTCCGATCTCTGATCGGCGCCCTGGCGTCGACGGACGATCCGGCGATCTTCGTCGAGCTGCGCCGCTTCATGGCCGACCCCCGCATCGTCGCGCCCCTCGACCACAAGATGCCGCGCACGATCCTCGGCGGTTTGATCGAGGGCAACGCCGACCTGGCCTATTCCGAGGACGGCATGAGGCTGATCGCGGACATCCTGCACGGCGAGGTCGATCGGCCGGGCACCATCATGCGCACGCTGCGGATGTTCCAGGACGCCGCGGAGCGGGATGCAGAGGAACGAGTCCGCCTGTCAGCCATGTTGACGGCGCTGCGCGAGGTGACCGTCGGCGTCGACGACGAGGCGGGTATCCACGCGGCGATCGACCGAATCCTCGATGATCTGGGCGCGGAATGAGATAGGAACGAGAGGACCATGCTGTCCGCGCGCGAAACACGAGTGAGGAGACGATGAAGCGAGTACGACGAACGACGATGGTGGGGCTGGTTCTGGCCGTCGGCCTCGTGGGGTGCGGTTCCCCGCAGCCGACCTACGTCCGCGGCGACGACGTGCCGGGGATCGACGACCCGGCGATGGGGACCGGTCTCGACCGGCGTGACCTCGAGGGGCTCCTCGAGGAGAACATGGACCACTTCGTGAACTCCGCGTTCTACGGACGGGTCGCCCACCAGCCCGGGGAGCCGCCGACCATCGCGATCATGCCGATGGAGAACTGGACGACCGAGCATGTCGAGCCGCAGCTTCACGCCCTGCTCGGGATGGTGGAGACACGGCTCGTGAACTCCGGGCACTTCACCGTCGTAGCGGCATCGCTCCGCGACGAGATCCTGGAGGAGCTCAACCTTCAGCAGGGCGCAGAGTTCGACCAGGCCCGTGCGGTGCAGGTCGGCCGCCAGCTCGGCGTGCACTACTTCGTGACCGGTCGGGTCGTCGACAACAGCGAGCGCACCGAGACCGCGCGGCGCGTGCAGTACTTCATGTTCATGCAGGCGATCGACGTCGAAACCGGCGCGATCACCTGGCAGAACCAGGCCGAACTGACCAAGGCGATCATCCCGCTCTGAGGGCTCCCCGTGGGTGAACCGGTGCGCAACCCGGTGGGCGTCGAGCGGCGCTCCTGCGCGGCGTGCGCCGCGCTCGTGCTCGTAGCGGCCCTGGCGGCCGCTTGCGGCGGCTACTCGCGCCGCCTGGAAGAGGTCCGCGTCGGCGTGGAGGCCGGAGATCTGGAGACGGCCCTCGCCGAGATCGACACGTTGATCCTCCGCGGCGAGGCGGACCGGTCGCCGGAGAACCGCGACTACCCGCTGCTGCTGCTCGAGCGATCGCAGATCTACCAGGCGCTGGGACGCCACGCCGACGCGATCGCCGACCTCACCGCCGCCGATCAGATACTGGAGGTGCTCGACCTGAGCCCCGATCGGGCCGGCAGCGCAGCCGAATATCTCTGGTCGGGCTCGAAGAAGCTCTACCGACCGCCGGTCTATGAGAAGCTGATGGTCAACGTGCTCGCGGCCAGCTCGTTCCTGGCGTCTGGAGATATCCGGGGCGCGATGGTCGAGGCGCGGCGCATCCTCGTCCTCACGGATTACTTCGAAGGGACTGATCTCTGGCGTCACCCGATGCTCGGCGCGGCCTGGTACGTCGCCGGCCTCGCGTTCGAGCTCGGCGGGGATGACGACTCCGCGGTCCGGGCATACCTCGACGCCTTCGAGCGCCAGCACGCGCCGGGCCTGGCCGAGTCGATCGTCCGGATGGTGGGACAGGGCCCCCTCGCCGGTGATCCGCGCGCCGAGAAGGCGAGGGCGTGGCTTGGCGTCGAGGACGCAGACGGAGTCTCGGAGGGACCGGCGCAGGAGGTGATCGTGCTCGCCTATTCCGGGCTCGCCCCCTTTCGCGAACCGGAGCACCTTCCGGTCGGCCTGGTGTTCGCCTGGATGCGCCAGAACATCGCGTACTCCATGGGCGAGACCCGCCAGTCGGCCTACAACCGGATGCTCGCGGAGGGTCTACTGACCTGGGTGAACTTCCCGGTGCTCGCCGTCCACGAAAACCCGGTGCGCTCGATCCGCGTGCGTGCGGGTGACGAGGTCGCGTCGATGGCGCTGGTCGCAAACGTCGAGCGCTTCGCCCTCGAACAATGGGCGCTGGATCGCCCGGGGATCGCCTGGGCGGCGATCACTCGCGCGATCACGCGGGTGTTGGCCCGGGAGGCGGTGCAGGCAGCCGGTCGTGCCGGCGGAGAGGGCACTGCGCTGGAGACGATAGGCTTTCTGGCGGGGCTGGCGACCCAGGGGGCGATGCAAGCGGCCGATGTCCCGGACACGCGGACATGGACCATGATGCCCGCCTACGTGTGGGCGGCGCGTCTGCCGGTGGAGGCGGGGTCGGTTTCTGTAGTGGTCGACGGGGGGCCGTGGGCGGCGCCGCAGGTGGTGGAGGTCGAGGTAGAGGAGGGGAGGAGTGCGGTCGTCGCGGTGAGGTTGTTCCGCTGAGGTTGGGCACGTCGCCCCACGAGCAAAGTAGATTGCGGCTCCCCCCCTGCTTCGCTTCGCTTCGCTGTCCCCCACTCGTGGGGGACGGCTGTGTGTCCACCGCTGACGCGGGGAGATTGGAGTAGGGTTACTCCACACCTGGAGTGCGATTCGGGCGCACGAGGGCCAAAACTCGGGGGATCGCCGTGTTTTGTGGACAATGCGGCCGTCGAGGTGCACATGCGCACCGTGGCCGCCGACCGAGGCGGCGCGCTCATTACCTGAGTCCGGAAGTCGCCATGCGAGTTGGCATCCTCACCGACTTTCCGTCGATCGCCCTGCAATCAGGGCCGGCGTTGCACACGCGTTTCCTGCACAACGGGCTGACGCGTCGGCTGCACGACGTGACCCTGCTCGGCCCGGACACGACCGACGCCGACTCGGCGAACGGCCTCCGCTCGCATCTCTTCCGCGGTGTGCCCTACCCGAGCCACCCGAAGATGAAGATCATCGTGCCACGCCCCGTGCGGCAGCTGCTGACGGCGCCGCGGATGGACATCATCCATGGGCAGACGAACAACCACGTTATCGAGTGGGCGAACTGGCTGCGGAAGATGCACCGCACCGCGGTGGTCAACACGCACATCATCCACCTGCCGACGCACAGCCACTTCATCCTGTCCGACGGGCTCTACCAGAACAGCTTCGTGCGGGACACGGCGCGCCAGTGGGCGAACAACCTCGAGCTGGACTTCGCCCGCATGTACAACGAGGGCGATGGCCTCGTCGTCCAGAGCCGCTACATGGTCGACTACTGGCGCGACCGCGGCGTGCGGACGCCGATCTGGGTCGTCGGTCGACCGATCGATCCGGCGAAGTTCTCGGCGCAGCCCGGCGAAGACCCCTTCCCGCGGTCGTTTGCCGTCGGCAAGCGACTGGTGAGCGTGTCTCGTCACGATCGCGAGAAGAATATCGAGGCCCTGATCGAGGCATTCGACCGCCACACCGCGGCGCACGATCCCGAGGTCACACTGACCCTGGTCGGCCACGGCCACGATCACGACAACCTCAAGCGCATCGCGTCGCGTTGCCGCCACGCCGACCGGATCCACTTCCCGGGCGAGGTCGAGCACGCTCGCCTCGTCGACTGGTACGCTCACGCCGACGTCTTCGTCTACACGTCGCTGTCGGAGACCTTCGGCAACGTCGTCAACGAAGCGCTCTGGTGCGGGCTCCCGGTCGTCGCGCTCGACGACCGGATGGGTGTGGCCCACCAGGTCGTCGACCAGGCGAACGGTTTCCTGGTGACCCCCGACCGGGTCGACTCCCTGGAGCATTACGGCCGTCGGTGCGTGGCCCTGGTCAACGACCGCGATGCGCGTCAACGCATGGGACAGAGCGCGGCGACTCTCGCCCGCCGCATGTCGCATCCCGACGTGGTTCTCGACCGTTTCGAGCGGATCTACGAAGAGGCGATCCGGCATGCGCATGATTCGGTGCCCGAGCCGTTGAGCGAGCGCGGGACCCTGGCGCAGCGCGCAGCGCTGGCCCGTCACGTCGCCGTATGGGCGCGTTGGAACTATACGCTCCTGGCGGTGGGCAACACCGTCGGCCGTCTCGGCCTGGGCCGGTCCGAGGTGCATTCCAACCTGGAGCTGGACCGCCCCGTGGCGGCTCCACGACTTCCGGCGCGATCCCCCGCGTGGGCGCAGGCGGCAGAGTAGGTCCGGCGCGCCGTTTGTTGACGTTCGCTCGGGGCACCGGGTAGTCCAGACTACTTCCCGGACCGAATCCGTCGACGTCAACGGTACGCGCAGTGTCGAAACCGGCCGACTCCAAACCTCCCGCGAACGTCGAGACGTCGGGAGGAATGCCGACCCCGGGCGCGGGGCCATCGGAGGTGCAGCCGCCTGCCGGTGCGGAACCGCCGAATGAGCCCGCGGGCGCACGGAAAGAGCCCCCGGGCGACCCACCAGGAGGTCGCACCGGGTCGCCGGACGGGGCCGATTCGGGGCGTCCTCCGTCGGAGCGGCGACACCGTCTCTGGCAGAAGCTCGCGCTCACGTTCGCGACGTTCGGGCTCCTCATCCTGGTGCTCGAGCTCGCCGCGGGTTTGTTCGCACACGAGCAGGCGCCGCGACGGGTCAGAGACGGCGTCTACATAGACGCCATTCCGCTGTGCACGGGCCTGATCAACTTCGGGCTCGATGCGGTCCGCACGGCGCACACCGAGCAGCTTCCCATCGACGCAGAGGAAGGCCAGACGAGGATCTTCGTCTTCGGAGAGTCGAGCGTCGCCGGCAGCCCCTTTGGCCCGGAAACCTCGGCACCGGCAATCCTCCACGACCTCCTCGTCGAGGCCGCTCCGGAGCGCGACTTCGTCGTGGTGAACATGGGGAATCCCGGCTCGGTGGCCCCGAACACGTACTACCATATGCTGGCCGCGCGCCGGTTCCAGCCGGATATCATCGTCCTCTACTTCGGCATCAACGACGGCCTGGCGTTCGCCGGAGAGGAGTGCTTCGCGGCGAAACACCAGGCGCTTCACGCAATCTGGCGATCGCTGGTCGAGCGTCTCGAGTTCCTGTGGGTGACCCGGGTGTACACGCCGGCGCTCGTCGCCTCCGGGAGCCCGAGCAGCAGTGGGAGCTGGTCGTGCGACACCGAGCCATTCCCCTATTGGGCCGATCTCGTCGTCCGGCTCGCAACGAAGATCGGCGCGCGCGTCGTCGTGACGACGCCGATCCGGAGCAGTGCGTACGCCCTGGAGGTCTGGAGCGACACCCGTTCCCCCGCGGAACCGCTCTCCGAACAGATGGACCATTACGTCGAGCTCATCGAGTGTCAGCTCCGTGACGATTGCGACTACCCGACGCGCTTCGAGAAGCTCCTCGCGTCCCGGTCGGACGAGGCATTCCTACACCGGTTCGCCGAGAACGAACGGATCCTCGATGGCCTGGCGGACGCCTGGCGCGAGGCCGCCGATACCCACGACGCGATCTTCGTCGACTTCCGCTCCGCGCTGGCGGCCGCCTCCCCGAACGGTCGCCTGCTCGCCGACTACTTCACCGACGAGATTCACCTCACCGTAGCTGGGTACGGATTCCTGGCCCGCAACTGGTTCCACGCGCTCGCACCCGAATTGGGGCTGCCGGTGCCGGAGACGCTGGTGCCGCCCACGCCTGCCGAGGTCGCACGCTACACGCGCACGGCCTCCCCGGACCAGGATCCGATGGTCGGAATGCGCGGCTACCTGCGCGGGGGCTTCGTGGCGACCAGCGTCCCGGGCCTCAAGGAGCTGGCATCGACGTGCTGGCACACGGGTTGTGTCGGACGGGAGGAGGCGCGTACGGCGCTGGAGTGGTTGCGCTGGCGCGCGGGGCTTCTCCCGGACCTGTCACCCGAGGCGCAGGCTCCCCTGCTGGAGTTCCAGCATTCCCTCGACCGGCGGTAGGCAGGCCTGGCACCGGACGGCGGGAGATTCGACCCATCATCGGGCGTGGTGCCCGCGCGCATTTCCGCGCGCGGTGTCTGCTCGGAGACGCTCGGAGCGGTGGTCATGCTGCAGCTCGCCTCTGCTGCTCGTGCTCCCGGAAATCGCCCCACCACTCGTTCGCTCGAAACACGCGGAGAGCGAGCATGCCCGCGCGCGAGGTCGGCTTGACACCCCTCGGGCCCCATGTTAGCTAGGCGACGCCCGTGCCGGGCGGTGGCGCAGTCGGCCCCGTAAGCCGCCGGATTTAAAGGGCAATCAGGATGTGTCGCCTGGCCGATATTCGGGCGTACCCCGCGGGCGTCAACGACGCCGCGCCAACCGGCAGCGGGCCCCCTCGACGGGAGCGATTCGAGAGCATGACCCAACACGAGCTGATCACGGAGCTGCCGCCCCTCGCGGGCATGGGACTCGTCGACATCGACCTGACGCTCTTCGTCTCCAGCGCGATCTTCCTCGTGCTGCTCATCGTGCTCAACAAGCTGCTCTTCCAGCCCTACTTGAAGATCGTCCACGATCGACAGGCGATGACGGTGGGAGCGGCCGACGCCGCGGAAGAGACGATGGCGAAGGCCGACTCGGTGCTCGGCGAGTACCAGGAGCGGATCGCTGCCGCCCGGACCGAGGCGGGAGGGATTCGCGACGGGTTGCGGGCAGAGGGCCGAACCGAGGAATCTCGGCTGGTGGCCGACGCGCGCGGCAAGGCCGACGCCCAGCTGGCGTCGCATCGCGACAACCTCGAGCGGGAAGTCGCCAAGGCGGAGCAGGAGATCGAGGCCCGGGCGACGGCACTGTCGTCGGCCATCGTCGAGCGGGTGTTGGCATGACGAGATGGACGCGCGGCGCCGGACTGACGGCGCTTCTGATCGCGGTCCCCACCGCCGCCTGGGCGGTCGGTGGCGAGTCCCACAGCGGTCCGAACTGGGTCGAGCTCGGCTCGGCCATGTTCAACTTCTGTGTCTACATCGCGCTCCTGGTGTGGCTGGGACGCAAGCCGATCGCCGAGTTCTACGACACTCGCCGCTCGGCCGTGCTCGCCTCGGTCGAGCAGGCCAAGGCGCGCACCGAGGCGGCGGAGGCCCGCCTGGCGGAGACGATGGACCAGCTCGCCAGCTTCGACTCGGAGCGCGAGCGGATCCTCGCGGAGTTCCACGACCTCGGTGAACGTGAGCGCGACCGCATCATCGAGCAGGCTCGGCAAGACGCCGACAAGATCCTGCGCGACGCGGGATCGGCCGCTTCCCGCGAGGTTCGTCGGGCGAAGGTCGACCTGGAGGGTCGTCTGGTACGCGCGGCGCTGGGACGCGCCGAGTCCGAGCTGCGCGGCAAGATGACCGGGACGACGCAGGCGAAGTTGATCGACGATGGAATCGAGACCCTGGCGGGGCTCGAGCGACCGACCGCGAGCTGAGGAGTACGAGGCATGGCAATAGCGCCCGTGGCAACTCCCTACGCGATGGCACTGCTGAGCGTCGCGGTCGAACAGGGAAGCATCCGCAGCGTTCGCGAGCAGCTCGACAAGGTCGTGGGGCTGATCGGTGAGTCGGACGATCTGCGCATCGTGTTCAGCAATCCGACGGTCTCGGAGACGGAGCGAATGGCGGTGGTCGACGTGCTGTCGACCCGTCTCGGCCTGTCCCGGACCTCGCGCAATTTCCTGATGCTGCTGGCGGAGAAACGCCGTCTGGGGCTCCTGCCGGACATCGCCCAGGTGTTCGGCCAGCTCGCTGACGCCCAGGTCGGCGTCGTTCGGGCTCGCGTGCTGTCGAGCGCTTCGCTCAACGTGACTCAGGCGACGCGACTCAAGAACACCCTTGCCGAGATGACCGGGAAGACCGTCGTCGTGACGAACGACGTCGATCCGGATCTGATCGGCGGAATGCGGGTCGAGGTCGGCGGCAAGGTCTACGACACCAGTGTCGCGACCCAGCTGCGCAAGATCCGCGAAGCCATTCTCGAAGACATCTAGCCCACACACCCCGCGGGCGCCGACGGCGCCACACGAGGAGCGAATGGACATCAACGTCGAAGAAATCAGCCGGATCATTCGGAGCCAGATCCAGAACTACGACCAGAAGGTCGAAGTCTCCGAGACAGGCTCGGTCGTCTCTATCGGCGACGGAATCGCCCGCGTCTACGGCCTCGAGCAGGCCATGGCGGGTGAGCTCCTCGAGTTCCCGGGCGAAGTCTACGGAATGGTCCTCAACCTCGAGGACGACAACGTCGGCGCCGCGCTCTTCGGCTTCGGCGAGAACATTCGCGAGGGCGACCCGGTCAAGCGTACCGGCCGCATCGTCGAGGTCCCGGTGGGCGAGGCCCTCGTCGGTCGCGTCGTCAACTCCCTCGGCCAGCCGATCGACGGCAAGGGTCCGATCGAGACCGAGCACCATCGCCGCGGCGAGATCAAGGCCCCGGGCATCATTCAGCGCAAGTCGGTGCACGAGCCGCTGCAGACCGGCCTGAAGGCGATCGACTCGCTCGTGCCCATCGGCCGCGGCCAGCGCGAGCTGATCATCGGCGACCGTCAGACGGGCAAGACCGCCGTCGCGCTCGACACGATCATCAACCAGCAGAACGAGAACCCCACGGACGACCCCTGCTACTGCATCTACGTCGCCATCGGCCAGAAGCAGTCGACGGTCGCCCAGGTCGTCGAGAAGCTCCGTGAGCACGGAGCGATGGAGTACACGACGGTCGTCGCGTCGAGCGCGATCGAGGCTGCGCCCCTGCAGTTCATCGCGCCCTACACCGGCGTCGCGATGGGCGAGTACTACCGGGAGAGCGGTCGTCACGCTCTGCTGATCTACGATGATCTGTCCAAGCATGCCTTCGCCGCCCGCCGGGCCGCGAGGCGTACCCCGGTGACGTCTTCTACATTCACAGCCGTCTGCTCGAGCGCGCGGCGAAGATGTCGGACGCCGAGGGCGCCGGGTCGCTCACCGCGCTGCCGATCATCGAGACCCAGGCCGGCGACGTCTCCGCGTACATCCCGACCAACGTCATCTCGATCACCGACGGCCAGATCTTCCTCGAGGCCGACCTCTTCTACTCGGGCGTCCGACCGGCGATCAACGTCGGTATCTCGGTCTCCCGCGTCGGCGGTAACGCACAGATCAAGGCGATGAAGCAGGTCGCGGGTACGTTGCGCCTCGACCTGGCGCAGTATCGCGAGATGCAGGCGTTCGCCCAGTTCGCCTCCGACCTCGACGAGGCGACCCAGAAGCAGCTCGCCAAGGGCGAGCGCATGACCGAGCTCCTCAAGCAGCGCCAATACGCGCCGCTTCCAGCCGAGAAGCAGGTCCTGACGATCTGGGCCGGCAACGCCGACCACGCCGACCACCTGCCGACGTCGACGCTCGGCCGCTGGGAGGAGGAGCTCTACACGTTCGTCGAGGCCCGATACCCCGGCATCCTCGACGGCATCCGCACCAAGAAGAAGCTCGACGACGAGCTCGAGGCCGAGATGGTCGCCTGCCTCGAAGCGTTCAACGCCCAGTTCGAGGCCTGAGCTGAATCATGCCCAGTCTCAAGGACATTCGGAACCGGGTCCGCTCGGTCAAGAACACGCAGAAGATCACCCGGGCGATGAAGCTCGTCGCCGCGGCGAAGCTGCGCCGAGCCCAGGACGCCGTCGTGGCAGCTCGTCCGTACGCCGCCTTGATGCGTGACACGATCTCGGCACTGTCGGCCGCGGTCGACCCGGAGAAGCACCCGCTCTTTGCCGAGCGCGAGGTTCCGCGGAAGTGCCTGCTGATCCCGATCACCTCCGATCGGGGCTTGTGTGGCGGCTTCAACTCGAACCTGATGCGGCAGGTCGAGGCCTACCGTCGCGACGAGGCGAAGGCGTACGAGGAGATCGGCGTCGCGCCGATCGGGCGCAAGGGCAACAGCTACTTCGCCCGCCAGGCGGCGCCGAAGTTCTTCGATGCCGAGGGGCTGCGCGCCGACTCGCACGACGACACGACGCACGTGCTCGCCCAGACCCTCGTCCACGAATTCCTGCATACCGACATCGACGAAGTCTACGTCGTGTTCAACGAGTTCGTCTCGGCGTTGACCCAGCGGGTCGTCTTCCAGCGGCTCCTGCCGCTGAAGCCAGCGACGTTCACCGCCGACGAGGACATGCCGCCGGAGTTCATCTTCGAACCCGACGAGCAGACCCTCTTCGACGCGCTCCTGCCCCGCTACGTCCAGAGCCAGCTGTTGCGCGCGCTCCTCGAATCCGAAGCGTCCGAGATGGGCGCCCGGATGACGGCGATGGATAGCGCGACCAACAACGCCTCGGACCTGATCGACCGCCTCACGCTGCAAATGAACCGCGCGCGGCAGGCGATCATCACGACCGAGCTCATGGAAATCACCTCCGGCGCCGAGGCCCTCAAGGGCTGAGTCCCACCGCCCGCCGCCGACCCCAGGCATCCGCAAACCCCCACCATCGAGACCTGCACCCATGTCGACCGAGATCCCCACGGATACCGCTCAGCCCACCGCCCCGGCTCCCGCCCCCACGGCGACGGCCAACGGCAAGGTCTCCCAGGTCATCGGCCCCGTCGTCGACGTCGCATTCGACGGCGAGCTGCCGCAGATCCTGACCGCCTTGCACGTCTCGAATCCGTCGATCAACGACAAGGCGTGGAATCTCACCCTCGAGGTCGCTCAGCACCTCGGTGAGAACGTCGTCCGCACCGTCGCGATGGACACCACCGAAGGCCTCGTTCGTGGCATGGCGGTGCGCAACAGCGGCGCCCCGATCACCATGCCCGTCGGCCGCGAGGTGCTCGGCCGCATCCTCAACGTCACCGGTGCTCCGGTAGACGAGCTGCGCATCTTCAAGATGAAGGACGGCTCGCTCGTCCGCGGCACGTTCTCCGAGGAAAACGACGAGACCTACACGCTCCTCGTGCAGGACACGAACGACGTCCACAAGTCGAACGCGATCACGGTCAAGAAGGCCGAGGTCGCCGAGGAGATCGCCACCGAGGCGACCGCGACGCTGCCGATCCACCGGCCCGCGCCCCTCTTCGAAGACCTGTCGACGGAAGCCGAGATGTTCGAGACGGGCATCAAGGTCGTCGACCTGCTCGCGCCCTACGCGCGCGGCGGCAAGATCGGCCTGTTCGGCGGCGCTGGCGTCGGCAAGACCGTCCTCATCATGGAGCTGATCAACAACGTCGCGCTCAAGCACGGTGGCTACTCCGTGTTCGGTGGCGTCGGCGAGCGGACCCGTGAGGGCAACGACCTCTACTGGGAGATGATGGAGGCCGGGGTCATGCGGCCCAACGGCAACTGGGAGGACTCCCGCGTCGCCCTCGTCTACGGCCAGATGAACGAGCCGCCCGGCGCCCGCGCCCGGGTCGGCCTGTCGGCACTGACCGTCGCGGAGTACTTTCGCGACCAGATGAACCAGGACGTGCTCCTCTTCGTCGACAACATCTTCCGGTTCACCCAGGCGGGCTCCGAGGTCTCGGCGCTCCTCGGCCGGATTCCCTCAGCGGTCGGCTACCAGCCGACGCTGGCGACCGAGATGGGCGCCCTGCAGGAGCGGATCACGACGACCAAGAGCGGCTCGATCACGTCGGTGCAGGCGGTCTACGTTCCGGCGGATGACCTCACCGACCCCGCCCCCGCGACGACCTTCGCACACCTCGACGCGACCACCGTTCTGTCGCGGCCGATCGCCTCGCTCGGCATCTACCCGGCAGTCGACCCGCTCGACTCTACGTCGCGCCTGCTCGCGCCCGAGATCATCGGCGACGAGCACTACGCGGTCGCTCGCCAGGTTCAGGCCGTCCTCCAGCGTTACAAGGAGCTGCAGGACATCATCGCCATCCTCGGCATGGACGAGCTCTCCGAGGACGACAAGCTGGCCGTTGCCCGTGCCCGGAAGATCCAGCGCTTCCTGTCGCAGCCCTTCCATGTCGCCGAACAGTTCACCGGCATGAAGGGCAAGTACGTCGAGCTCAAGGCCACGATCGCCGGCTTCAAGGCGCTCGTCGACGGCGAAGTGGACGATATCCCCGAGCAGGCCTTCCTCTACGTCGGCTCGCTCGACGAGGCGGTCGAGAAAGCCAAGACCCTCTGATCCGGCGACTGCATGGCAACCCTCCATCTCGAGATAGTCACGCCCTCGAAGGCCGTCTTCGCGGGCGACGTCACCGAGGTCGTCCTCCCCGGACGCGCCGGTGAGCTCGGTGTCCTCTCGGGCCACCTGCCCCTGATGACCCTGCTCCAGCCTGGCGAGCTCCTCGCACACACCTCGGACGGCGCGCGCCACTTCGTGATCGGCGCCGGCTTCGCCGAGGTGCTCCCCGGTCGGGTGCTCGTCTTGACCGACTACAGCGACGTCTCCGGCGACATCGACGTCGAGGCGGCTCGTCTGGAGCTGAAGGACCTCGAGTCCCGCGACCCGCACTACGGTTTCGAGACCCAGGAAGAACGGGACGCGCACGTCGACGAGATCGCCCGTCACCGTGCCCGTATCGCGCTCGTCGAACGGGCGACCGCTACGAAGCACTAGAACTCGACGCCTCGGCGTCGAGACTTCGGACACACCCAGGGAGACGGAACTTGAGCCGGGCGGATCGGCACCCGTATACTCCCGTCATCCGAACCCTCCCACGGAGATCGCGATGACTGGCCGCTGGATTCGCTGGAGCGCCGCCACCCTCGTCCTGCTCCTGGCCGCACCCGCCTGGGCTCAGACCGCCGACGGTGTCGGTCGAGGGACCGACGACGACGAAGAGCCGCTCAGCGCCGAAGATGCAGCGCAGGCCGCGCAAGACCTGATCAGCCTCGCCGAGTACGAGCGGAAGTTCTATCAGGTCGGGCTGCGCATGTGGCCGATCTTCCCGCCGCGCTTCGTGCTCGATGCTTTCTTCTCCCGGCACACCAACCCGTGGGGCACCGGGGACAACGGCGACCGGACGTTGAACTTCGCCTACGGCGCGGAGTTCACCACCCGGATCCCCGAGAAATACGACCTCGTCATCAGCCTCGACTGGGCCAACCTCAGAACCCCCGACGGATGGTGGCTCGAAGACGGTGACTCCGTCGCTGACGCCAACTGGACCGAGAACACCATCTCGCTCCTGACCGCCGATGTCGGCTTCCACTGGCTGACCCCGCTCGACCGCCTCGAGACCCTCCAGCTCTACTACGGCATCGGACTCGGGGCCTCGATCGTGCTCGGAGAGTTCAACAAGTACGACGTCGACACCGACGCATGCGGCAACATGGTGACCGCCGACGATCGGAACTCCAGAAACACCTCGATGCTCGATGCGTGCTTCGACGACGACGGGAACCCGACCCATACCGGCCTCCGCGAGACCGAGAGCAAAGTGCCCCCGGTGCTGCCCTCGCTCTCTGGCGTCATCGGCTTGCGCTACCTGATCGCGGACCGCGTCTCCATCGCCCTCGAAGGCGGCCTCAAGGCCCCCTTCTTCTACGGCGGTCTCGAGATCGGATACTTCTGGGAGACCGCACCCCCAGACCGCTGATCCGCGGCGGGGAGCGGACATCCGGATCAATCGAGCGTGACGGGTCATGGAGGGGAGACGCACCCGAGGCTGACCTGCACCCCCATCGACCAGCCACACCGGTGGGCCGAGCGGATCCCCTCGGCGTCCAGAGCGGCGCAGAGATCGTCGGCGAGCACCCGTTCGAAGGGTTGCACGTGACCAGGGTGCACTGCGAAGGCGCTCGTCCTGGGTCCATTCGGAGAAACCCGAATTCCCGTTCCAGAGAATGACGCGGCCCAGGCCCGGGCCCGGTGACAGCGAGATCTTCGTCGTGTCGCCGCACCGGGGGCGCTCGCATCGCCCGTCGATGCACCCGACGCCGTCGGGACACGGAAAGGGCACCCACCGGATCCGCTGCTCGCCGCAGGTCGCGGAAGTTCGGTCGTCGAGGCGACCCCCCTCCCCCGGGGAGCAGACTGCGCGTACGCACCGGACGTCGCCGTCGTCGACGACCGATGGCTCTCGATACGGCCCGAGACGTTGGAGACGGTGGCCGGACCGGTACCCGTGCTGCGAATCACGATCCACCGGTATTGTCGCTATCCGTGCGATTGAGTTCGGAAGCAATCGCTGAACGTGGATCGGAATAATGTTTCCCATTGTCGTTAATCGCGCTTATAATCGGAACGATGATTCTGTTGCAATCGGCCGATGCTCGCAGAACGACCACTCCCTGAGCTCATGTCCGTGCTCGCCGAGCGAGTGCGCCGTGCGCGGCTCGGTCGAAACGAGACCCAGGCGCAGGTGGCTGCCCGCGCGGGTGTGACCGCGCGCACGTTGCGCAGCTTGGAGCGCGGCGACGACGTGCAGCTCTCCACGTGGCTCCGCATACTTCGGGCGCTGGATCTGCTCGACCGCCTCGATGTCGTGCTGCCCGAGACCACGGTGTCCCCGATGGCGCTGGTCAAGCGGCGTCGCGCGCAGCCGCGACAGCGAGCCTCGGGAACCCGCGATGGCTGAGGTCGCCGTCGCTGAAGTGTGGCTGTGGGATCGCCTCGTCGGGGCGGTGGCCGAGACGGGCGACGGGCGGGTCGCGTTCGAGTACAGCGGCGACTTCCGGCGTGACGGGTGGGAGATCTCGCCCGTCCACCTGCCCAGGTCGCGCTCCGGCGTGTTCGAGTTCCCGGAGCTCGGCCGGATCGAGGCGTTCGAGGGCCTGCCCGGGGTGCTCGCCGACGCGCTGCCGGATCGCTTCGGGAACGCGGTCATCCGTCGGTACTTCGAGGGCCGCGGCGAGCCGGCACGGCTCGGGCCGGTGCAGAAGCTGCTCTACGTGGGCGACCGTGCGATGGGCGCCCTGCGCTTCCGCCCGGCGCTCGACCTCCCACACACCGCCGCGGAGGAGGAAGCGTTGCACCTCGTTGAGCTGGTCGCCGACGCGCGGCGCGTCGTCGAGGGGGACCCGGATGTCGCGATCCCCGAGATGATGCGCCTGGGCGCATCGGCGGGGGGAGCGCGCCCCAAGGCCGTCGTGTTGCGGAACCCGGGTACCGGCCGGATCCGCTCGGCGTTCGCGGCTTCGGAAGCCGGCGACGAGCACTGGATGATCAAGTTCGACGGCGTCGGTGACCTGGATCATCCGGAGCGGGCCGCGCGGCCCTACAATCGTGTCGAGTACGCCTACCATCGGCTCGCGCTCGCCGCCGGCATCGAGATGGCGCTCTGCGAGCTCGTGATCGACGGCCCGCTCGCTCACTTCGCCACGCGTCGCTTCGACCGCAACGTCGAACCCGCGCCGCATATGCACAGCTTCGGGGGGCTCGTCCACGTCGACTTCAACCAACCCGGGCTGACCGGCTACGACGTGTTGCTGCGCCAGGTGCTGGCGCTCACGGGATCGGACGGACAGGTCGCCGAGGCGTTCCGCCGTATGGTGTTCAACGTGCTCGCAGTGAACCAGGACGATCACGTGAAGAACGTCGCGTTCCTGCTCCGCCCGACCGAGGGATGGACGCTCGCGCCGGCCTACGACCTCACCTACGCACGCGGACGGGGGTACACGCAGCTCCACCAGATGGACGTCAACGGGACCCGCGCCGATCCGACCGTCGCCGACCTCGTCGCGGTCGGCCGTCGCTTCGGCCTCCGCGCCAGCGGTCAGCCGATCGTCGATGAGGTCATGGCAGCGCTCGATCGCTGGCCTGACGAGGCCCGGGGCGTCGGCGTACCGGAGGACTGGATCCAACGGATCGCCGACCAGCACCAATCACGGCACGCATCCTCGTAGCGCGGGGAAGAGACCGCGCCGCCCGAGGATTGTGGAGCCTCGTGAGCCGCGACCGGGGTCAATCGATCACGATCGGGCGGGGAGGACCATGTTCGCTCTCGGCGAGCGCCGGGGTGTCGTCGGCGATGGTGACCGCGGCAGGCACGCTCGGGCCCGCAACCGCGGCCGAGCAATCGCGGACCAGGACATCGCGGAGCCTCGTCGACGCCGGATCGTCGAGACGAAGCGCGGTCCCGCAGTCTTCGATACGGACAGCGCTCAGCGCCACTTCGCTCGCGTCGATCGCCACGCCGATCCCTGCCATCCCGGAGCCACACGGAGGTTCGTCGCAATGCCCGGAACGGACCCCCGAGACGGAGACGGTTTCGGCCACCAGCGTGCTCTCCAACGCGAGGACCCCGGCACCCACCGCGTCAGAGATCCCAACCGCTCGCACGTCGAGCACGCCGCCGCCCTGAACCGCCATCCCGGCCCCGGGTGCGCCAGTCGAGCCGACGTTCGCGACCCATGCGTCGGCCAGGCCTGCGTGACTTCGCTCACCGTCGACGCGCAGTCCGACCCGTCCCGCGCCCTCCAGTCGGACGTCGCTCGCCCGGAGTGCTCCTCCGCTGCGGACGTCGATACCAGCGACCCCGCCGAGTTGCACCCCCTGCTCCAACCTCGCGATTCCCCCGTCTACGTCGAGACCCCGCCCGTCGATGTCGGAGAGCCGCCACCGTGCCAACGTGACCGACCCGGCGAGACGCACGGTGACACCCGCCGCGAGCCCGCCGTCGGACGTCGGGTCCTCTCCGACGGTCACCCCGACCACGTCGACGTCGACCCCTTCCACCGTCGCTGCGTTCTCGGCCAGGACTCCGTGCCCCCGGACGTGCGCGATCACCGTGCGTTCCAAGTCGACCGCGGTCCGCTGGTCGGCTCGGAGCCCATGCCCGGGCGAGGTTCCGTCGTCGGCGTCTGTCAGGACGGCGTCGCGCAGCGTGACGACGGCGTCCGGGCCGATCGCTGCGACCAGCGGACCGCCGCGGACCCCGCGCACGACCAGGCCCGAGATGTCGGCGTCTCCGTCGCGCCCGACCAGCAACCCGCTGCTGCCGGTTTCGCCCCGGGGGTCCGTGATCGTGTCGACGGCTACGTCGGCCAGCTCAGCCGAGCCCCCCTGCGTCACCGACAGGCCGGCCGACTGCGCGCCGGTGACCCACAGCGCCCCGCCTTCGAGCGATGCGCCGCCGAATGCCTCCACGCCCAAGCCCGGACTCCCGGTTCCGCGATCGGCATCGACCTGGCGCACTGCGATCCCGGAGACGACCAGTGTCGAGCCCTCCTCGACGGCGAACACCCCGATGTCCCGGCTCCGATCCACGGTGACCGAACGCGCGGTGACCGTGGCCCCGCCGCTCACCTGCAGACCGCGCCCGAACGTGTGATCATCGAAGCTGCCGAGGGTATCCCGGATCCAGACCCGGTCGAGCGTCGCGCGCGCGGACGCCCCTGCGACGCGCACGCCGACCCGCCGGGTCTCGGCGACGACGGTGTCGACGATGACGAGCGGGTCGCCGTCGAAATCGGCTGCGAAGATCCCGGGAGATTCGCCCGAGATGGTCATGTCTGCGACGCGTGAGCCACCCGCCCGCACGGTGACCACCCCGGAGTCGATCGCTGGCTCGTCGCTGCGCAATGTCGTGCCCCCGGCGCATGCCCCGACGAGCGCGATCGGCGCGTCGAGCAACACCGGGCCGGCGTGCGTGCCGACGGACAGCGCGACGACATCGCCGGCTGTCGCGAGGGCGATGGCTTGCGCCGTTGTCCGGAAGGGCGCCTCCCGGCTGCCGTCTCCGTCGGGGATTGCGTTTGCCTGCACGTACCAGACGTGCGCCGCCTCTGACGCTCCGCCGACGACGCGCAGGTGGTCTTCGGGCGGCCAGGCGGCGCCGCCGGGGCACGCGGCTCCTTGTGGGATGCAGGTCGGCTCGCCGAGCACCGGCATCGCACCCGGGCCGCACGTCTCGGCGATCGGATCCGGCGCACAGCCGGCGCGGATCGGCTCGCCGTCCGAGACCCCGTCGACCGTCACCGTCGACCAACCGTCGCGGCAGGGCCGGTCGGGCCGCGCCGGCTCGCGCACGTCGACACACAGACCCGGGTCGAACGCCCCCTCGCCCAGCAGCGACCCGGTGGGGCACGCCTCGTCTCCCGGCTCCACCATCAACCGCCAGCTGGCAACGGGCTCGATGCCGTCCGGATCCGAAGTGCCGGCGTCGGCGGCAACGACCTCTCGCGCATCTTCGACATCCGACCCGTCGTCCCGACCGCGCGTCGGGTCGTCTCCACACGCTTGAATTCCGGCCGACCAGGCGACTCCGAGCAGAGCGAGATGACGAGCGGCGGCTTTCATACCGGGTCCATTGTCAACCACGGAGCCACACCCCGTCGAGCTTCGGACTCGAGGGCGCAAGCGTGTCGACCCGGCGACCGACCCCAAACCGGCGCGACGGGTCGATCGTGGAGACCGTCGGCCGGCGCGTTACGGCGCGCTGTCGGCAGGCGGGGCCGCGTCGTATTGGTCGTGGAGGCTGGTTCGTGCCTCTCGGACGGTGTCGAGGATCAGGCCGATCTCCTCGGTGCTGATCGTCCCGTTTTCGGTGCGGCTGAGCATGACCTGGAGCGAGTCGTCGCCAGCGAGGACGCCCGGAAGCTCTCCGTCCCAGACCTCCATGAAGCGGTAGGAGCCGAGGTCGAAGCCCGCCTGTCGGAGGGCGAGGTAGCCCTGGACCTGGGCCTCGATGCGGATGAGGTGGGCCTCGGCTTCGCCGCGAGCCCGCTCGATCTCCGCCTGGCGTTGCGCCTGCGCCTGAACGACCTGCTGCTGTGCCTCGATCTCGACCCGTCGCAGCTCGTTCTCGGCGAGACGCGCGCGCTGTTCCTCACGCTGGGTGGCCTCGATGATCTGCTCGAACTCGTTGGAGTAGTCGACGTTGTCGAGGGTGACCTGGGTGATCTGGATCGCGGTGCCGAGTCCCTCCTGGCGCTCGTTGAGGCGCTCCTGCACGAGACTCTGGATCTCGGCGGCGATGTCGACACGCACCTGCTCGCGGTTCTGGACGATCTCACGCAGGCTTCGCCGGCTGAACACGGCCTTGACGCCCTGGCGCATGGCGGGGTCGATGACGTTCGCGGTCCAGGAGCCCTCGTTCTGGGAGACGTATCGGACGAGCTGCCAGGCCTGGTCGGGCTGTACGTACCAGCCGATGTTCACCTGGAAGCCGACCGTCTGCATGTCCGAGCTGACGGCGGCGTTGGCGTCGTTGGCGGGGAAGCCGACGCTGTAGGAGCGCGACTGGACCGAGACGGGCATGACGGCCAGGTGAGGAGACCTGAAGCGCATTCCCTCGCCGAGCGTGCTCTCCTTGACCTTGCCGAAGGCCATCACGACCCCCACGTGACCGGCCGGCACGCAGGTGACGCTACGGCTGGCGAGCAGGGCGACGACGACTGTCGCGAGCAGGGTGGGGAGGAGGTAGCGGGTGCTGGAACGCAGCTGGGTGCTCATCCTGGGTACTCCCGAGGTGTCGGTTTACACGCGCCCGCGGCGCTGCACGCGCCGCATCGACGTTCGGACGAACCTACCCACCGGAGCGCCAGCTTGCCACCCCGAGCGTGACGATTGCGCCCGGTCGCGGGTACCGGACCTCTCGATTCGGTCCGGACTCCCGGTCAGCGCTCTACTCCAGCAGCTCCGCGCGTGCCTCGAAGGCGCCGTCGAGGATGAAGAACCCCTCGCGGATCTCGATCGGGTGGTCGAGGACGAGCGCCATGCTCAATGCACCGAGCGCAGGCGTCCATTCTCCGATGGAGCCGAGGTCGATCGAGGGCAGGTCGATCACGAGGCCCTCGGCGAGCTGTTCGCCGAGCATTGGCCAGATCACGCCGGCGAAGAGGGACTCGAGCGCGGCGACATCGTCGAAGAGCGGGTCTTCGCCTTCCTGGGCGATGAGCCACATCTTGACGGTCGGGACCGGCTGGATGTCGACGATCAGCTGGCCGTCCTCGACGAGGACGTTCGCGCCGACGAGCGCGTTCAGCCCATATCGATCTTGCAGTTCTGCGCGGCCGAGCAGGAGCTCCAGCTGCCCGATCGAGAGCACGAAGCTGTACTCGGCGGAGTCGAAGCGTGTCGGGGTGAGCAGCGGCGGGAGCCTGCCGTCGATGTTCACCCGGTCGATGACGAACGCGATCGCCTCCGGGAGGAGGTCCGTCGCGTCGATGCGGAGCAGGCCGGAGTTCCAGAGTTCGTGCAGGATGCCGTTGAGCAGGGGCAGACGGACACCGATCTGCGCTCGGCTCGACATGAAGAGGGGCGCCGGTTGCTCGAAGGGCTGCCGCATCGCGACGCCGCGAGTCTCCGGGAACTGCGGCAGGGCCGTCGTACCCAGGTCGAGGTCGAAGTTCGCGAAGAGGCTGGTCCGCTCGGTCGGGAGCAGAGACTCGAGCCCAGCGTTCAACGTGATCGTCACCGGGGCCCCACCCAGGCCGAGGTCGAGCTCGAATTCCTGGCCCGTGAGCGACTCCTCGATCGACACCATCGCGTCGGCGACGAGCTCGGGAAGCTCAGTGAGGAACGACTCCTCGATGGCCTCGAGAACGAGGTTCTCGACCGCCGAGAACACCGCGCCCTCGGCCAGCTCGAAGATCGCGTTGACCGCTTCGCTCTCGAAGAACGGCGTCGCGTTCTCCAGCGCGAGCTGCAGCCCGTCGAGGTCGACCACCATCGGTTCGTCTGCGGAGTCCTTGTGGATGATCAGGTCGACGAAGGCGGACACCGAGATGAACGCGCCACCGGCGAGCGACAGCGGGGTGTCCGTGAGCGTCACGGCGCCTTCGGTCAACACCACCACGTCGGGCATCGAGACGAAGAGCTCCAACCCTTCTTCGGTGACGCGGATGTCGACCGTCGGGTCTCCGAGGCCCGCTTCGGTCACCCGCATCGTGAACGAGTCGCTGTCGGAGATCGGATCGGGGATCTGGCTCATCAGGTCGACCTCGGCGAGCACGAACTCGAGCAGTCCCGCGAAATCGTGCGCGACCACCTCGGTCGCGCCCTCGGGCACGACCACGGGCTCGTCCGCGTCGAGGTAGCGCTGGTTGAGCTGCATCAGCAACGCGTTCGGGTACACCCCGAGTACCGTGCCCCCGGGCGAGGTGCCGAGGGGGTAGTAGTGGGGGGCCCACAGCACGTCGATGCCGACCCGTGTCTCGCTCGGGCTGAGCGCGTCGGTGGCGACCACCTCGATATGATTGACCCCGAAGACCGGCCGCACCTCCATGGAGAAGTTGCCGTCGGCGTCGAGGAAGACCCGCTGCCCGTTGACGAAGGCGCGGACGACGCCGTGGGAGTCGGTCGCGCGGCCGGTCACGATGATCGCCGGGTGCTCTTCGGCGAGCAGCTCGGCGCCCGCCTCCGGCGTGAAGATCTCCAGCGTCGGTGGCCCCGTGTCGACGATGATCGTGCGCTCTCCGCACAGGTTGAGCGCGCCCTCTTCGTCCAGGGGAATGCAGGCCTTGAAGGTCACCTCGCCTTCGCGCAACAGACGCCACCGGTCGCCGTCCAGCTCGGCGCCGGACTCCGGTTCCACGGTCCACCGCGGCGGCTCGTCGGGCTCCATCTCGTCTCCGAGCTGGTCGTAGACGACGGCCTCGGGGGTGACGAGGCGACCGGGGCTGTACACGGCGCGGGATGGTTGAAGCGACACGAGGATCAGCGCGGGCTCACCGGCCACTGCCGGCGGTACGTCGCCGCCGCCGCCGCCGTCGAGGCCGCTGCCGTCGCCGCCGCCGTCGAGGCCGCCGCCACCACCGTCGCCCTGGCCGTCGGGGAAGCCGCCGTCGGGCATCGTCCCGATCTCACCGCCGGCGTCGCCACCGGCAGACCCGGCTCCGGCCCCTGAGTTGTCGCCGCAACCGGCGGCGAGCGCAGCCACGACGACGCAGAGGAGCCACCCGGGCGCTCGGCGCCGCGGTCGGCCGGGAACGCCGGCCGGAGATTGGTTCGCGCGGTTCGATCTCATCGCGTGCCGAAGTTGCCCTGGAGTACGAAGTGGGTGTCGCTGATCGAGAGCAGAGGCGACAGCAGCCCGAAGGACGCGCCGCCCGGGAGCCCGTACTCGCTGATCGAGTCCGGCAGCTCGAAGACCGGGATCGGCAGCGCGGGCAGCGCGCTGTTCAACGACTCGTCGAGCACGTACTGGATCGTCTCTCGAAGGAAGACCTCCAGCGTGTCCCGGGTCGACGCGTCTATCGACGAACCGACGGGGTCGAAGAAGAAGCGCGTCAGGACGATGTCGCGGAAGTGCAGCACGTCTTCGCCGACCAGATCGACGCCCGTCACGACCTCGGCGCCGAG
>CAZFPM010000003.1:29234-48140 GCA_964520965.1 uncultured Myxococcales bacterium
CGTTGATCGGCTCGGCGAGAATGCCGGGATACGAGACGTTGGCGCGCAGGCCGCCGAACTGCAGGGCCAAACCGTCGTCTGTGGTGCCGATCACGACCGGCGGCAGGTTCGCGTAGAGCGTGGCTGCGGCGTCCTCCGGGATGCCGTCGGACAGCGTGTCGCCGCCGATCGTGGCGTCGAACATCGCCGCGCGCCACAACGTGTGGAGCACCTGGTTGAGCAGGGCGAGAGCGATGCTGGCCTTGACGGTGCGGTCAGGTGGCGAGTCGTCGAGGACGTGTCCGGGCGGAATCAGGGTGCCGAGGCTCGGTCCGCCGTGCATCGTCGGGCCCGTGAACCGGCTGCCCATCGCGAAGAGGGCACGTGCGGTGTTGACGGCGATGGTCGAGAAGTACACGCCGAAGCCGACTTCGATCGGGTCGCCGCCGTCGAGCCGCGGCACCTCGAAGCTGTCGCCGAGAGACTCGATGTCCAGGCTGGAGAGGGTGTCGTCGAGGATGGCGTTGATCTCATCCTGGACGAAGTCGCGGATCTGGTCGCGGATCATGTCGCGGATCGTGTCCTCGAAGATGTCGACGATGATGTCGAGGACGAACCCGGTGATGCCGCTGAAATCCGAATCGAGGCTCCCGACGTCGACCCGGTTCAGGCCGCGCAGGGTGACCCTCGGGCGGCCGCCGGACTGGGTGATGTTGAACGTCATGTCCAGCCCCAACCGGCTCAACTCGACGTTCCCGGAGGTGCCGAACGTGCCGTGGACTCGCAGGCCGACCTCGATGCCGCGGACGGTGACCGCGATTCGCAGCCCGTCGTCGACGAGACTCAGCGACGAGTCCTGCGGCCCGCCGAGTCGCAGGTAGCGATAGGAGACGCCGACGCGGACGATGCATCCGAACCAGGAGTCGAGGACGCACGTCGTCGGGTAGAGCGGGTTTGCGTCCTGCAGCGCGCGATCGATCTGGTCGCGCAGCTCGGGCGCATTCAGCACGGTCCACACGATGTCGTTGAGGCTGTCGAGTCCGTCGCCGCGCACACCGTCGTCGAAGGCGTCCTGCGTCAGGATCAGCGCGATGTCGTTGTCGAGGAACCCGCGCTCCTGGCCCCAGTTGTCGGCCGCGAGGAAGGTGCAGTTCCGGGAGTTCGAGGCGCCGAGGGTGTCGAAAGCCTCGATCTCGACGAAGTTGACCCCCAGCTCGACCGGCATCTCCAGCACGAAGGTGCTGTCTCGGCGGATGAACGCCTCGACGCCGTTGACCAGCACGCGGTCGACGCCGAACTCGTCGGAGACGACCCCTTCGAAGAAGACCGTCGATCCCGGCGCGGCGTGGATCATCTCGCCGAACGCCGGGTAGTCGCAGCCGATCGTCGGGCCGACGCCGTTGACGACCAGCTCGACGAAGCCGACCAGCGGCTCCCCGCTCGCGGTCGGTCGGCCGATGAACACGGTCAGCCGGAAGATGCCTTCACGGTCGAAGCGATAACGGCCCTCGCCGAACGACGGAACCGACGGCACGCTGGCGAAGCTGACCGGCGGATTCTCGACCAGGTTTCCGTACTCGTCGGTCACGGTCCAGATCAGCGACACGACGTCGCCGATGCCGTAGATCGCCCGGTCTGGGGTGACGCCAACCGCGAGGTCGGCCGGGAGGCTCGGCGTGACCTCGAGCAGCTCGCCGACAAGCACCTCGGCGCCGTCGGCGCTGCAGGTCACGTCGTAGAGCCCCGACCGCGTGATGATGATGCGTGTGTCGAAGATGCTGACCCCGTCACCGAAGGGGTCGAGGAGGATCTCCATCTCTGCGTCCGGGATGAAGTTCCCCATCACGTCATACGCCTCGCAGCTCGCCGTGACCGTCTCGCCGGCCACGATCACCAGTTGGTCGAGCTGGGTCAGGATGGTGTGGGGCGGGCCCGGTCGGATGGTCAGGTCGGCGGGGGTGTCGTCGATCAGGCTCAACGAGGGGAGCGTACAGGCGACGGTCGCCGCGCCCGCTCTCGCCGCGATGAACTCCGCGGGTTCGTCGCCCCGGATCATCGAGTTCGACGGCGCGACAACCCACGATACGGTGGCCTCCTCCGGGAGCGGGACGATCTCGCCGTCCTCGTCGATCGCGTCGCAGCGCACGTAGACGCTGCTGCCCGCCTCGACCTCGCGCGCGCTCAGCCGCGTCTCCACGGCGACGATCACGTCGGGAAAGTTGATGGCGCCATCGAGGCCGATGCCGTCCGCCAGCGCGTCGGCACTGCCGTCTGCGGCACCGCCATCGGTACCGCCGCCGTCGGAGCCGCCCCCGTCATCGGCGCCGACGCTGTCGCCGCCACCTGCGTCGGCGCTACCGCCGTCAAGGCCGCTGGGGTCCCCGTCGGCGCTGCCGTCCGGATAGACGTCGCCGCCCACCGAGGCGGACCCGGCTGAGGACGCGTTGGTACCACACGCCGTCAGGGCGACGCAGAGCGCGGAGAAGAGAATCGCGGTCGCCAGGCGCATAACGACAGGCCATGAATGAGGAAATCCGCGCAGAATCAAAGCGTTTTCGTGCGCGCGAGTCAAGCGGGCCCGCGCGATTGCGCCCACGAAAAGGACGATCTCAGCCGGTGCTCGGAGCGTGCGTATCGAGCCAGCGGAGGGCGCGGTGACGGATGTAGTGGATGAATAGGCCCGTCGAGTAGTGGCCGCAGGGCAGCACGATCCGGCGCGGCCGCCCGATCGCTTCCCAGAGGTTGGTGTTGAGGTCGAAGGGCACCACCCGGTCGAAGCGCGATCCGACGAAGAGGCAGCGCGCCGCGTCCATCCCGCTCGCCTGCTCCAGGACGTCGATCGACCCGAGGGACTGCGCGGCCGCGGCATCGAACGCGTCGACCCCCCCCATTCGCCCGGTCAGCACGTCGCGCCACGCGTCGAGCTCCTCGTCCCGACCGCGGATCAGGATCTCGGACAGCGGTCCGCCGCCGATACAGAGCACGGTCGATCGGACGCGGTCGTCGGTGCCGGCAACGACGCTGCCGACGTTGGCGCCCATGCTGACGCCGAAGAGATCGACGGTGTCGCCGAGCCCGGCGCTCGCGAGCCACTCTCCGATGCCCCGCCTGACGTCGGCGACGTAGGCCGGCAACATCTTGCCCAGGGTCTCGAGCTCCTCTTCCGGATCGAGCCACTCCGCCCGTCGCTCGAAGCGCAGCGTGTGGTACCCCTTCTTGGCGAAGTACTCGGCGAAGTAGATCGAGACGTCGTAGTCGCCGCCCTGGATGGGCAGGATCACGATGCCGCGCCCGTTTCGCGCAGCGTGGGTCACCGCCGGGCGGTACCAGTGCGCGACCACGCCATCACCCGGAGCGTCGATGGGCTCCGGATCCGGGAAGGAGAGCGCTTCGGACGGGATCTTCGCCATGGGCTCGGCTCGGGGTTGTGCCGCCGGCCTTCTACCATGGTCCGCCGGGCGCCGTCACCGAGCGTTGAACGAGATCCCGGTCCACGCGCGGGCCTCCTCTCCGTCGACCCAGGGGCGGTACGACGCATCCTCGGCCAGGAAGACCTTGTAGAAGGCTACCATCGTCGTCCGGGCCACCTGCTGAGCCAGCTCGCGGTCGTCGCCGGCCGTGCACGCGGTCATGCACACGAAGTTGCAGTCCTCGATGAAGTCGTTGTGGCCCGCGTCGGGCAGCTCGTACTCGAACGAGGGGCTCGGGGAGTGCTCGAAGTAGGCGTGGTAGTTGTCCTCGACCGGGGCGCAGGGCAGCCCGAACACTGCCGTGCCGCCGAGGCCTGCGCCCACGTACCCGGTGGGGATCCCCAGGTCGCCCATGCGCTCCGGCGTTACGCTGGGGAAGTCAGCGGGGTCCGTACCGAACGACGGTGGGGCGGAGTCGACCGGGTCGACGTTGAACGACGCCCGGATCCGATCGTCGTCCGCCGCTGCGAGGAGCGACGCCTTGCCGCCCCGCGAGTGTCCGCCGACACCGAGCAGCGACGCGTCGGCTACCCCGAACACACGGGATCCCGGCGCCGACGCCGCGTCGGCAATCCAGCTGTCGATCTCCGTCTGAATCGTGGCGAGCTCCAGGTGGGTGCGAGCGGAAAGGAAGGGGTCTCCGATCGTTGGCAGGATCACCACGAATCCATGGGAGGCGAGCCGCTCGCCGTAGCCGACGTACATCGCACCCGTCATTTGGAAGCCGTGGTTGAATACGACGACCGGGTACGGCGCGTCATCGGCGTCGTCGGGAACGAGAATCGACACCTCGACGTCCTGGACCGAAGTCGTGAGCGTCTCCGTGAAGGTCGCGAATCCGTAGGGGCCCGCCGCGGACGGGTCTCCGGACTGCCAGCGGCCGGCGGAGCCAGTGTCCTCGGCGACGTCGGGGGGCGTCGTGTCGGGCGGACTCGTGTCTTCCGGCGCGGTGTCCTCCGGTGGCGCGTCCTCCGGTGGCGTATCTTCCGGTGCCCCATCGGCGGCCGTGTCGGACGTCGCGTCGGGCGCTGTCGCGTCGGCGACATCTGCCGTCGCATCCGCCGTCGCGTCCCTGCCACCACTGTCGACGCCCGGGTCGCCGTCTCCATCGGTGTTGGAAGACCGGTCCCCTGATACCCGTTGCGACGATTGCCGTCGATGCTGCCCATGTCCACGCGCGCGATCGACAGCCTGCGGCCCACCCCTCCGCCCGCCTTCGACCGCGATCCCCCCCACGATGGGGAGCGACGCCGGGAGGAATCAGCTTGCATCGCTGGGGATAATTCATAGGATTCGCGCGCTCTCGCCACTGACACCCGGACGCTCCGATGCGCCTTGCCGTCTCGATCCGAAACCTCGTCGCGTGCGCCGCGCTCACGGCCCTCGCCCTGCCTGCGACGGCCGACCCGATCCTGCGCTACACCACCACGGTGCCCGGCGCGATCACCGTCACCGGCAACACGCTCGGGCTGAGCGGAGGCGACGGAACCGACGGACCGACGACCAACGGGTCGATCGCCGCGTTCATCGCCGCCGACCCGGGCTCCGTCGACGGGACCTTCCCGGCTGGCACGACCGGAGATTGGCGCGCCAATCGGTCCGAGGCCGATCTCGATATCCCCCGCGAGGCCATCGTGCTGCACGCCGAGCTGATGTGGGGCGGCTCCTGGGCGGCGGGCAGCGAAGACGTCAGCGACGATCTCGACGCGGCGGTGTCCCTCACCACGCCCCTGTCGACCGTGTCGGTGACGCCCGATCCGGCCACCGCTCAGCTGATCAACCTTGCATCACCGGCCGGCTTCGACGTGCGCTACTACATGCGCTCGGCCGACGTGACCGGCCTCGTGCGCGCCGCCGGTGCAGGCCGATACGCCGTCGGAGGGGTCCCCGGCACGCAGGACGCGGTCGTCCGCGAGCTCAACGCCGCGGGGTGGAGCATCGCCGTGGTCTACCAGCATCAGGACGAGCCGGGCCGCAACCTCAGCCTGTTCGTCGGCGCCGACTGGGTCGACGAAGACGTCGAGATGGACACCGTCGCGACCGGGTTCTGCGCGCCGCCGTCGGGTGAGGTCTTCGGTCAGCTCCACGTCGGTGCGATCGAGGGCGACGCCCACTTCACTGGCGATCAGCTCCAGTTTCAACGTTCGGGCGGTGACTTCGTCGCCATCTCTGGCCCGTTCAACCCGATCGGGAACTTCTTCGGGTCACAACTGAACGACAGCGCGGGCATGCGGGACACGGGCGGCACATTCGGAGAACGGAACCACGACCCGCTCACCGGCACGAACACGCCCGGCGGACGCCAGGGTTGGGACATCACCGCGGTGGCGCTCTCGAGCTTCGACGACCACCTCGTCAACTCCCAGACCGAGGCGACGATCCGCGCGTCGACCACCGGCGACTCGTTCGTCGTCACGCTGCTCGCCTTCGAGATCGACGTCAACTCACCGAGCTTCGACACTGACGAGGCGGTCACCATCGAGCCGGAGATCGCCAGCGTCGGCGACGAGGTCACGGTCACCGCGCGGTTGGAGAATACCGGTGAGGCAGAGGCGGTCGACGTGCGCTTCATCCACGCCCTGCCGGTGCACGTATCGCTGATGCCTGGCAGCTTCGCGATCGACGGGGCGCCCGGCGACCTCGACGGCGGTCCGGTGTCCCCGACCGACCTTGCGACCGGGGTCCCGGTCGGCGACATCCCCACAGGCGCGGTCACGATCGTGACTTTCCGCGTACGCGTCGACTCGGTGCCCGCACCGCCGGAGCCGGCCCTGATCGGCCTGCAGGCCGAGTGGCTCTACGAGTGGCGCACCTGCCCCTCGGAGCCCCCGGTCGACGGCCACGCCTACGGCCCCTATCTCTCGGTGAGCACCGGCCGGATCCAGGTCGAGGTCGCCTCCACTCCCGCGGCCGACACCACCGTCGTTCCCCACGGTCGGATCCGCTACAGCGCCACGGTGACCAACACCGGGGAGACCGCAGCGGGCCCGGTGGAGCTCGGCAACGCGATCCCGACCGGAACCATCTACGTCGCCGATTCGACGACGGTGAATGGCGAGACCGCCGCTGACGTGGCCGGCGCGATGCCCTACAGCAGCGCCGCGCTCCTGGCCTCCGTCGGCGAGGTTGCGGGCAATGTCGCGGCCGGCGATTTCGCGAGCGTCGAGTTCACCGTCGAGGTGCTCCCCGACGCGACCGGCGACATCGCGAACACGACCACGGTCGATCCCGACGGCGACGGAGCCGACGCCGAGATCGCGATCGACCTCTTCCACGCTGTCAACGAAGACGCCGATGCCGACCTGGTGCCGAACACCGACGAGGACATCGACGGCGACGGGCGTCTCGACGACGACGACACCGACGAAGATGGGGATCCGAACTACCTCGACCCCGACGACGACGGCGACGAGGTGCCGACGCGCGATGACAACTGCCCGCTGACCTACAACCCCCTGCAGGAGGACAGCGACGATGACGGCGTCGGCGACGCCTGCGCCGGAGACCGCGACGGCGACGGACGCAGCGACAGCGACGACAACTGTCCCGACGTTCCGAACCCCGACCAGCTCGACACCGATGACGACGGGTTCGGAGACGCCTGCGACAACGACGACGATGGTGACGGGCACAACGACGGTGACGACAACTGCCCGCTGGTCTCGAATCCCGACCAGGCGGACAGCGACGGCGACGGACGCGGCGACGCCTGTGACGACGACGACGACGGCGACGGCCTGAGCGACGACGACGAGAACGGGCACGGCACCGACCCCCTCGACCCGGACACCGACGACGACGGATTGCTCGACGGGACCGAGGTCGACGGCGAGAATCCGACCAACCCCCTCGTCCCGGACACCGACGGCGACGGACTCTGCGACGGGCCGGGCTCGGGCGACGGCGCCTGCTTCCCCGGCGAGGATCTCGACGCCGACGGCGGCGTGGGTCCCGGAGAGACCGACCCGAACCACCCGGACACAGACGCCGGCGGCGTGGACGACGGCGCCGAGGTCAACCGCGGCACCGATCCGCTCGACCCCTCCGACGACTTTGCGAGCAATGATCCGGCGCCCTTCCCGAGCGACACGGAGACTCGCTCGACCAGCAAGAGCGGCTGCTGCAGCGTCGCCGGCCCCGATGCGCGCACGGCGCTGCCGTCGTTGTTGCTCTTCGGTGCGTTGTTGGTGGTGGTGCGGCGGCGGCGTTGAGGCAACGTCAGCGGTAGGGAGAGGCTCCCCCCCTGCTTCGCTTCGCTCCGCTGTCCCCCACATGTGGGGGACGGCTGTGTGTCTGCGTCTGGCGTGGGGTACACAGCCCCTCCCCACTCGTGGGGAGGAGGCCTCCTTTGGCGGCCGGAGGGGGGGAGCCTCAGTCTACCGCTGACGTGGATCCATCGGCCGCCTCTGCCCTCGCGCCATCGCTGTTGCGCTACTCGACCTCGATATCGACGTCGAAGGAGCCGCAGTCGTCCGCTCCGCTGCCGGAGATGAAGAGGATTACCTGCTGGCCAGCCTCCAGCGGATGGTTCACGATGCGTGCTGAGGAATCGGTGCCGCTGTCGTCGTCGCAGGCGATCACCGACCCCCCGCAGCCGTCGCGCAGGTAGATCGCCGAGTCGTAGGGCGTCGAGGCGTTGTCGGTGCTGAAGGTGTACAGGCCCGTGCTCCCTGCCGTGTATCGGACCGCCAGGTCGCGGGCTCCGTCCGGGCCGGCGAGGCAGCTCGCGTCGGGGTCCGAGTCATCACGCAGGCAGGTGTTTCCGCGAATGGCCGCCGGCCCTGTCGATCCGCTGGCGGCGTCCGGGCATCGCTCGACGGTGCAGGTGGCGCTGCAGCCATCGTAGGCCGAGGAGTTTCCGTCGTCGCACGCCTCGCCCCCATCGTTGACGATTCCGTCGCCGCAGAACTCGATCACGCACACGTCCGAGCACCCGTCACCCGAGGCTGCACCTCCGTCGTCGCACTCCTCGGTGCCGTCGTCGTTGACGATTCCGTCGCCGCAGAACTCGTCCACGCAGGTCGCACAGCCGTCGCCGGGCACGTCGTTGCCGTCGTCACACTCCTCGGCGCCGCCGTCGTTGACGATTCCGTCACCGCAGAACTCGACCACGCACGCGTCCGAGCACCCGTCGCCGGAGACCTCGCCTCCGTCGTCGCACTCCTCGTCGACATCGTTGACGATTCCGTCGCCGCAGAACTCGTCTCTGCAGGCCGCGTCGCAGCCGTCGCCGGCGTCGGCCCCTCCGTCGTCGCACTCCTCGGCGTCGCTGTTGTTGACGATGCCGTCACCGCAGAACTCGATCACACACCCGAGGCTGCAGCCGTCGCCGTCGTCGGTCCCTCCGTCGTCGCACTCCTCGCTGCCGTCGTTGACGATTCCGTCGCCGCAGAACTCGTCCACACACTCGGCGTCGCACCCGTCACCGTCGAGGTTGTTTCCGTCGTCGCAGTGCTCGGTTGCGCCGTTGTTGACGACGCCGTCTCCGCAGAACTCCACCGCACACTCGTCGCTGCAGCCGTCGCCCGGTAGCGCGTCGCCGTCGTCGCACTCCTCGTCGATGTCATTGACGATTCCGTCGCCGCAGAACTCGTCGGCACACACGGCGTCGCACCCGTCGCCGTCGAGGTTGTTTCCGTCGTCGCACTCCTCGTCGTCGCCGCCGTTGACGACACCGTCACCGCAGAACTCGACCGCACATGTCGCACCGCAGCCATCGCCGTCCAACGCGTTTCCGTCGTCGCACTCCTCGTCGACGTCATTGACGACACCGTCGCCGCAGAACTCGTCCACACACGCGGAGTCGCATCCGTCGCCGGCGACGTCATTCCCGTCGTCGCACTCCTCGGTGCCCGTGTTGTTGACGGCGCCATCGCCGCAGAACTCCACCACACACGCGGAGTCGCATCCGTCGCCGGCAACGTCATTCCCGTCGTCGCACTCCTCGGTGCCCGCGTTGTTGACGACGCCGTCGCCGCAGACCTCGAGGACACACTCCGTGGTGCAACCGTCGCCATCGACATCGTTGTCGTCGTCGCACTCCTCGTCGACATCGTTGACGATGCCGTCGCCGCAGAATTCCACGACGCACACATCCGAGCAGCCGTCGCCGGACTCTGCGTTCCCGTCGTCGCAAGCTTCGGTGCCTTCGTTGTTGATCACACCGTCGCCGCAGACCTCTACGTCACAGGTCGGCCCACAACCGTCGCCGCCGACCGTGTTGCCGTCGTCACACGTCTCGTCGACATCGTTGATGATTCCATCGCCACACCGCTCGAGCTCGCAGAGCCCGTTGCAGCCGTCGCCAGCGGCCGTGTTGCCATCGTCGCACCGCTCGGCCAGGTCGAAGTCGAGGCGACCGTCGCCGCAATAGCGACCCCTGATGTTGAGTCCGAACCGCCCGCAGGCTCCGCCGCCGCCCGCGATGTGGATGAAGATCGTCTCGCCGCCATCGAGCCAGATTTCGTCGATCAGGCTGGCTCCCTCGTTTTCGAACGTCCCTGGCGGCGCGTCGTCGTTGCACACGAGCTCCACGCCCCGGCAGGCGTTCCGGAAATAGAGGATCGTGTCGAGCTCGGTGTGGGTCGAGTCCGTGTCGAACGAGTAGAACCCACGGCCCAGCGCGGTCCACTCCAAGATGTACTCGGCCGCCGGTGTCGGCAACTCGCCGGCGCAGGTGGGTTCCAGGTCGGAGTCGTCGAGCAGGCACGTGTCCTCGACGACGACATCGCGACCGACCGCGAAGCGGCGCTCGTCGGGGCAGACCTCGATGCGGCAGAGGTCGCAGCCGTCGAAGCGGACCGTGTTCGCGTCGTCGCATTCCTCCGTCGTGTCGTTCGTGATGCCGTCGCCGCAGAACTCGACGACGCACGCGTCGCTGCAGCCGTCGCCGGAGACCTCGTTGCCGTCGTCACACTCCTCTTCTCGCTCGTCTTGATGCACGCCGTCGCCGCACCGCTCCGTTCGGCAGGTGCTCGAGCAGCCGTCGCCGGACTCCGTGCCCCCGTCGTCGCACTCCTCGTCGCCGTCGTTGACGAGGCCGTCGCCGCAGAACTCCCGGCGGCAGTCGCCGTCGCAGCCGTCACCCGACTCGACGTTCCCGTCGTCGCAGGTCTCGCCGAGCGTCAGTTGGCGGACGCCGTCGCCACAGAACTCCTCCGCGCACTCGCTCGAGCATCCGTCGCCGGACTCCGTGCCCCCATCGTCGCACTCCTCGTCGACATCGTTCACGATCCCGTCGCCGCAGAACTCCGCGACGCACGCGGGCGTGCAGCCGTCTCCGTCGGCATCGTTTCCGTCGTCGCACTCTTCGCCGAGCCCGGCCTGGTGGACGCCGTCGCCGCAGAACTCGACCACGCAGACGCTCGAGCAGCCGTCTCCGTCGGCATCGTTCCCGTCGTCACACGCTTCGGTGCCGCTGTCGTTGACGACCCCGTCGCCGCAGAACTCGTCCGCGCACGTCGCCGAACACCCATCGCCGGACTCCGCACCGCCGTCGTCACACTCCTCGCCGATCGCGGGCTGGAGGACGCCGTCGCCGCAGAACTCCTCGATACAGTCGGCGGTGCATCCGTCGCCGTCGACATCGTTCCCGTCGTCGCACTCCTCGCCGTCGTCGACCTCGCCGTCGCCGCAGAACCCGTCGATCGTGCATCCCGAGCATCCGTCGTCGTCGACATCGTTTCCGTCGTCGCACTCTTCACCGTCGTCGACCTCGCCGTCGCCGCAGAACGCGTCGATCGTGCACCCCGTGCAACCGTCACCGTCGACATCGTTTCCGTCGTCGCACTGCTCACCGTCGTCGACGGTGCCATCGCCGCAAGCCGGGTCGATCGTGCACCCGGTGCATCCGTCGTCATCGACGTCGTTTCCGTCGTCGCACTGCTCACCGTCGTCGACGGAACCATCGCCGCAATACGGGTCGATCGTGCACGCGGTGCATCCGTCGTCGTCGATGTCGTTTCCGTCGTCGCACTGCTCACCGTCGTCGACCGTGCCGTCGCCGCAGTCGTCGCAGCGGTCGTCGGTGGGGAGGCAGACCGTGCCGACGAGGTCGCCCGAGTCCGGCTCCCGGATCTCCGCACATTCGTTGCCGTCGAGGCACGGGTCGCCGTCGATCACGCAGGCGATGAGGCAATGCCAGCCGTCGGCGAGCTCGACGCAGAGGCTGCCGTCGCCGACGCAGTCGTCGTCGGTCTCACACGCAGCACAGTGGAGACCGGGATTCGCCGTGCAGTCGTTGGCGCACGCATCGTCGTCGACATCGTTTCCGTCGTCGCACTCCTCGCCTTCGTCGACGGTACCGTCGCCACACGCACCGCTCGCATCGGTGTCGATCGTGTCTCCGTCTCCGGCGTCTGCATCGCTCGCATCGCCGTCTGCGCCGGTCTCGCCATCGACCGCATCGGCGTCACCGCCGTCCGCCGCGTCGCCGATCTCGGCTGCGTCTGCGTCACCGAGATCCACATCTCCGGTCTCGGCGTCGCCGCTGTCCGCGTCGTCCGCGTCACCGTCACCGGTGTCGACATCGTCCGCGTCATCGCCGTCGGGTGCATCCCCGTCCGCGTCATCGCCGTCGGTGGCTTCGGCGTCGTCTGCGTCGGTGGCTTCGGCGTCGTCTGCGTCGGTGGTTTCGGTGTCGCCAGCGTCGGTGGTTTCGGCGTCGTCGACGTCTGGCGGGTCGGTGTCCGGCGCGCCATCGTCCCCTGTGTCGGTCGGCCCGACATCGGTCTCCGGGGGATCGACTCCCGGATCCGGGTCCCCGACGTCGGTGTAGTCGGGCTCGGCGTCGTCACCACCGGAGGTCCCATCGGTGACGTCGGCCAAACCCGCCCCATCGCTCGGGTCGTCCTCGGAGCCGTCGGGGCAACCGACCAGGGCAGCGAATACGAGCGCGACGAGGAGCCGGGAGAGGCGAGAATCGCGGTTGGGCATCGGGTGCATGGCGTTTCCGTGCGGAGAGCGCGCCCGAACACGCTACCGATCGTCGAAACCCGAGTCCACGAAAGGGGGCGATGCGGTGTCTTGACCACATGGCGGGACACGCGGATCGGGGTCGGTGCGGGGTCTCGGACGCCGACCGGGGCTGACCGAAGCCCGCAGAGCGGCTACCCTGGCGTCCCGGCATGCTGGACCCGGGTCCTCGATGATGACCGCGAAGATGCGCAAGTCCCTGATCGCCGTATTCGTGCTCGCGCTGCTGGTGGCGGCGACGCTCCTCGCGGTTCCGAAACCGGACGCGACGCTGATCCTCGGGCCCTTCCTGCAGCAGCCGACGGCAGACGGCATCCGGATCGGCGTCGAATTCGACGAGCCGACGACGGTGACGGTCGTGTTCGGCGTCGGGGAGTCGCTCGATCAGGAACTGACCACCGCAGGGCGGGCGACGCGGCACGAACTCCTGCTCACGGAGCTCGCGCCGGACACAGACTACACCTACGAGATCCGGGTCGGCGAGGAGATCGTGTCCGGCCCCTGGTCGTTCCGAACCGCGCCGGAGGGCGCGTCGCCGCTGTCGTTCCTGGTCTTCGGCGACAGTCGATCCCGCTCCGACGTTCACGCCCAGGTGGTCGACGCGATGCGCGCCGAGCCGGACATCGGCTTCTACGTGCAGACCGGCGACCTCGTCTCGGACGGTGGAGTGCTCGACCAGTGGTACGACTACTTCGCGATCGAGCAGCCGATGATGGCGCGGACGCCGATCTACCCGGTGATCGGCAACCACGACGAAGACGAGGGCGACGCGACGAACTACGTCGACGTGTTCATGAATCCCGACCACGCGCCCGAGGCGCCCGAGCTCTACTACTCGTTCGACTACGGCAACGTGCACGGGGTCGTCCTCGACAGCCACGTGCACTCGATGGAGTGGTTCGAGTGCCTGCCGACCCGCGATCTCATGATCGACGGCTGCTTCGACGAGGGCCAGGAGCGGTGGCTGCAGGCCGACCTCGGGGCCGCGGCGGTCGATCCCGAGATCGACCATATCGTCCTCTTCATCCACATCGGCCCCTACTCTTCGAAGGAGAACCGGAGCGGGAACCACCAGATGCGCGAGCTGCTCGACTGGTTCCACGCGATGGGCGTGACCGCGATCATCTCCGGGCACGACCACTACTACGAGCGCGGCGCGGCCCATAACGGCATCCCCTACGTGATCACCGGCGGCGGCGGCGCCCCGCTCTACGAGGTGGGCGAGCCCTCCGAGGCGCCGCACGAGGTGGCGTACAACGAGTCGGTCGAGCATTACCTGAGGGTCGATGTCGACGGCGTGCTGATGACCGTGTCCGCCCGGGGCATCGACGGTCGGATCATCGACGAATTCGAGATCGACACCACGCCGGAGTGCGAGGCCGACACCGACTGCGAGGCAGGCGACTTCGCGCCAGATTGCGCGATCTGGTCGGCGAGCTGCTCGGTCGGCAGCCGGTGCGTGGCGGTGTGCGAAGAAGAACCGACCGACGATCCGGACGCCGGGAGTGACGCGTCGCCGAGTGACGCCGGCCCGGGTCAGGAATCGGACGTCGATGAGGGTGACGACGACGCGTCGGAGACCGACGCCGCCTCGGAGCCCGACGCCGGCAGCGACGAACCCGACGCACCCAGCAGCGACCGCGCCGCGAACGACGACGCCCCGACTCCCGATACCGTCGCGTCGGATCGGGGTTCTGCGCCGGAAGAGACTCCAGGGGAAACCTCCGAGGAGGGCGCGCCCGCCGGCGGCGGCGATCGGGGTGGCAATCGCGGCCTGTGCGCCCTCGCTTCGACCCCGCGTATGCCGACGCCGTCACTGTGGATCGTGCTCGGCGTGGGGTTGGGGTTGGTGCGGCCCCGGCGGCGCTTCTCGGCGCGCTGATGCCGGGATCATCGTCCGGGGGGCGCTCGCCGTCAGAGAACTAACGCCCCTGAAGGCGTGTCAATACGGCGACTTGGGGCAGATCCCTTGCGCATCGTCTCGTGGCATGATTGGTGCACCTTCCCGCATGCCTGCGTTGTGACCCACCAGCCAGCGAGCCCACGATGACCCGATCGCGATTCCTGTTCTTCGTACTCGGCGCCAGCGCGCTCTTCCTCGGCGCCTGCGCCCAGCAGGTCGGCGACATCGACCGGACCCAGGCGAACGCCCTCTCCAAGGCCGACTTCGAGGGCGAGTGGTATATCCGCCAGACCGTCTCCGACGTGCCGACGACGAGCACGGCGTTCTTCGTCGGCCAGACGTTCGACACCGACAAGATCCGTTTCGTTGTCAGCTCCAACGCTCTGATGGGGTACCGGTCGTACGAGTTCAACCCGGGGGCGAGTGATCGCGCCACGGTCGAAAACGGCGACGTCGTCGCCACCGACGTCATCGACGACCGTATGATCGAGGACGGAGACGAGTTCCACGGTCAGCCGGTCATTGGCTGGGAGATCACGGACCATTTCGACGTTCAGCGGAAGTACGACAGCTCCACGGGTGAGGAGACGAACGTGATCGAAGAGAACCGTTCGGACCGGCCCTGGTACGATCGGGAGCACATGCGGGTGAACTGGTCGGCCGTGGTCGCCGCCGGTTGGTTCTTCCTCGATTGGCCGGTCACGCTTCAGTATGCCGAGTACGTCGGCGAGGGGGAGGCCGGCGACGACGAGTTCCGGATCATCCGCGACGAGGAAGGCAAGGCGGTCTACATCGACTTCGTCACCCGTCACCACGTCGAGCCGTCGTTCTGGAGCTGCATCGACCTGCTCTACCAGTGGGGCATCGGCGACTGCACCGCGCAGCAGGTCGAGGTCCGTACGAGCTTGCGACGCGTGCCGGAGACGGACGAGGACACCTACGAGCCGGTCACCTACGACGATGTCGACATGAACCGCTTCGGCTACTTCCGTACCGAGCGGCAGAGCTACGATCGCCGCCGCGGCGCGACGATGGAGGGCCGCCTCCAGTTCGCCAACCGCCACAACATCTGGGAGGACGCCTGGGTTCGCGACGACGCCGGCCGACCGATGCGCGACGAGTCCGGCAAGCGGATCGCCATGCCCTTCGCCCAACGGACTCCGGCGCCCGTCGTCTACCATCTCTCGCCGCACTTCCCCGAGGGACTGCTTCCCTACGCCGCCGGCGTGGCGGCCGAGTGGGACCGCTCCTATCGGCGGGCCGTGGCCGCGGCGCAGAACGACGGTGCCGTCTCCGGTTGGGAGGACGTCCGCCCCATGTACATCTTGTGCAACAACCCGGTGGCCGCCGAGCCCGTCCATCCCCCGGACGCGGCCTACGCCAGCGACTGCGGCGAGGTCGGCGACGAGGTCCGCATCGGCGACCTCCGCTACGACGTGATGTACTGGGTCAACAACCCGCAGATGTCCGGCCCCCTCGGCTACGGCCCCTCGGCGCCCGACCCGGAGACCGGCGAGATCATCTCCGGTACCGCCTACGTCTACGGCGCGTCGGTCGACACCTACGCGCAGTACGCCCTCGACGTCGTCCGCTTCGCCAACGGCGACCTGACCCCCGAGGACATCGACAATCCCGAGTACGTCCGCGACATGGTCCGCGAGATGCGCGACGGCGCCATCGACCCGCGCGCCCGCGGCCTGATGGCCAATCCGGAGCTCGCCGACATCGAGCTTCCCACCGACCCCGCCGCGCTGATGGACGGCCTGACCCTCGAGCGCGTCGAAGCGCTCCGCGAGGACGCGCTCGACGGCATGATGGACTCGCTGCGCAGCGGCCCGGGCTGGGAGGAGCGGCGCATTCGCACGATCGAGGAGTCCGGCATCGACCTCCTCGGCATGAACGACGAGCTGATCATGGCCGCTCGCGTCGGCGCCGATCCGGACGGCAACCCCGTCGCCGTGGATCTCGACCCGACCCAGGCCCTGTCCGATGCCGACATCGAGGTCGCCCGGATCACGAACCTGATGCGCCGCCACAACCCGGCCAACGAGCGGCAGCGTGCCCTGCGCGCGAGCCGCGACTGCGTGCTCTCCCCCTCGAACCTCGACGACTCGATCCTCGGCATCGCCGAGGCGTTCCTGGGTCGCACCGACTACGACGAGATGTACGCCGAGCTCCGGGGCCTGATCTTCAAGGCGGTCATGGAGCACGAGGTCGGTCACACGGTCGGCCTGCGGCACAACTTCGGCGGCTCCTGGGACTCCCTGAACTACCTCGATGAGTACTGGGACGCGAAGATCGAGGGCTACCCCACGGTCGGCGACGACGGAGAGCCCACGATCCGCGAGTTCGGCTCCCCCTTCTCGCTGGCGGACGTCTACGGCGTCGCTTCCCAGACGCCGGCGCAGATCACCGCCCGTATGCGCGAGTACCAGTACAGCTCGATCATGGACTACTCGTCGGCCTTCAACACCGACTTCGGCGGTGTCGGCAAATACGACGACGCGGCCATCCTCTACGCGTACACCACGGGCGTCGATCGTAACGCCGACGCTTCCTCCGCCGACTTCAACATGCAGGAGCGCGGCTACGTCGAGGTCTGGCCGAACCTGCCGGACGAGGCCGCCGACATCTTCCGGCAGTACGAGGACGCGCGGGGCATCGGCTTCTATCACCCGCTCGAGGTCTACCACTACACGACCCTCGTCGAGGCGATGGGAGACACGCCCGACGCGATGCTCGAGACGCTGCGTGATCGCACGTACGTGAAGCTCGAGGACCTCGAAGCCGCGATCGAGGCCGATGTCGTCGGCCGCCCCTTCGAGGTGCCCTACATCTTCTGCTCGGACGAGTACCGCGGGTTCCGCCAGAGCTGCTGGACGTGGGATCGCGGCGCCGACCCGATGGAGCAGACCCTCGACTACATCGAGCGCTACCGTCGGTACTACTACTTCGACAACTACCGCCGCGAGCGCCTCAGCTGGAACACCGGCTCCGGCCCGAACCGCGCCATGGGCCGCTACTTCCTGCCGCTGGTCTCCAACTACCAGCGCTGGCTCCTCACGGTCGCCATCAGCTCGAGCCGCCCCGACGCCGCCCTCGACAACTCGTGGACCTTCGCGGCCTACGCCGGCCTGAACCTACTGGCCGAAGCCGCCACCACGCCGTCGAGCGGCTACTACTACCTCGACGAGGACGACGGCATGTTCCGGCTCTACACGAGCCGCAGCGACCTGTCGGTGTTCGACGTGGAGACCCAGGCGGCGATCCGGCGCGACTCCGAGTTCCACATTCCCGAGGGTCAGGGACGGCCGAAGTGGTCCGACTACAACGCCGACCTCGGGTATTACTACGCGCGCTACCCGCAGCGCTCCGGGCACTACCTGACGGGCATCTTCGCCCTGCTCGCGCTCACGCAATCCGAGGCATCTTCGGTCGGTGTCGAGCTCGGTGCGTTCGAGCAGAACTACGTCATCCCGCCCTACCTCGTCTTCGAGGACCAGCTCACCCGCCTGTTCAACGGCGTCGTCCTCCAGGACAACCTCATGGTCGGACCGTCGGCCAACCCGAAGTCGACGGGCTACGAGATCCAGCCGCGGCCGATGCTCACGCTCGGCCTGACCAACGGCACCGAGATGAACCCGGAGACCGGCGCGCTCGTCGACGAGGGTCTCGGCATGGAAGCCGGCGCCCTCGACCCCGCCGTCGGCCTGCCCATCGACGTCCGCTACTCGTTCTCCGAGCAGATCTACGCCTTGATCTGGGGCATGAGCGGGTTCTCGTCGAACTACTCGGCCCGCTACGTCGACCAGGGACGCGTCTGGGAGCTGTCCCTGGGCGAGACGCCGGTCCTCGCGGAAGACTTCGAGATGCTCTCGTTCTGCGACCCGAACCCGGTCGGCACGGGCAAGTGCTACGGCACCCTCGTCACGACGGACTACCCGGTGCCCACGCTCGGTGAGCAGTTCATCCAGCGCGGCCTCGACTTCGTCGCCGAGTACGAGACGGCGCTCGACCGCGGGAACTCCGCCGACGCCCAGTCCGCCTTGCGCGACATCGACGACCTGCTGAGGGATCTGAACATCATGATCTCCGTCAGCGACGTATTCCGCCGCGTGTTCTGATCCGACGCGACGCGCTCGATCCCATCGACCCGCCGACGACCCGTCGGCGGGTCGATTCGTTTCGTGCTCGATTCAGGTTCGCGCGACGGCGACGAGCATCGAGATGACGATAGCGCCGATGCCGAGGATGATCGCGACGAAGCCGACGGCACCGATGCTCGCCCAGGGCAGGACCCATCGCTTCTCGCCGCGGGTCATACGGTCGGTGTAGTCGAACGGACGCCAGATCCACCCCTTGGGCAGCTCGTCGCGCGGCGCCAACACTCGCCAGAGCAGCACGTGGTAGATCACGCCCGTCGGCACTCCGAACGCGAACCCGCCGAGGATCAACCACGTGCCGATGTCGAAGAGCACCGGCCACGGGATGAAGGTCACGGCGCCGACCGCCAGGAGCGCGATCGCGAGCAAGCCGACGACGAGCACTTCCATGTCGTCGATCAGCTCAGCGTGCTGGAAG
>CAZFPM010000003.1:48150-64641 GCA_964520965.1 uncultured Myxococcales bacterium
TGGAAGCGAGGCTGTCCCCCGGGCCGCCGATCTGGGTGAACACGAGCTCGCGTCCCAGGGCCCGAACGACCGATGCGGCCGCGATCGGGTACTCCGCGCCTAGCGCCACGACCGCGGCATCCACGACCGACGAGGGGCAGGCCACGTTTCGCACCCACAACATGCCGTCGGCGGACACCAACTGCACCTGGTCCGGCGGGAACTCCAACAGGCGCAGGCCGCACGACGGGGAGTCGCCAAGCCATGTCGCGCCGTCGAGCACGATCGCGAAGGCCCGCTCGACCTCGCCCGTCGCGGTGCGGTCGATCCGAAGGGCTCCGGAAACCTCGCTCGTGTCGTCGACGCACAATGGAGCCACCGCGAAGGGTAGGGCGCCAGCCGGAACGAGGGCGTGCTGCTCCCCCGAGAGTGGGATCAGTTGCCCGTCGGCGATCCGTTCGCCGTCGAGCCACGTTCCGTGCGCACTTCCCGCATCTCGTAAGCTCCAGCCCGTTGCGGTCCGCACCAGGAGCAGGTGCGTGCGGCTCAGCTTCTGCACGCGCTCGCGCTCCTTCACGTCCAGGACGAGCACCCGGATGTCGGCGTTTGCGCCGCGTCCGAAGCGGATCTCGGAGCCGGTGACGGCAACGACGTGCTCGGCGCGCCCATGGTTCGCGTAGTTGATCTCGAAGGCTCCGAACTCGGCCCCGCGCGACTCCCAGCCGTCGGGTCGCTCGAACGAATGTCCAGACTCGGAGAGGAGCTGGTCGCTGATGAGCGCGTGCATCTTGGCCGTCACCTCGTCGGCGAGTTGCAGGGTCGGCATCTCCTCGTCCTCGATCGCCGGCGCCTTGATCACCACCGTCTCCTGCTCGGCCGTCGCCGCGTCGTCGTCGATGGCGTCGGCCGGGTCCTCGTCCTGGTCGAGGTTCACGAGCAGTTTCCTCACCCGGCGCAGCGCCTCATCGACGGAGGGCCGCTCGGAAGGCGTCGACGCAGACATCTCGCGGAGCAGCTCGCCGACGGGGCCGTCGATCCCGATCCCCGGCGCGCTGCGCGGCTCGCTGCCGTTGAGCACGACGTGGGCGACCACGGCGGCGGAGTACACGTCGGCCGCAGGCGTCGGTTGGGCTTTCGTGGAGAGCTCCGGCGCGGCATAGAGCAGCGCGTGCATCAACTCGTCCGCGACATTGGTCAGCCGCGGGTCCGCGGTCGAGAATGCAGCGCCGAGGTCGCCGACGACGACGCGATGTTGGCGGACGAAGATGTTGTTCGCCGAGACGTTGCGGTGGACGACTCCGGCTGCGTGCAGCGCCTTCAGACCCTCGAGGATTCCGTTCAGCCACTCCAGGGCCGTCTCGACCCCCAGAGACCCTTCTGCCGCGACCCGATCGGCGATCGAGCCACCGCCCACGTAGGGCATCACGATGTAGGGCCGACCTTCCGGCGTCGACGACATCGCGATGATATCGATCAGGTGTGGATGCTGGACCCGATGCAGGACCGCGGCTTCGCGGAGGAACCTGTCGATATGCGATGAGTCGCTGCCGGGCCGATCGCGCAGGATCTTGATGGCGACATCCTGCTTCGTGACCCGGTCGAACGCGCGATAGACGTCGGTCTGAAGACCCGAGCCGAGCAGCTCCCCCATCTCGAAGCGGTGGTCGAGCAACTCGACCTGGATCTGCACGTTGAAGCCGTCTTCGAACCCGGCGTTGTCCGCCACCTCGCCGTACGCTTCGGCGGAGGCCAGCCACTCGATCGCCGAGACCTCTCCTCGGGCCGTTGGAACGGTCGAGGTGCGAACCTCGGTGCCGGTCAACGGGTTCCGGAGCACGAGACTCGACTTGCGATGCACGCCGCGGAAGCAGTGGCACGATTGACGACCACTTGCCGGGTCGGCCTCCAGAATCCACATCGGCGACAGCTCGAGGAAGCGCGCCCCGTCGGGAGACACGGCATAGAGCACGTCATGGAGCAGCAGAGGTCGCCACTCCACGTCGAGGGGTTCGCCATCGCCGTCCCCGATCGCGAATTCGACTCGGCCCTTGAACGTCCGCCGGCGCGTTCCCTGCGACGACCGGACCGAGAAAGCGCGGTAGCGGTGCAACCAACGCGCGCCGTCGAGCAGCGTCCGCAGACCGTCCTCGAGCTCCTGCGCGGTCTCGGCCTGCTGGGTCTTCGTCGGCGCCGTCTTGGCATGGGCGACCCGGTTGCGGGTCTCGACCAGCCGATCGATCTGCTTGCGCGGTCCGAGACGACCTCCGCCACCGCGGTCGAAGTACCACTCCACAGCGTCGGAAAAGAACGGCTCGGGTGACTCCCGATCTCGCAGCGCCTGGAAGAGTGCAAGGATCAGCTTCGACCACCGCCCAAACGTGAACCTGCCCGACATGCCCTCTTCGAGGCGGTCTCTCACAGCACCGGTAGGCGCGCCCAACGCATAGTCGGCGTAGAGCAGCCCTGCGGTCGCCTCGAGCATGAACTCGAACGTGTGGAGTAGCCGGTCGATTCGATCGGCCGACCCGACAGCGCGCAGGGAGTTCGACCACAACGAGGCAAGTGGTTGCGGGAGTGCGCGTCTGAGTTCGCGGTCGACGTGGGCAGAGCTCACCATGCCGCGATCTTCTACAGATCGCCCCCTAGACGCAACTCCTCCGCCCGCCGTGTCTCGCCGAGGTGCTCCCAAGGACGGGCGGTCATGGACCAAAAGCCGGACGATGTTCGGATGGTCCAGCCGGGCAACGGTCTGCACCTCGGCGTCGAACTCGTCGTAGAGCGCACGTTCCCCGTCCCGGTCGGCCGCCAATACCTTCACGGCGACCGGGTGCTGATCGCTCACACGATGGGCGCGCCACATCGTGCCGGAGCCGCCGGCGGCGATCGGCTCGACCGGCGCGAACGCGCCCATCGGGATGTCGGCATTCGAGGTCATTGGCCGTGACATTGTCGCACCCCGCAGCGCACAGTGTCGGAGCTGCGAACGTGGCACCGTGCCAATGCTTCTCCAGCGCCGCCTCCGTACATGCCCGTCATTTTCCTCGTGGTGTTCGGCTGCCTTCTGCTCTGGATTGGGGTGTGGTGTGTCCGGCAGCGCAAGGCGACCCGCGGGCGTGACCGCGACGGCGGGGGCAGCTCCCTGCTCGGGGGGACATCGCCTCGCCAGATCCTCTTGGTGGTCAACGGCTGGCCCAATGTCCTGGCCGGCGTCGGCGCGCTCGCCTTCGCGCTCGTGATCGTCGCCGACGAGCTCTCGGATTCCGAGACCTGGAGCCCATCGGTGCAAGTGGCGTGCGCGGGACACGAGGTCAGCGTCCGCAACGACGAGTTGCGTCCTATCAGCGTGCGGGTCGATCGCGTCCGAATGCGGTTGAGGATCGATGACGAGGATGCCGAGGCGACCTACGTCGGTCCACCGTTCGAGGCGGTCGCCGGCGGCGGGGAGTTCACGTTCCGCTACGGCCTGCCGGCCGAAGGTCCGTGCGCCGAGGAACGTGTTTGCTCGCTCGTCCTGGTCGACCTGAACCTCGCGGCGGGCAGAAACGAACGAGCGAACGAGGTCTACATGTGTCAGAACTGATCGCCGCCCTCCGGCGGGTCAGCGACCAGGACACGGGAGCGACGCGGCGCCGGCGCTCGCCGACGAGGCGGTCGTGCTGCTCGGACTCGCCCAGGACGATCCGCTCAACGTCCGGCTGGTCGTCGCCGAGGCGCTCACCGAGGCCGAAGCGGCGAGCTGGGTGGCCAGGGCTCGTGCCGTGTTGCGACTACCAACGGATCAGCTGGTGATCAGCGGCGGTTTCGATCCGCGCGGCGGCGACCCACGGACCGACGAATTCTGCCAGATTCGGACGATCGCTCCCGGCCGCTACCAGGTCGATGTCTACACGTTCGCCGCGGGGTCTGCGTCCGGGCATTGGGCCCTCGAACGCGCGCTCGGCGAGGAGTCCCTCGGAGAGTTTGCGCGACGAACCTCGCAGGGTCCGCTGCCTCGATGGGTGGTGGAGTCCCTGGCCGAGCCCACGTCCGTGAATGCGGGCACGTCCATCCTCGCATCCTTCGTCGACGACGCCGAGGACTCCGCGCTCCGAGCGGCTTTCGCCCAGTTTGCGCCTCCGGAGGGTGACCTCGTCGACGAGCTGGCTACGGTCGATGCGGCCCTTGCCTCCGAGGGACTCGAGCCCATCGGCGAGCTCGTCGCGGAGGCCGTCGGCAACATCTGCATGCGCGCCTGGCTGCTCGCCGGCGGGCGGGGCTACTTCGTCGCCTACCGGGGTCGACCGTTCGAAGGGTGGGAAGGTCTCGACGTCGTCGCCGATTTCGGAGACGGGCTTCACGCGACGGTCGCGAACACCCCGTCTTTCGAGGCTCCGAAGGCTGGCTTGTTCAGGAAGATCGTCCCCACCTCGGATCCGGTGGAGCTGTTGAAGGCGGCGCTCCCGATCATCGCCGAGCTCGAGGACGATCACGGCCCGGTGGTCACACGCACCCCGGATCTCCCGGCGCTCTGCGCACTCGTGGACAGCGTGATCGCCAAGCAGCAGGGACACTCGAGTTGAGTCCGGCGCGGCACTGTCTTCCGGCGGCGGCGATGATTCGTCCGACCCGCCATGTTACGCCAGAAGCCATGAATCGCCGCACCTACCAGATCATCGCGATCGTCGGGCTGATCCCCGCCGGGCTCTTCACCTGGGAGTTCGGCGGGCACGCGGCCCGATGGCTCGGCAACGTCGGCCCCACGAGCCTCGCCAACCTCCTCGGACTCCTCGGCTATCTGCTGACCCTTCTGGTCGCGGTCGTCGGTTGGGCGGTCGTGCTTCTGCCGCTCCGCGCGCGCGCCGGGTTCCGGAGCATCTCCGATGACGTGGCGCAGGTGCGCCAACAGGGGCTCGCGGCCTCCGTTCGCGCGGAACACGAGAAGCTCGAGGCCGCGAAATCCTCCGGCGATCCCGAACAGCTCGCTCGGTACCATGGGCGAATGGCGGCCGTGGGCGTGTTGCTCTGCCCGGCGGTCCAGTTCGCGCGCTGGCGGCGTCGGTCCCCGATGACGCCGCCCGAGTGACGCCCGAAGCCGGGAGCTTCCCGGGGGCTCACAGCCATCGGTCGAACCACTCGCGGATCGCCTCCAACCGCGCCAGCCGCTGCTTCGCCGGCCCGCTTCGCGAGAGGCCGTGGCTGGCTCCGGGGAAGAGCACCATCTCGGCCGTCTTCCCCATCAGCCGCAGCGTCATGTAGAGCCGCTCGCCCTGGTCCCAGGGGGTCCGCAGGTCGTCCAACCCCTGCATCACGAGCATCGGCGTCTCGATGTTCTCGGCGTAGGTGATCGGAGAGAGGCGGTCGTATATCTCGCGGCTCTCCCACGGCCATTCGCCAAGCCCGTCGCCGAGCGCCGCCCCGAAGTCTCCCCAGAGCAGGCCCATCATGTCGGAGACCGTGCGTTGGGTGACGGCGGCCTTGAAGCGGTCTGTGTGCCCGCACATCCAGTTCGTCATGTAGCCGCCGTAGCTCCCGCCGAACACGCCAAGGCGTTCCGGGTCGATGGGGTGCGCCGCGAGGGCGGCGTCGGTGATCGCCATCAGGTCGGTGTGGGCTGGCGCCCCCCAGTTGCGATGGATCTGTCGCGTGAGCGACGCCCCGTACCCGAGGCTGCCCCGCGGGTTGGCAAAGAGGATCGCGTACCCGCACGACACCAGGTACTGCAGCTCGTGCATGCACGCGCGACCGTATTGGACGATCGGCCCGCCGTGGATCGACAGGAGCATCGGGTGTGGACCCGGCCCCGTGGGCAGGAGCAACCAGCCGTGCACCACGTTGCCGTCGGGTGAGGGGGCGCGGAGTTCGATCGGCTCGAACAGCTCGGCGGACCGCACCCACGGTTCGAGGGGCCAGGCGATCGGCTCCGCTCCGGTGCCCTTCGTGCTCAGCGTCACCACACGGCACGGCTCGGTGGGCGACGAGAGCACCGCGGAGAGACGTTCCGCGTCCCGCGCCACGGCGAACGTGAGCACGACCTCATCGGTGGTGAGGCGTTGGATCGGACCCTCCGGCGCACCGTCGGGCGTCACCGGCAGGCGGCCCAGCCACGTCACGCCCTCGTCGCAGACCGGGAAGTAGACGTGGTCGCCGGCGGGATCGAACTGCGGACCCGACGACCAGTCGGCGATCCCGAACAGGTCGTCGATCGTCATGTTCGCCGTCGAGCGGTCGAGCGCGGCGGTCAGATTCGTCGGCGCGGGGGCGCCGGTCGGATCGAAACGGTACACCCCGATGTCTTCGCGGAAGAACGCCGTTCCCTGCGGGCCGGGGCAACCGACGGCCGCGATCCACCGGCCGCTTGGCGCCCACGCGTGGCGCAGCAGGCACCAATCGCCGTCCGTGATGCGGCGGGCCCCACCCCCATCGGCCGGTACGACGTAGAGCTCGGTCAGCTCGGCGGTGCGGTCACGGTCGCCGCGCCGATTGGAACGGAACGCGATGGTGGTTCCATCTGGAGACCAGCGCTGGCCGAGATCGTCCCAATCTCCGTCGATGTCCGTCAGGGGCTGCAGCGCGGGCGTGTCGGCGAACGGGTCGACCAGGTAGAGCGAGAACCGATCCTGCGGCAGGTACCCAATCCCGTCTTCCTTGTACCAGAGCCGCGTGACCCTGATGGCCACCGGCCCGTCCATCCCCTCGGGCAAGGGGTCGGCCCGCCGGAAGGAAACACAGACCCTGGTCGAGTCCGGCGACCAGACCACCTCGGCGAACGCGCCGGCCTCGGCGAGGATCGTACGTGCCTCGCCGCCGTCGGTCGCGATCAAGCAGACCTGCTGTTTCTTCGGTCCCTCGGCCTTGTCGAAAGGGTCCGAGCGCGTGAAGAGGACCCACGCCCCGTCCGGACTGATCCGCGGCGACGCGTCGCTGAATCGGCCGGTGGTGAACGGGCGGGGTGCGGCACCCGGGCGACCGATCATCAGCGAGGAGAGCGTCTTCCCCGACTCGGCGTCGGTCCGACGTTCGACCCACAGGACGCGCTCGCCGTCCGGGAAGCTCGCGACCGCCGTGGGGATACGCAGCCTGAGGATGTCGTCTGCCTTCGTCATGTTTCGTCACCTCCCGGCCGGGGTCGTCCCGGCTTGCTCCGTGGCGGCCCATTGTAGATCGCCGCTCCGGATTCGGTGTAGGGAGATCGCTTCTGGACACCCTGGTTCGGGACATCCGCTCCTTCATCGGCGGCGCTCGTGCCCGCGACGCAGGCGGTTCCGCGGCGACAGGTTCGCCGAGATGCCGCAATCCAGACCGCTTGGATCCGACCGGCCCGACGCGGGACGGTGGTCCCAGACCCCACTCCGCATTACGTTGCGAAGATGCACCGGATTCTCGCCGTCATTCTGTTCGCCCTCGCCATCCCCGCGGTCGCTTTCGCCGAGACCTTCACGATGGGTCCTGACGACGATTGGACGATCCTCGAGGCGGCACAGGCCGGCGACGTGGTCGAGATCGCGCCGGGCACGTACCGGTTCCGCGTCCACCTCGACAACGTCGGCACCCCGGACGCGCCGATCGTCATTCGCGCTCAGGATCCGAACGAACGTCCCGTCTGGGACCTGGTCGGCGACGGGCCGGACACGTTTGTCGACCAGTGGCCGGGCAGCTACGGTGGCGGTGATCGGCACCGCGGTTGCTGGCAGGTGGCCGCCGACGGCGCGTACTACGAGATCTCGGGCATCATCTTCCAGAACTGCCGCGCGCGGTCATCGGCCGGCCTCCGGATGATCAACTCCGGCCCGGTGACCATCCGCGACTCGGTCTTCCGGCAGAACACGAATGGGCTGACCGGCGCGTCCACCGATCTCGTCGTCGAGCACTGCGAGTTCGTCGACAACGGCAAGACGATCACGAGCGGCAACGCGACCCATCACATCTACGTGTTCGGCGGCAAGTTCACGCTGCGATACAGCTACCTGCACGATGGCCACGAAGGGCAGGCGTTCCACATCCGCGCCCGCGAGTCGCTGATCGAATACAACTGGATCGCGCGTCCGGCGAGCTACGTCGGCGACATCATGTCGTGCTCCCAGTTCTGCGGAGACCCGCCCCACACCCAGACGATGCTCCTGCGGGGGAACGTCATCGTTCAGGGCGAGGCCGGGAACCAAAGCCAGCTTCTGGCGCTCTTTCGGGACGAGAACCCGGACACGAGCGCCACGATGGATCTCACGCTCGCTTACAACACGATCATCGGGACCCCCCGAGGTTCCGGCCGCGACCACTTCCTGGTCAACATGCGCAACGACACGGTCTCGGCATACGTGCACCTGTTCAACAACGTCATCCACGACGTCGGCGACATCGGTCAGGCCCACACGCCCGGCGCGGCGAACTGGGGCATCGACGGTAGCAACAACTGGGTGAGGACCGGCACGGCCGCCAGCGAGCTGAGCGCGACGCTCGAGGGAACCGATCCCGGATTCGCCAACCCCGCGGCGCTCGACTTCACGCTGCTCTCCGACGCCGCCGCCGTCGGGCACGCCGAAGCCGGCGCCGTCGAGGCCCCCGACCGGGAGTACTTCCGTAGCGAGGACGATGCCATGCGGTGGCGCTCGCGCCCGTCGGCCGACGATCTCGGCGCGTTCGAGCAGGGCAACGCAGAGGACCTGGTCGGGCCCCACCGCCCCGGGTCGGAGCCGGGAGGCGAAGATGTCGGCGTCGAACCGAACCCCGGCGTCGATACCGGCGTCGATCCGGATCCCGCCATCGACGCCACCCCGAGCTCGGACACCGACGAGGAGGTCGATGACCCGACCGACAGCGCCCCGGGCGCCCGGGGTGGCGGTTCGCGGTCGGCCGACGCCGAAGTGGGCCCGATCGCGTTCCCCGACGATGGCGGCTGTGGTTGCACAGTGGCCGGCTCACATCCTGCCGGCCTCGCGATAATCGTGGCCCTCGTGCTCGCCCCCTGGCGCCGGACGGCCTCGCATCGAGTCCAGACCATCGCGGCGTCGCTCTAGGGGCAGTCGGGATAGGGGCCACTCGGAGTCGCTCGCGCTCGCCCCCGTTGCGACGGCCTGCTAGTAGTGCTCGTCATTCTCCGTCTCGACGCTTCTCCCGGCCGGATCCGGAAGCGGCGGGCTTGATGGAGCGTGCTTTCCGCACTCGAGGCTGCGTCGACGCGGCCAAGAGCGGACGCGCGACCACGATGACGAGACCGAGGAGATTCCATGAAACACTGCCGGCCACTCTGGGTGCTCTTCCTGGGCACGCTGCTCGCGTGCAGCGCTGCGGCGAACGACGCCTCCGGTCCGTCCCGGCCGGACGTCGCTGGCGGGAGACCCGATGTGACCGGGGACGCCGGTGGCTCGTCGGACGCCGCCGCCGACGGCTCGACGATCGACGGCGGCTCGACATCGGACGGCGGATCGCCAGACGGAGGCTCGACCACTGATCCGGGCCCCGCGGACGGTGGCCCGCCAGCGGACCTCGGCACCCCCGACGATGGCGTCGATCCGGGCGACGTCGAGGACGCGACCGCGCCGCCCGACGCCACTCCGGACACCGACGCCGGGCCGCCCCCGTCGACCGCCACGACCGCGCGATACGTCCGTATCCACACGACGGTGAGTCCCTCCTGGGTCGCTTGGGCAGAGGTTCAGGTCTTTGGCGCGGACCTCGACTCCGACATCGTCTCCGACCTCGCCCGCGGGCGGCCTGTCACCGCATCGGACAGCACGGATACGGGCCCGCCGGAACACGGTGTCGACGGAGACGAAGAGACCGCCTGGAATGCCAACGGCTTCCCACCGGCGTGGTTCGAGGTCGATCTGGGCCGTACCGCCCGCATCGAACGCATCCGCCTCCTGGTCGGGCAAGACCCGCCCGCCCGGACGGTTCACGAGCTCCAGCTGCGCACCGGGGACGGCGCGTACGAGACCATCCATACCTTCGACCAGCCGACCGAGAACGGGCAGTGGCTCGAATTCGTCGTGATCGACGGTCCCGATGTCCCGGACGATCCGGTCGGGCCGGCCGATCCCGATGGCCTCGGCAGGGGCCTGCGCTGGGTACGGGACAACCCGATGTTCATCAGCGGCCTCGTGGTGTCCGTCGGGCCACCGAGCCCCGCTCACGTCCACGAGTACTTCGATGATTTCCACGCCAACGCAGTGCACACCTGGGCCAGAGGTCTCCCCGGCGCTATCGAGGGCTGGAGGAGCGCCGGCCGAGATGACTTCCGATGGGTGTCCTGGGTCACGGAGGACGGGACCAGTCATGGAGGAGACGGGCTCGTCGGTGGAGTCCCGCCGAACCCGCCGGGGCGGATCGGCTACCAGATCGGCGACGAGCCCGGGCTCGATGGTGACGGGATGGCGGATCTCCGTCAGATCGAGACCGCCGCCGAGGCCATCCGGGCCCACGATCCGGCCGCGCTGCTGATCGTCAACTTCAGCTGGTGGGCCGAGGCGCTGACCGAGATGATGGACTACTACGGGACCCACATGGACTGCGATGTCGTCAGCTACGATCTCTATTCGCTGAGCCGCAGCGCCTACAAGCGCCTCGCCTACTTCCGGGCCGCCGGACTGCGTCACCAGCTCCCGTACTGGCGCTACATCTACTCCTACGAGGATGTTGGAGAGGGCGTGTTCCCGACCGAGACGGACATGCGCTGGGATGCGCTCAGCGGCATCGTCTACGGGTACACGGGCCACACCTGGTTCGTGTACCAGGCGCAAGCGCCCCACGCGGTCGTCTCGGCCTTCTACACCGGCCAGGGAGACCTGGGCGTCGCCCACACCGCACGGTGGGCGCAGGCCGCAGAGATCAACCGCCAGATGGCCCACCTGGGGCGCGCCATCACCCAGCTGACCAGCACCGCCGTCCGCTATATTCCGGGGGTCTCGCTCTTCGGATTGGAACAACCCACCGGAACCCGGGATTGGTCCCCCGGGGACGGCGGCGATCCCTACATCACGCTGATCGAGCCGACCGGATCGCTGGAAGACGTGCTCGTGGGCTTCTTCGTCGACGACGTCGAAGAGCAATACACCATCTTGCAAAACCCGAATCACGCCGGGGGTGATATCCCCACGGAGAGCACCAACCCGATGACCATCCGGGTGGAGTTCGACTTCGGGCGCGCCCCCTCCTCGCTCGACCCCGGCACGATCCAGGTTCTGAATCATCGCAACGGCCGCGTCGAGACGCGTCCACTCACCACCCTCGGCGGGGACCGCGCGAGACTCGAGGTCAGAGTCGAGGCCGGCGACGTGTTCTTCTTCAAGTACGCCACCGACAGCCCCTTCGCTCTGGGGCCGGAGTAGACGAAGCCCGGTCTGCGCGCCGTCGACGCAGGTGCGCGTCCGGGTCTGGGGGCGCAGGCATCGCCGCACAGCACGGACGACGAGCCGGTCAACGCGTCGACCCCGCCGTCACCGGACCCCGAGAGCGATCGCGACGCCGAGAGCCACCGCCGCGCCGAGCGGGAGCGTGGCGACCCAGGCCAACACGATACCACCGATCACCCGCGTATCGGCCTTTCCGCTCCACACTCCGATACCGAAGATCGCGCCGGTCGACACGTGCGTGGTCGACACCGGGGAGCCGAGCAGGGAGGCACCGATCACCAACGCGCTGGCGACGCTGTTGGCGATCAGGCCCTGCCCGTGGTTCATCGACGTGATCCGGTGCCCGAGGGTCTCGGCGATCCGCCGCGAATGGAGCAGGCCGCCGAGCGCCATCGCGGCGGCCGGGGGCTTCTTCGATGTCAGCGGCTGGGCCGCCGCCCGTCAGAAGATCGTGATGTCGAGCTCGTACGGGTTGCCCGTCACGTCGCCCGTGTCCCCGAAGAGCGAGACCTCCAGGTCGTAGTCGCCGGACTCGGTCACGTCGTACTCGATCACCTCGTCGTCGGTCGTCGTCCCCCCCGAAGCGACGACGGTGCCGTCGAGCTCGAGGCGCACGTCGATGTCTCCCTCGTCGTAGGAGTGGTTGACCTCGACCAGCACGCTCTGACCCGAGCTGAGGAAGAAGGAGTACCAATCGTCATCGTCCGGGCACGCGATGACGTTGCGGGTCAAGCCGGCGTCGATGGAGGTCGGATCGCTGGAGCTGTCGTTGTTCTCGAAGCGGTCGTCCTCCGGGCAGGAGACGGCGCCGCCGCCCTCGTCGACATTGACCCGCAGGTCGTAGAAGTTGCCGGGGCTCGAGCCGTCGTCACCGAAGAGTTGGATCCGCAGGGTGTAGAAGGCATCGGCGGTCGCGGTGTACTCGATCTCCTCGTTGTCGTTCGTCGACGACGAGCCGGCGACCTGGGTTCCGTCTTCGTCGAGCAGCCGCAGGTCGATGTCGCCTTCGGCGTCGCTGAACGTCACCTCGATGCGGATCGTGTCGCCAGCGTCGAGCAGGAACGCGTAGTAGTCGTCGTCGCCCGGGCAGACGTTGAGCCGCGTATAGAGTTCGGGCAGGAGGACCTCCGCGGTCTCCAACGTGTCGCTGTTCTCCAGCCGGTCTTCCTCGCAGTCGGTGGCGCCCCCTTCGATGTCGACGTTCAGGGAGTACGTGTTGCCGGGCGTCGACCCGCGATCGGCGAAGAGGCTCACGCGGATGGTGTACCTGCCGGACGACGTGGGGGTGTAGGTCAGGCTCTCGTCGTCGGACCCGGACGCCGAGGTAGCCACGGTCGATCCACTGCCGTCGAGGAGGCGGAGGTCGATGTCCCCCTCCGCGTGCGAGAACTCGGCGGCGACCGTGATCGTGTCTCCCGCGCCGACGCTCACCGAGTAGAAGTCGTCGTCGCTCGGGCAGGCCGAGAGACCGCGCTCGGTGCCGGCGCCGAGCGGCGCGGCGGCGGAGCGCGTGTCGTTCTCCTCGAACACGTCGTCGGAGCAGCTCGAGGTGGCGCGGTCGATGTCGATGTCCATGTCGTAGCTGTTGCCCGGGGTGGACCCCTCGTCGCGGAAGAGGTTGACCCTGACCCGGTACGAGCCTGCGGCGGTGGCGGTGTAGCTCGCCGATTCGTCGTCGGTCGTGCTCGACGAGGAGGCCAGCGCAGCGCCACCGGTGTTTTCGATGCGCAGGTCGATATCACCCTCGGCATCTCGGAAGGAGACGCTCGCCGTGAGGGTGTCGCCGGCGCCGAGCGCGACCTCGTAGTAGTCGGCGTCACCGGGGCACGCGACGAGCGCTTCGTAGCCGCGCGCATCGACCGACTCGGCGTCGTCGCCGGTGTCGTTGTCCTCGAAGCGATCGTCGGAGCAGACGGGCTCGGCACGGTCGATGGTCACGTCCATGTCGTAGTCGTTGCCCCCGCCGAAGAGATCGATGGCCAGGTTGACCCTGATGAAGTACTCGCCCGCCGACGGGGCCGTGTAGTTGACGCGCTCCGAGCCCGAGAAGATCGCGCTGGACGACGCCACGGTGTTGCCGAGCGGGTTGATCAGGCGCAGGTCGATGTCGCCACCGAGCAGGTTGAAGTCGATCTCGACGGTGATCTCGTCGCCAGCGCCGAGGCTGACGGAGTAGAAGTCCTGGTCACCACCGCAGACCGCGAGGTCGCTGTAGGAGCCGGCGTCTATCGGATGGGCGGTCATGCGCGTGTCGTTGTTCTCGAACGGATCGTCGTCACACGACGGCGCTGCCCGATCGATGTTGATGTCGAGCGCGTAGAACGAGCCGGGGACCCCGTCGTCGCCACCGAAGAGGCGGACCTCGATCGCGAAGGTGCCGGCGCGGGTCGCTGTGTAGGAGATCGTCTCGTCGTCGCTCGTCGTCAGGGAGCTCGCCACGACGACGCCGTCACCGTTGAGCAGGCGGAGATCGATGTCACCCTCGGAGTGGGTGAACTCGACGGCGACCGTGATGTCGTCGTCGGGGCCGAGCTCGACCGCGTAGTAGTCCGAGTCGCCGGGGCAGGCCATCAGCCGATCGACCCGGCGGGTATCCATCGCGGACGCGGTCTCGCGGGTGTCGTTTTCCTCGAAGCCATCGTCACGGCAGGTCGGCTCCGCGCCCTCGACGTCGACCGTCAGGGTGTAGGTGTTGCCCGGGGCTCCCTCGTCGGAGAAGAGACGGACACTGATGAAGTAGTCGCCGGAGCTGGCGATGGTCAGCGCGATCTCCTCGTCGTCGGAAACCGACCCCGCGCTGGCGACGACGCGTCCCTCGGAGTCGACCAACGACATGTCGATGTCGCCTTCGGCGTCGACGAAGTCGAGGTGCACGGTCAACTCGTCGCCGGCGTCGAGCGAGACCACGTAGTGGTCGTTGTCGCCGGTGCAGACCATGAGCCCGTCGAACACGCCGAGGCCGATCGGGCTGGCGGTCTCGCGGGTGTCGTTGTTCTCGAACCCGTCGTCGGGGCAGGTCTCGTCGCACGAGGTGTCCTCGCTGCACTCGCTGTCGGCGCAGTCGCGGTCGCCGTCGCAGTCGTCGTCGATGCCGTTCCCGCAGTCCTCGAACGACGACGGCCGTACGAGGTCGTTGCCGTCATTGCAGTCGAAGTCGTTGGTCACCCAACCATCGATCGGGTCGCAGGACACGGTGGGCGTGGCGGTCTCGTCGCCGTACCCGTCGCCATCACGGTCCGGGTAGAAGTCCGTGTCGGTCGCCCCGTCGTCGACGGTCCCGTCGCAGTCGTTGTCCTCGCCGTCGCAGAGCCCCGGCGCGCCCTCGTAGACGAAGGGATTGTCGTCGTTGCAGTCGCCGTCGTTGTCCACGTAGCCGCGCAGGCGCAGGCACGAGGTCTCCGCGGACCGCGGATCACCGAACCCGTCGCGGTCGCTGTCGGCGTACCAGGTCGTGCCGTCGAGGCCCTCGTCGATCTGGCCGTCGCAGTCGTTGTCCTCTCCATCGCAGAGCTCCGGCGCCCGCGGGTAGGTGGTCGGCTCCGACTGGTCGCAGTCGGCGCCGTCGCACGAGGCGCCGGTTCCGAAGCCGTCGCGGTCGGGGTCGAAGCAGTCGGCGCAAACACCGGTCGCGGGTACGCAATGCCGCAGGGGCGCGCCGGACGTCGAGCGCACGTCGCCGCAGATGAACCCGTCGGGGCATTCGCGGTCTGTGCGGCACGCGACGCCGCAGAAGTCGCCATCGTCGAGGCGGACACAGCCATCGAGGTCCTCGCCGCAGTCGTTGTCCGTGGTGCAGGGCTTGCAGAGGTCCTCCGACAGGCGGGTGCACGCGTTGCTGCAGGCGTCGTCGTCGACGCGGTTGCCGTCGTCGCACTCCTCGCCGGTATCGGTCACCGAGTCTCCACAGGCCGGTCGCCGGCACGTGGTGCGGCAAGCATCGCCGGCGGTATCGGAGTTGTCGGGACCGTCGTCGCACTGTTCGCCGGGATCGACGACGCCGTCGCCACAGGAGGGCGGCGGCACGATGGTGTCGGGCCGGCCGGTGTCCGTTCCCGGACCGCCGGTATCGGTGGGCGGCCGGCCGGTGTCCCGCCCGGGACCGCCGGTGTCGAACGCACCGGTGTCGAACCCGGCATCGGTGTCAGACGAGTCGTCGGTCTTGGTGTCGCTGGCGCAGGCGCCGAACGCGAGCGCGAGCGGAAGGACGATGAGCAGGGATATACGCTGACGTACCATGGGTACCTCCAGGCTCGGCCGGTGGCCGCGGGGATACGGGGGGAAGTACTGCGCCCTACATCAGAAAGGCCCGCTCAGCGCAACCCGAAAATCCCCTCTGCGATCACAACGCCGCGGCCAGCTCCGTGGCGAAGGCGTCGCAACTCGCGAAGCGTTGCGAGGGCTCCTTGGAGACCGCTCGCATCACCGCGTCACCCAGCTGGAGCGGGACTCTCGGCTCGACGACCGAGGGATGATCCGGCTCCTCGTTGAGGTGCGCCATCAACATCTTGTAGTCCGTTTCGTGCTTGAAGATCGGACGCTGGGTGAGCAGCTCGTAGAGACAACACGCCAACGAGTAGATGTCGGCCCGGTGATCGGCGCCCCGCGCGTCGGTGAACTGCTCGGGCGACATGTAGCGCGCCGTACCCATGGTCACGCCGGGCATCGTCCGCGTGCCGAGCCGTTTGTGCTTGGCGAGCCCGAAGTCGGTGAGTTTGAACAGCGGCAACGCCCCGTCGTCCAGCGCGACGAGGATGTTCTCCGGCTTGATGTCCCGGTGGATGATCCCGTTGCGATGGGCGAGCTCCATCGCGGCCAGCACCGGAAGGAAGAGCTGCGTCACCTCGGCCGGATCTTCGGGGAACTCCGGTGCCGCCATAAACTGGCGAAGCGTCGGCCCGCCGACGAACTCCATCACGATCGCCCGGAGCTGGCCGTCGTCGATCACGTCGATCACCCCGACGATGTTCGGGTGCTGGACCCCCTGCTGGAGCGCCCCCTCCTCCGCAAAGCGCCCGAGCGCGTCCTCCGTGTCCGTCAGCCATGCGTGGAGGACCTTGATCGCACACTCGAAACCGTCGGTGATCCGCTCCGCCCGGAACACAGTACCGCACGCGCCATTCGCGACCTGGCGGTCGATCCGATATCGGTCCACCAACGTGTCACCGGAACGGAGATTGCGGCTGTCGAA
>CAZFPM010000003.1:64651-69364 GCA_964520965.1 uncultured Myxococcales bacterium
GTATATCGAAATGTGTCGTCCATAGTGCCCAGGCGGCGAAGCCGATCGAGCTCCCGGACAGGGGGGCCTCGCAGGTCACGCAATTGTGGGCACCCGGCCGGTTCTCGGTTCCGCAGCCGACGCAGGGGTTGTGCCGGGTCGTCGTGATGTCGGTGTTGGCGCCGACCAGGCGCAAGGCCACGCCCCGGCCGTCGCGTTCGATGAATCCCCGCGCGAACATCCAACACCAACGCTCGTTCTTCGCCTGGATCCGGAACTCGCACTGGAACGACGGATCGTCGTCCTCGAGGCTCACGTCGACGAGCATGGCAAGGCGCGCCGCGTCGTCCGAATGAACCCGATCGAACCACTCGTCCGGGCTATCGCCGATCTCGTCGGGCTCGAATCCGATCGCCGCCTTCCACGAGTCAGAGTACTCGACGCGGTGCTCCACAACGTCCCACTCCCAATAGCCATCGCCGGTCGCTTTCAGCCAAGCCGTATAGGCGCTGCGCGCGTCCGTCCGTTCGCGGCCGGCGCGTACCCGGGCCACGGAGTTGAGCACGGCCCGGGCCAACGTTCGCCTGCCCAGGTCCTCCTTGTAGAGCAGATCCTGGGCTCCTACCTCGATGGCGGCGGCGGCGGCGCTGTCGTCCTCGTCGGACGTCACCGCCACGACGGGGATATCGGGCTTCCACGCGTGGACGGTGGCGATGCCGCCCAACCCCTCAGACCCGGCACAGTCGAGGTCGACGAGCACAGCGTCACATCCCGCGTCGACCACGAAGTCCTTCGCCGCGGCGATGCTCGGCGCGCGCACCACGACAATGCCAGGCTCGTTCACGAGCCCGGTGCCCAACTCATCGCCGGCACCGGGATCCGCGATCACCAGCACCCTGATCTCTGCCGCAGCCTGCATCCTTGTCCGTCAATAGGTCGACCGACACGACCTCCGCCGGGTCGACACATCGTCGCCCGCCGTAGATAGCACCGGTTGGACCATGAGGTCATGGGTGTTGCTCCGGACCCGCCCTGTCAACTACGCCCTGCCCACGCGGGCGTCCGCCGGTGTGTCGTGTGTCCGGCTGGAAAGCGGCAACGCAGGACAGTTCGGCGGACGCTCGGACCGATCCGATCCGTGCCGATCCGGCCCCGCGGGTCCGTCGGACGGCTATCCCGGGTCACCGCGATTTGGTAGGCTGCGCCGTCGCTCGACCCGACCGCCCGGTGCTCGCTCGCCGTCGATGGACTCCAGCAAGACCATGCCCGCTCGTCCGCTCGCCGCGGACGCCCCCTCTGCCGCTCGACTCTTCGTCTACGAGCCGACGGGGAACCGTGAGGTCGTGACGCTCAGCGCCGCGACGCTCGAAATCGGGCGCGCTCGGGCTCGCGACCTCACCCTCGCGGACTCCCGGGCCTCGGGCCGGCACGTGCGTATCCGAAGGCGTCGCGACAGCGCACAATGGCAGGTCGACGATCTCGGCTCGACCAATGGCACGTTCGTCGACGGTCAGCCGTGCACGTCGACCGTCGTGGGGCACGGCGCCGTCGTCCGTTGCGGCGACTCGCTCCTCGTCTTCGAGATCGGACCCCGCCTGGCCGGAGATTGGGACGAGCAGGACACGATCGAGAGCGCGCTCTTGGAGCGCGAGGTCGATCGTGTCGCCCGGACCGACGCTCCCGTCCTCTTCCTGGGCCCGACCGGCGCTGGCAAGGGATACGTCGCCCAGCGCGCGGCCGAGCGCGCCAGCCGCACCGGCCCCTACGTGCACGTGAACTGCGCGGCGTTGCCGTCGGAGCTCGTCGAATCCGAGCTCTTCGGCCATGAACGGGGGGCGTTCACCGGAGCCAACGCCTCCAAGGCGGGGCTGATCGAGGAGGCCGACGGTGGCACGCTCTTTCTCGACGAGATCGGAACCCTCGCGCCGCCGCTCCAGGCCAAGCTGCTCACCGCCGTCGAAGAGGGCCAGATCCGCCGCGTCGGCGCCACCCGTGGTCGCAAGGTCGACGTGCGGTACATGTCGGCGACGAACGTCGACATCGACGCGGCGATCGAGGCCGGCGAGTTCCGCGAGGACCTCTACTTCCGGCTGGCGGCGCACACGGTCAAGGTTCCGGCGCTCCGCAAGCGCCGACCCGACATCGTTCCGATCTTCGCCCGGGCTCTCGGCCTGGCGGACCACGAGCCGATCAGCGCCGAGGTCCTCGAGGCTCTGCTGGTGTGGAGCTGGCCGGGCAACGTCCGCGAGCTGCTCAACGTCGCGCACACCCTGACCGGCGACCCCGATGCGCTCGACGACTACTTCGCGTTGCCGGCGTCGATGACCGAGTTCCTCCGCGAGCGGGCGCGAGGCCAGACGACCGAGCAGCAGCCGCGTTCGAAGAAGATCCCGCCCAAGCACGAGCTGGTCGCAGCGCTCGACGAGGCCGACGGCAACGTGACCGAGGTCGCCCGCCGCATGGGCAAGCATCGGAACCAGATCGTGCGCTGGCTCGACGCCTACGGGTTGCGGTAATTCGGCGCTGCAGGGCGACGCGCGCGGACCAGACACGTCGGATCGCTCGTCGAGCTTCGCAACTACCCGCCGGCTCCGAGCCTGCGCCGCATGCGGTCGACCGACGCGCCGATCAGCGACCCCAGCGCGTCGAGGTCGAGGTTGGCGAGCCGCTTCACGTAGAGACAGCTCTTGCCGGTTCTGTGCTTGCCGATCCTGGCGAGCAGGTCCGCGTGCCCGTCGAACCCGGCCATGATAACGTCGCCGCCGGAGGTCGGGCCGCGCCCCGCCCCTCGGCAGGCGAGCGCGTCGGTCTCCGGGCGTGTACGATCCCGGGCGTTCACCGGGGTGTTCCATGAAGAAGCTGCTCGCGTTCCTTTTCGTCATCGGGTTTCTCGCCGCCGCGTGCTGGGGCGGCTGGCGCTTCTACTACCGCGCGCCGGCCCGCGTGGTCGCGCGCATGGAGTCGGTGGCCGACGCGCAGCCCGACCTCGACGCGCATCTCGAGCGCTACGCGGGAGCGATGGACGCGATCGCCGTTCCCTTCCGCGCCTTGTCGGCCGTCGGTGTCGTCGTCGCCCGGGTCGATGGGCTGCGCTCGATGGAGGTCGAGGTCCTGGACCGTTCGGTGCAACCGTGGGGACAGGTGGTGGAGCGGGTCCCCGGTTCCGAGATCGCCGATGCAGCGATCGAGGCCGCGATGGACGTCGCCAACATCTCCTCGGCGATCATGGGCTTCTGCAACGACGTCTCCCACGCTGCGGACGCGTTCGACACGGCGTGGACCGCCGCCCGCACCGAGCCGACGGACGAGTCGATCGCGGCCGCGGCAGAGGCGGCGCGCACCCTGGCCAACACGCTCCTGCTCCTCCGCGACGGCGTCGAGCCTTCGACGACCGCGTTCGATGGCGCCGCCCGGCAGGCCGAGGCGCTGCGGACGTGGCTCGACGGGGTCACGGCGGAGGGGGTTCAGGAGGGGATCGTGCTCAGCGGGATGAAGGCAGCGGCCGATGCCATGCATCTCGCGGTCCTCGGGCCGCGAGATTCGCTGGTCGGCCTGACCGAGCGCATCGACGACGACATCGCGACTCTCCGCGAGCTGGCGCGCGTCGCCGACGGCATCCCGCCGAACGCCCCGCTGTGGCTCCGCGCCCTGGGCGGGACACCGTGATCGGGACCTTCGTCGGTTCCGATCATGCAATGTCTGCTATAGGTTGGAGTGTGCCCGTCCGCCTCGGAGCCATCATGTGGTCGCTACGCGCTCCCCTGTCTTTCGCGCTCGTCGGGCTGCTGCTCGCCGCCTGCAACGCAGCCTCTGCGCCTCCTGTCGACGACGAAGACGCCGCGATCATCGACGCCAGCACGGATACCGGTACGGCCGACACGTCGGTCGATCCCGGGCCCGGGCCGGATTTCGACTTCGCCGACACCTCCCCCGGTGGAGACGTCGAGGGCCCGTTCTGCGACCCCTTCGTCGACGACGATTGCGGCTGTGCCGAAGGTGTCGTCGTGTCGTGCTACGGAGGCCCGATCGGGACAGCCGGGCACGGCCAATGCGACAGCGGATACCGCGTGTGTCGAGACGGGGCTTTCGGCGACTGCCTCGGTGATGTGCTGCCGGGAGAAGAAGTCTGCAACGGGCTCGACGACGATTGCGACGGGTCCGTCGACGACGGTGTGACCAACGTCTGCGGCGGATGCGGCGATGTGCCCGAGGAGGCGTGCGGGGACCTGCTCGACAACGACTGTGATGGCGCCGTCGACGAGGTCGACGCCGGTTGCGACTGCGACGACCGCACGAACCAGCCCTGCTACGGCGGTCCCCCGGGGACCGGTGGTGTGGGAACCTGCCGCGGCGGCATCACCTCGTGCGTCGACGGCGCATGGATCGACTGCGCCGGCCAGGTCGTGCCGGGCGAAGAGGTGTGCAACGGTCTCGACGACGACTGTGACGGCCTCGTCGACGAGGGCACGCTCAACGCTTGCGGAGAGTGCGGCAGCACCCCCTCCGAGGTGTGTAACGGTCTCGACGACGACTGCGACGGAATCATCGACGACGGCACGCGACTGACGTGCGGCGTCTGCGCCGGCGAGCCGCCGCCCGACGAGTTCTGCGCCAACGGTCTCGACGACGACTGCGACGGAGACGTCGACGAGGAGTGTCCGTGCACCGGCGAGTCGTTCTGCTATCCGGGCGACCCCGACCACGTAGGCGTGGGGCAGTGCGTCGCGGGGTCGC
>CAZFPM010000003.1:69374-72681 GCA_964520965.1 uncultured Myxococcales bacterium
GTGCATCGGCTACGTTCTGCCGACCCCCGAGATCTGCGACGGCTTCGACAACGACTGCGACGGAGAGATCGACATCGCGCCCGACGGATGTTCGGTGTGCGGCTCCGGCGTCGAGGTCTGCGACGGTCTCGACAACGATTGCGACGGAGAGATCGACGAAGGGACGCTCAACGCGTGCGGCGACTGCCTCGGCGAGGTCGTGCCGGAGGAGACCGGCGGACCCGACCTCTGCAACGGCCTCGACGACGACTGCGACGGGCTCGTCGACGAGGGGCTGGTCAACGCGTGTGGCCTCTGTGACGACTCGGCGGTCGAAGACCCGGACCCGGACGACTTCCTCGACGAGGGTGCCGAGCTGATTCCGGCCGACGACGAGGCCAATCCGACCGGCCGCGCCGGTGTGACCCTGTCGAGCCAGACGTTCATCCCACCCTTCCTGTGGGCGGCAAACCACGAGCACGACTCGGTGTCCCGTTTCAACACCGACGTCAACGAGGAGCAGGGCAGGTATTGGGTCGGCTCCAACCCGAGCCGAACCGGCGTCGACCTCGACGGTAATGTCTGGATCGGCGGGCGAAACGACGGCCGACTGACCAAGATCCTCTGGGACGTCGAGCGGTGCCCGGATCGGAACGGAAACGGCACCATCGAGACGTCGCGCCCGGGGGCGCTCGGACCACTCAACTCGCCCGGCGATCCCTTTGCGGACGAGTGCGTCGTGTACAGCGCGGTCCCCAACCCGTCGCGGACGAGCATCCGCGGCTCCGCGGCTGGCCCCGACGGCAGGGTCTGGATCGGCTACTCCGGAGGCGGAGTCCAATCGATCGACCCCCATACGTTCGAGCTCGGCACGTTCCACGACTCCGGCGGCGCCCCGGTGTACCGCGCCGGCGAAGACGGCGTCTATCGACCGTCACTCCTCGGCGATGGATCCCCCGAGACCGCGGACACCGGCGGTGTGTACGGCCTGGTCGTCGACTCCGGCGGCTTGCTCTACCTCAGCTCCTACACCCGGACGACCCTGGCCGCCTTCGACACCTTCGAGGAGCGCTGGGCCGCCATCTACGTGGACTACCCCTGCGGACTGTACGGAATCGCGGTCGACGGGCAGTCCCGGGTGTGGACGGGTGGCTACCCCAACTGCCGGGGCGTCGGTGCCTTCGATCCGGCGACGATGACGGCACACTCCTTCGCCGTCGTCGACGGGTTCAGCCCCACACCGGGGGCGACGATGACGGTCGACATGTCCCGCCCGTCCGGCTGTGGTTCGCCGGGAATGTGCGTTACCGGCGTCGGTGTCGAGCCGGCCACGGGCGACGTCTGGGCCTCGTTCTATGCAGCCGGCTACACCGGCCGGCTCGTCCTCGACGAACTCGATCTCTCCCGCAGCGAATGGCACTTCATCGGCACCGGCCGAAACCCGGACGGCAGCTTCCTCCCGGGTGTCTCCGCCGACCTGCGGGGCGTCGGCTTCGACCGCAACGGCTTCGCCTGGACCCTCGGGCTCGGCAGCGGCAACGTGTGGAAGATCGACCCGGACACCGAGCAGCGGGCGGCCGATCTGCCCGACGGGGCCCCGATCGGCGTCGGTACCCACTACACCTATTCGGATTTCACGGGGTCGACGGCCCTCACCTTCACCGCGCCGCGGGCGCTGTGGAGCTTCGTCTTCCGCAGCGGCTATCCGGACGCCGAGGTCGACGCCATCTCGTGGGAGGCGCACGTGCCGGTCGGCACGAGCGCCGGTATCCGCATCCGGCCGCTCGACGCGCTCGAGAACCCGGTCGGCGATTGGTTCCCTGCCTCCTCGGCGCCCGAACCGTACATCGAATACCCGGCCCTCGAGGCGTCACATCACATCGACCTCGGCGACGTCGAGATGGTCGGCGACACCTTCGAGGTGGAGATTCTATTCGCGACGAGCGAGATCGACCGTCGTCCGATCGTCCACCGCGTCGAGTTGTTCTGGCAGCGGCCGTAGCGGTTGCAACGACGTCAGCGGTGGACACACAACTGTCCCCCACATGTGGGGGGACAGCGGAGCGAAGCGACGCAGGGGGAGAGCCGCAGTCTGACGATCACCTGCACCCGATCCCGCCTCACCAGATCAGCCGTATCGGCCCCAGGTTCCCCGACACGATCGCGTGTTCGCCCCAGGCCACCACGCCATGCAGGTTCCCGGTGTGCGCGGCGCTCACATCCCCGAAGTCGCCGGTCGACTCCGACCCCGAGGGCATCCAGACCTCCTCGAAGCCCCGATCGGGATCGTAGCGGCTGACGTCGGTGCCGGCCGCGGTGCCATCCCGGACGACGACGCCCCCGTCGAGGACGGCAAGGCCCAAGCCGAATCCCGGCTCGCCGGGGACGACGACTTCGGGTACGGGTGACTCCACTGCGGTCCGGCAAGTCGCCCCGCGGCCCTCGATCCAACAGTCGAAATAGACATCGCCGTCCGGTCCGATCGCCAGGCCCGAACGGCGCGTGGAGGCCCCACCTGACGCGTCGAGCCAGGTCTCGATCGTCGCCGTCTCGCCAACCAGACGGACGCGCCGAATGTGGTCGCGACCGACGTCGAATACGAGCACCGACCCATCTGGAGCGACGGCGAGATCGCCGAGTTGCCGGAATGTCGCGTCCGTCGCATCCCCGCCGTCGCCCCAGGGCTCCGTATCGGCCGTGCCGCCACCGGCGATCTGTTCGATCCGGCCGGCATCGGGGCTCCCGCTGCGCAACCCGACACGGCTCACGATGGGATCGCCGGCGGAGCTCGCGTGCCCCAGGTAGAGCCACCCGCCATCCTCGTCGAGTCCCAGCGCCCGAACCGCGCCGATCGCTGCTGTCGTGGCCGCTCCCGGATCACCCAACCCGTCGCCGCCGACGACGTGTCGGACGACGCCGCCCGGGTCGATCGCGAACACGACGGCCCCCGAGGGGTTCCAAGCGCCGAAGTAGAGCGTCCCGTCCGTGGCGACGGCGAGCGCGGTGTGTGACGCAGTCGGGTCCATCGCGAGCGCCGGCGCCGGCACCAACGAGCCGAGGGACTCGAACGGCAGGGCGTGAGAGTTGACGACGAAGGCCCGACCGACGTTGACGAGGGGCACGACGGTCCCGGACGGGGGCCCGACCACGTCGAAGGTCACCGTCAGCGGACTTCCGGTCACGTGGGCGCCGAAGATGTCGCGGCGCTCGATGCGGAACGTCTGCTCGCCGAGCGTCCGCTGCGATTGGTACATTCTCTCACCGCTACCGACACGTGAGGAGTCGAGGTCGTGCGCCGGGGTCTGCGCCTCGCGGCATCGCGAGCCGC
>CAZFPM010000004.1:0-3741 GCA_964520965.1 uncultured Myxococcales bacterium
GAGGCCGCCACCCCACAAGATGCCCACCAGTGGCGCCGCCACCACGGAGTAGTCGCGCGCCTCCCAGTCCCAGTGCGCGATGTACGCGACGAAGACGGAGACGGCGGCCGCTACGACGAAGAACAGCGTCTGCGGTTCGCGACCCCTGACCACGACCGTCCAGACCCGCTCACCACGCGCTCGGGCGCGCCGTCGGATGGCGCCCACGGCGTAGACGGGAGCCACCAACGCCAGCGCTCCGAGGACGAGCTTGAGCAGTATCGAGGAGGCGCCGGCCGGGTAGGCGACGAGGTCGGATGCGTGGAGGGCGGCTTTCCACAGCGCGGCGACGAAGAGGGCCGGCTCGAAAGGCATCACCGTGTCGGAGTCGAGCCAATAGGGGTGGAGGAAGGCGAAGCTCAGGGCGTCGGCGAGCGATTGGGCGCCGGCGCCCGCGAAGGCCACCACGCCCAACACGAAGAGGCTCACCCCCCACAGGGTCGCGCCATAGATCGCGCCGCAGATGACGATCTGCCGAGGCCGGTTCTTGAGCGCGATCACCGCGGCGATCGGAAACATGAGGACGAAGTTGATCGAATGGACCAGGGCTGCGAACGCGTTGAGGAGACCGAGGAAGAAGGCCTGCCGCGCGGAGACGCGTTCCGACCGGAGGACGCGGTCGAGGTAGAGCAGCTGCAACGCGATGGAAAAGGCGGCGCTCTGATAGACCTCGGCCGACGTGGCCAGGGTCCACTGGCCTGAGGAGAACGCCACCAGGGCGATGCCGCCGAGGGCCGAACCCGGCCCGACGTAGCGCCGCAACAGGAGGTAGCACGCCCCGAGCATGGCCAGGGTCCACAAGACGTTGGTGAACATCCACGGCACGCGCGCGGAGTTCTCGCCCCCGAGAAGACGCCAGGCGCTGAAGGCCAGGTAGGCGCTCCCGTTGGTGATGAGGTGGTGGGGGTGAAGCGGCCCGAGATTCTCGAAGCGCGGCGCGCCCTCCTTGAGGGGATCGATGCGACCCAGGAAGTCGATGAAGGGTTGGTTGCCCTCGAACGCGAGGATGTAGCCGTTGCCGTCGTTCGAGTTGATGGCGGGGAGTGTCGCCAGGTAGATGCCCCCCACGAAGAGGAGGAACAGACACAACACGGCGAGTTCTCGACGCGTCACCGGCCGTGGTGCCGCGTTGCGAGGCGTTTCGTCGCGCTCCGTCACGTGGCCGCCGCGGTGGATTCGGTGACCTCTTCGTCGTCCACGGGGTCGCGTCGATCGTCACCGCGGGTGCCGGCAAGAACCATCAGAGGTGTCGCGAGAAGGGGTCGCGAAAGGAGATTCCCGAGGGTCCGCATGAGGTCTTCCTTCCGCTTTCCGTGAGCAGGTCCACCATAGTGCGCAATCTCAAGGCGGGTGTCGAGGTCGGGACGCGGTGCCATGTGTCTGTCCTCTCCCGCACCGACCGGCACGACGCAAGTACCAATCACAATGCTCTCCTCTGCCGCAGACCAGCGCCCTCGCGGGCCGTTCGCGCGCGGGGTTTCAGCCTTGGCGGGTGCGCTCGACATCTCGCTCGCCCGAGGTTACTCTCCGCTCCATCCCAGCCGCCTCGGACCCTCGGCCGCGTGCGTGCGGCCCGCTCGCCACGGGGTTCTGCGTGCCCATCGCCGACGAGGCGGCAGGAGTCTCTCGCGACCCGCCTGTCATGCGCTACATCGCTCCCGTGCATCGAACCTCACCCGTGCTGGTCACCGCGTTGGTGATCGTGACCGCCGGTTTCGTGCTTGCTGCCTGTGCCGAGTCCGACGACGAGCCGGACGCAAAGCCGGACTGTTGGGACAGCGGGAGTTGCGAAGGAGAGGCCTGCCTCGAACGCACCGACTGTCCGGGCCACGAGCGCTGCGAAGCCTGGATGTGCACGTTCCGAGACGAGGGACCGGATTACAGTGTCTGGTTGACTCTCCGCGAGGACGACGGCGGATGGTCCGAACCGGAGCAGGTCATCGATGCCTGGCCGGCCGGTCGGATCATGGTCTACTACGACCGGTGGATCTTCCTGCTGGACGCGCCGGAGCTGCAGGCGCAGCTGAACGGCGACGATCCCCCGCCGGACGGAACGGACGAGACGTTCCGGCCGCTCTTCGACTTTCTCACCGACGAACCCGCCAAGGTCCTCGAGGAGGACGACGGCGAGCTCGTCGCCTACTTCAGCTCGCCCGACCTCGGCGGTCTCGGGGGGGAGGACATCTTCTCGAGCCGGCTCGTTCGCGGCGACTGGACCTCGCCGGAGAACCTCGGCGGCCCGATCAACACGGCCGACGACGAGGTCGACCTCACCTTCGGGGACCACGGCCGCCTGCTCTACTTCACCTCGAACCGCCCCGGTGGGCTGGGCGAAGAGGATATCTACCTCAGCCGGCGCGACGACGATGGCGTCTGGGGGGAGCCGATCCATATGGCCGAGGCCAACACCCCGGCCATCGACTTCGCCTACTTCATCGACGCGGGAATGGTCTTCATCGGTACCGATGCGGAGGCGCCCGACGTCATGGATCCGGACGACTGGTTCAATGACATCTACGTGGCACCCATCGGCGACGATGACATCATCGTCGGGCCCCGCCGACCGATGTCCGATGGCGTCAATGCGGGCATGTACACCGACCTGACCTTCCACTCGGGAGACCGGTTCTTCTTCGTCTCCTCCCGCGGCCGCGAAGACCTGTGACTCGCCGAAGTCGAGTGCACCTGCTCTCGGCCAGCCTCACTCGGTGACCGCGGCGAACTCGTCGATGTAGTGGTAGCCGGAGCTGACGTTTTCGAGCGTGCGCATGGACCCATCCGGGAAGATGAGGTTCACCTCCACGACCCGGCCCTGCGGATACCAGAGCATGTCGCCTCCCGAGGAACCGGACGCCCCGTCGAAGATCCGGGGCGTCTGATAACGGAAGTACGGAGACTCCTCCCGGTCGGTGATGACCTCGCCGATCACGTTGGCGTGCTGCCGATCCCTCGGCAGCCTGACGCCGATGAAGTCGACGGGCTCACACTCGCTGACCAGCAGGTAGGTCGGGGACATGAGCTCGATGTCCCGGTAGAGGAAGCCGTCGTCATAGTGTTTCGGCGTGACGATCCAGTCGGTGCAGCCGTCGTTGTTCAGGTCGATCCGCAACAGGTCGAAGATCGAGGCGACCAACGTACAGGAGCGCTCGCCCGCGGGGCATTCGAACAGACAGAAACCCTCTGTGCACTCGTGGTACAGGAGGATCTTGTTGGCCTCGCGGAAGCTGAAGAGCCCCCCATCCACGCCGAGGAGAGGAAGGACTCCGCCGCGGTGCTCCGGGGTCTCGATGAATCCGGCGGGATAAAGCGCCTCTCGGACCTCCTGGAACTCGGGCCGGATGTACTTGATGGGCCCGGAGGTCATCATCAGATCGGGCCAGCCGTCACGGTCGACATCCGCTGCTCTGACCCCCCAACCGATGTCGTCTCTGAGGTAGCTTTGCAGCAACAGATCGTCGCGCGGCAACACCTCGCCGGTCTCGAAGTCGTAGAACCTGAACAGGGGAGGCGAGAAGTAGAGGTTCGACATGATCATCAGCACCCCCCCGTCGGTCAGGAAGTAGTCGATGCCCATCGGGGCCTCTTCCGTGATCCACTGGTGCTCGAACGAGACGAAAGTCAGTTCGGGCCGTTCGCCAGCGGCGCCCTCGTCGGTCAGCGCGAAGCAGCTGTCGGAGTCGCAGGAGTACGAGCCGAGGATCC
>CAZFPM010000004.1:3751-4973 GCA_964520965.1 uncultured Myxococcales bacterium
ACGAAGACGCCAGGGTCGAGTTGCTCCAGCAGTGCAGGAAGTCTCCATTGCCGGGCCCGAAGAACTCCAGGGTCGCGTCGTTCAATGTGGCGAAGAAATTGGGCGTCGGCCCCAGGGGAGTCTCTTCTCCGTTGTGGAGCTCGTACTCGAAAGCCCCGAAGAAGATCGTGCCGTCGGACAAGAAGCTGATGGTCGAGACGTAGCCCGCGTTGTCCTCGAACGACTGCGGATCGCGAACGTCGAACGAGCCATCCTGCCTTTGGAAGATCAGCTGCACGGTGCTGGACGCGCTTCCGGCGAGGATGTCGATCAGTCCGTCGTCGTCGAGATCGAGGGTTCTTACGGTCGTGACTCGCCCGAGCAGGTTATCGGCCTCGATCTCCTTTGGAGTCAGGGTGCGACCGTCGTTGTAGAAGATGGTCCAGCTGGGATCCGTCGCGCGTGGATCAGTGAAGAGGACATCGTCGAACCCATTGCCGTCGAAGTCCCCGATGCCCGCAGCAAATGTGTTGTGCCTCTCCGGGAATTGAATGGAAGCAAAATCCGGATGGTTGGTGGGTCTCGCATCGTCGAGTGCGATCGCGCCCGGGTCGCGGGAGCAGGAGGAAAGGACGACGGCAACAACGAACGCTGCGGCGCCTCCGACCGACGTTCGGAACGCGGCAAAGCTCATCGAAGATCCTCGTGACCCCTAGCCGATGTCGATCGTCGGTTCGATGCCGTCGGAGCGTTCGTCGTCGGTCGTCGCGCCGTGGGTGGGTCATGCGCCATGGAGACCGGTCATCGTGTGGAGCATCATCTCAGCGTAGCAACCGATTGGGCTCATCCGAGGGCTCGATGCCGGGCGCGCTTCTGCTCGCTCGTGCGCTCCGAGAGCACGGCGCTACTCCAATGCCCCCGCCGAGATCCAGCCCTCGAACAGCTCGAGCGTCTCTGCCGGGAGCGGATCCCGACCGCGCGGCATCTGGTCGCCCGCGCCCCCGACATCGCCAAAGGTGCCCTCGAGCTTCATCAACATGTAGCTCGACTCGGGCGCTCCGGGAGTCACGTACGGCACCCCGCCGCTGGACCCGCCGAGGAGCGTCTCTCTCAGGTCCCCGTCCATGTCGAGGTTCAGCCCGGCCGACGCCTCACCGTCGATGTGGCAGCTCCCGTTGCCGCAGCTCACGGCGAAGATCGTCGCGTGGATCTCTGCCAACGTCGTGTCGACGCTGGCGTCGTC
>CAZFPM010000004.1:5073-31851 GCA_964520965.1 uncultured Myxococcales bacterium
GCGTCGTCAGTGCTGCCGACGTCCGTTCCCGAGCCGGGTTCGGTGTCGTCTGACTCGTCGCCGCACGCGATGGCGAGTCCAAAGGCTACGATCAGCACAAATGATGAGCTTCGTGTCATGGCGGTCGGTGGGTCGGTGGGTCGGTGGGTCGGTGGAGCCCAGAGCCTAGTCAGTGCCTCTTGACCTGTCGACGGCTTCCACGAACTCGTCGACGTGGTGGTAGCCCGGGGAGACGTCTTCGAGGGTGCGGACGGAGCCGTCGGGAAAGAGGAGGTTCACTTCTTCGACGTTGCCCTGCGGATACCACAACAGGTCTCCCCCCGACGACCCGGAGGTCCCATCGAACATTCGGGGGGTCTGATAGCGGAAGTAGGGCGCCTCTTCGCGATCGGTGATCACCTCGCCGATCACGTTGGCGTGCTCCAGATCTCGGGGGATCCTGACGCCGACGAACGGGGTGGAGTCGCACTCGCTCATCACCACGTGGGTGCGGCCCATCAGTTGGATGTCGTCGTACAGGAACCCGTCCTCGTAGTGCCTGGGGGTGGCGATCCAGTCGGTGCAACCGTCGTTGTCGAGATCCACCCGCAACAGGTCGAACACCGCGGAAACCAGCGTGCAGGATGTCTCGCCCGGGGGACACTCGAGCAGGCAGAAACCCTCGTCACAGTCGTAGTAGAGGAAGATCTTGTTTGCCTCGTCGTAGCTGAAACTCCCGCCCTCGACTCCGTCGATCACCACCAGTCCGCCCCTGCCCTCGGGTACGTCGACGTATCCGGGGGGGTAGAATTCCAGGAGCTCCACCTGGAACTCGGGGCTGATGTACCGGATGACCCCGGAGCTCATCATCAGGTCGGGCCAGCCGTTCCTGTCGACGTCGGATGCGCGCATCGCCCACCCGATATCGTCTCTGAAGTAGCTCTGGAGGAAGAGCTCGTCTCTCGGAATGACCTCTCCGGAATCGAAGTCGAGATACCGGAAGAGCAGGGGGAAGAAGTTCACGTTGGTGGCGACCGTCAGCAGGCCGTCGTCCGTCAGGAAGTAGTCGACACCCATCGGTGCTTCTTCGACCTCGTCGTGATGCACGTACGGAAGATGGGCCAACGCGGAGAGCTCGCCACCGGCGCTCTCTTCGGCCAGCGCGAAACAGCTCACGGTATGGCAGCTGTACGAGCCGAGGATTCCCGAGGAGTCCGTGAAGTGCGACAGCGGTGTGTACGAGGAGACGAGTGTCTGCTCGTCCCAGCAGTCCAACAGTTCCGGGTCTTCGGTGTCGAAGAAGTCGAGCCTCGAGCCGTCGAGCCGGGCGAGGAAGTTCGGGGTCGGATCGAAGTTGGTGTACTCGCCGTACTCGTAGTCGAACTCGAACGATCCGAAGAAGACGACCCCCCCCGGCAGGAAGTTGATCGTCGACACGTAGGCGGGGTTGTCCGGAAGCGACTGCGCGTCGTGCGCGTCGAACGTACCGTCCGACCGCTGGAAGAGGAGCTGGACCGTGCTCGAATCCCCCGCCGCCATGATGTCGATCAGTCCGTCGCCATCGAGATCCAGGGTCCGCACCGCCGTCACCTTCCCCAACAGGTTCTCCGCCTCGACCTCTCGCGGTGTCAGACTGCGACCGTCGTTGTAGAAGATGGTCCAGCGGGGATCGCTCGTGCCGGGATCGGTGAGCAAGACGTCGTCGAAACCGTTCCCGTCGAAGTCTCCGATCCCCGCCGCAAATGTCGCGTACTCCTCCGGCAACTCGATGGCCGCGAACTCCGGATGGTTGGTGGGGCTCGCATCGCGCAGCACGAAGTCGTCCGGCGCGCGCGCGCAAGAGCACAAAACCACGGCCAGGACTCCGACGCCGACGGCTCGCGCTGAATCTACGAGCGTGCCGTTGGCGGAGATCGATTGACTTGATACGGGACTCGGACGCCAGGCGAAGCGAGGGCGGATCAAGACAACCGATTCCCGCTCCAGGGTCATGGACGACACGCATGGTCGACCCTCGGCACGAAGCGTCGTCGGTCGCGACTCGGGTGGTTGTGGTGAGACGGAGTCAAGGACCTCCGTGGGGTCGTTCTCATGAGACGGGGACGGGCCTCGAGCACAGGCGGTGATCTGTGCCATGCGACTCGAGACTAGACAATAGCGGGTACAGAGACACGCGCCATTGTCCGAGATCCTCGTTCGGAAGATCAACGAGGTCGCGCGCGGCGATCGCTCACCGCGCCGCGATTCCTCGCGCTGCCCGAGTGGCTGGCGTGTCTCGTTCGATGCGCATTGCAGCGGCTTGATTCGTGGTCGAGCGACGTGCTCCGGAGGCTGCCGGCGATCGGTCCAGCGGAGAGCGCGGACATCGAGCTCGCGTCTTCGCCGATGGACCTCTGAGACGATCGCGAACGAGTGCACCTTTTCGGAGACGGCGGTCCACCACTCCTCGCCGTTGTCGTAGAGCGGGGCGCCGATGCCGGCGAGGACCGTGTAGATGGTGCCACTGCCGAGCGGCACCACCTCGCCACCACGGATCAGGCGCGGCGCGTTCTGCTACGAGGCGGGGCGAAGCTTCGGCGTCAGTGGTGCCAGACCCTCGGGCCGCCGCCGGTGCTTCGGTTCCCGCCGACAGCTCGTCGGTGACCCACTCGACTCACTCGACCGCCACCTCGATCTCGACGCTGAGGCCACCGGCCTCGCAGGCCACTCGGGTCTCGCCGGCCACGACGCCGATCACCCGGTCTCCGGTATCGGCCATGCGAGCGATCGACGGGTCGTCGCTGGTGCAGCTCGTCGGCACGGCCGGCGGTCTCCACGTGCGGTCCGTGTGCTCGGCGTAGAGCCCGAGCCTCGCGGTTGCACCGACCAGCACGTCGACCCGACCGGGCTGCGCCTCGAGGGTCAGGAGCTCCGGCGCGTCGCGCACCTCTGGGGGCACGGCCGCGAACCACGGCATCAGGTGACCGTTCGAGGAGAGATGGAGCAACACCTTGAGCGTGATGTACGTCAGCCGCGGGCCGTCGGTGTACCAGGGGTTGGCGACCACGGCCTCGAAGAGGGCCGCCGCGTGATCGTACCAGGCGTCGCGTGACGGGTGGTCTCCGGGCGCAAACTGGTAGGCTCGCAACAGCCCGTCGGCGTGCCACATGCCCAGCGGCCCCGACACCGGCGCGACCGTCGCCACCATGCGATCGGCGGCGTCGAAGAGCCCCTCTCGGGCCAGTCGGGCCCGAGGCCCGTCGTACGCACCGCGGTCGCGTTCGAGCTCGACGACCATGGCGAGGCCCTTGGCCGCCATGCCGTGCCCGAAGTTGGAGAGGTTCGCGTCCGGTGCGATCGGCAGGTAGACGTCGAGCACCTCGTCGATGCCGGTGAGCCACTGGTCGTCGCCGGTTTCGCGCCAGGCGAGGACGAATGTGCGGAGCAGGTTGGCGACGCCGCGCGCCGGCGCGCTCCCATCGCGGCGGAAGCGCCGCAGTCCATATTCACTGAGCTCCAGCGCGACCTCGCGGATCCGTTCGTGACCCGTCAGGCCGTAGTAGAGCCAGAGACCGTCCACATAGATGTGGCCTGTCGCCGGACCGCCGCTGCTGTAGCGCGTGCACGCCGCCGACTCGGCCGGGTAGGTGCGATGTGTGGATCGGTAGGCGTGCGAGTCGTGGGTGGTGTGCCAGAAGAGCCCGCCGTTGTAGGCCGGGGTGTCGAGCTCCGTGTGGTACGTGTCGATGTCGGCCGTGTGCCACGCTGCCGGCTCACCGAGGTGACGGAACCGGTCGTCGCCGGTCCGGGCCATGTGCAACATGCCGGCGAAGACCATGTCGTACTGGTTGTTGTAGTGCGAGATCGGCCCCAGAAAGCGAGAGTGTGCACCGCAGATGGACTCGTGATCCGCGAGGGCATCGCCGAAGTTGCGCCAGCCGTACTCGTCGATCACCTCGCGCTGGGTGAGCACGCTCCTCGGTTCGTCGCCCTGGGCGACGATGAGGGAGCGGATCTGGGTCTCGTAGTCGTCGAGCGGTCCCTCCCGCGCCGGCTCCGCGGGACGGAAGACGCCCGTGCGGAGCAGGTCGGCGGCCGAAGGCAGCGCCCAGAGCGGCTCCTGAAGGAAGGGGGTGAGCGTCGGTGGATCCGCGTCCTCCGGTCCTCGGAACCAGAACACCAGCTCGTGGGTCTTCTGCTCGCCCCCCTGAATCTCGTGGAGATCGTCGAACTCACCGGGCCAGAGCCCCACGCGGAGCAGACCGCCGGTCGTGGCCTCGAAGGCCTTGGGAAAGTTCTGCCACGCCCAGCGAACGCCGACGGCGACCGAACGCTCTTCGTCGCCGACCTCGAGCCATGGCTGCGCGCGTAGCCCCTCGGCCAGCGTCAGCCCGGCCGCGTCGACTCGGTAGCCGCGGAAGGTGACCGGAACACGCCCATCGCGATTCACGTGGTTGTCGCTGTCCCACTGGGCGCCGCCGCTGGAGTCCTGGTAGAGGCGTGCGACGCCGACGCGCGGTGCCTCGTCGCCACCGGGGTCGTCGCCCGTCCAGAGTCGGATCAGCGGGTCTCCGTCGACGGCGACCTGCAGTGCCCACGACAGGTCCTCCATCAACACGTGGCCCCCGGCGCCGAGATGCCACACGTTGCCCCGGTGGATGGCGGCGGCGGGATTCCAGAGCGTGTGGAGCGCACGCACGTATCCGTGCCCGGCGTAGAAGTGCAGACGAAGGTCGAAGCGCAGCCGTGAGCCGACCGTACCCTCCAGCCGGACGGTCGCGCGGTTCGGTCCTCGCGCCTCGACGGTGATGGTCTCGGTGGTCGTGCCCACGGGCCCGGAGATGTCGGCGAGGATGCCGTCGCCCTCGCGATCGATGGCGAGCGCGACCACTTCGCCGACCTCGACTCGTCGGAAGATCGGGCCCTCGCCCTCGGCGAAGAGGAAGCGTGCGCGCCCGGTGTCGACGATCACCGCCTCGTCGCTGTCTTCGATCTCGATCGCCGGTGCGTCGATGGCCGGGGCATCCTCCGCGACGAGTCGATACTCGGTCTGGTCATCGGCCGCGACCCGAGCCTGGAAGTCGAGGAGCAGCCAGCGGACCGACCCGTCGGGCCATTGGCTGGAGATCCGTCGTTGCAGGGGCAGCACGCGGTCGGCCGGGTCGAGGAGTGACAACGCCTCGATGTCGAAGAGCTCGCCGCGGGCGAAGGGGACTCCGACGGTGACCGGCTCGTCTCGCCGGGCGATCGCGGCGGGGTTCCGCGCCACGAGGCGTCGGATCGGTTCCGGCGCAGGCGTCGTCGTATCGCCATCTTCTGCGTCGCCGGTCTCCCCGTCGGTGTCGGCCGCGTCGCTGTCGACGATATCGGCGTCGACCGCGTCGACGAGGTCGAGCTCCGCAGCATCGGCGTCGCCGTCTCGGCCGTCGGCGTCGGTGTCGGTGACCTCGATATCGGGCTCGCCGCTGTCGACGATATCGGCGTCGGTTTCGTCGGTTTCGTCGGTTTCGTCGGTTTCGTCGGTTTCGTCGGGCGTGTCGAGCGCGGCGTCGTCTTCGAGATCGTGCGCCGGGACGTCCGGATCGCCCGGTCCGCCGTCCGCGTCCCTCCGGCTGCTGTCGACCACCTCGCTGTCGCAGACGCAGGGTGCGAATGTGTGGTCATCTCCGCAGACCTGGGCGCCGGTGCTGCCGTCGGTGCAGGCGCACTCCGCCGTACGTCCGACGGTGCAGGGGGCCGGGTCGTTGCTGCAGCCGACCGCGAGCCCGAACGCGACGATGGCGGCCATTGCGCGGATCGTCCTCATGTCTCTCTCCCGTCGTCGAGTGCTGCCTGCGTCGACCTCGGCGCGCGGGCGCCCCTGATTCGAAAACGGCGCCGACCTCTCCCGGGGCCCGGAGATCCCGTCCCGTCGAATCCTACTCCACCGCGCCGCCGGTGTCTGTGCCCCGTTTTCGTCGGCGACCCACGCCTTTTCGGGGAGTGCGATGGGAGATCAGGGGGATCGCAAAGTCGAGGGTCTTGGGTTGCCTCAGGGGTGTAGACCGGCTCTGCGAGCCGGGGGCGAGATAGGATCTCGCCCTTGATGGCGGATGGCCCGGACTTTGCGACCGCCCTGGATGGGAGATGTCGTCGGTAGCGTTCGTCCACGGAGTCCGGTACCCTGGCCGTCGGTGCGAGCGCCGCTCGGGGTCGAGCGATCGAGGAGGGGCATGGACGCCGGTATCCGCACATCCGAAACGTCGAGCGACACCACGGTATGCCTGCGCTGGCTCGCGGTCGCCCTCGTCGTTCTCTGGACGGTGGTGTTTACGGCCTGCAGCTCGGATTCGGCCGACGCCGACTCCGATGCCGCACCGGACTCCGGTCAGCATTTCGGCGGTCGCGATCTCGGCTCCGGCGCCGACGCCCGCGGACCAAGCGATGTCGGCCCCGCCGGGAACGACGCCTGCTCCGACTCCGGATGCGCGGACGCGGCGTCGGAAGAGTGCGGCGCCGAAGACGCGGACGAGTGTCTGGACGAGCACTCGGTCCGCAGCTGTGTGGACGGGAGCTGGACCGCCGCCCCGTGTGGCCCGGACGAGCGATGCGACGAGGGACGTTGCGGCCCCGACAGCTGCGAGCCGGGCGAACGACGATGCGCCGACGAGACGACGATCGGCGTGTGTGACGATGCCGGCAATCGCTGGAATCTCGCCGAGTGCGGTGGCTCGTTGTCGTGCGACCCGGAGACGGTCACCTGCTTCTGCGACGAGCCGGTCCAGATTCTCTTCCTGCTCGACGCATCCGGGAGCATGGCGCTGAACACCGTCGACGGCGTGACGCGCTGGCTGCACGCGCGGAACGCGATCACGTCTGTGATGGAGGCGTTCCCGGACATGCGCTACGGGCTCAAGACCTTTCCCGACGAGCCGGTCGACTGCACCGAGCCCGAGTGCGAGCAGGCAGGCGGGTGTCTGGAACGCTTCACGGACGAGCTCGCGGTCGTGCCGGGCTCCATGCCAGAGGCCGTGACCGACGCGCTCCGGGAACGCGATCTCTCCGCCGGCGATGGGTTGTTACGATTCGTGCTCACGCCGCTCGTCAACGCGTTCCGTGACCTCGAGACCGCCGACCTCGGCGAGTTCCGGGCCGGCAGCGATTCGCCCCGGGTCGTCGTGCTGATCTCCGATGGCGAGGATACCTGCCACGCACCCCACGCCCCGGAGATCGTGCCCGGTGAGCTGGCGCGCTCCGTGGCGGCGATCCGCGACGAGTGGGGCATCCAGACCCATGTCGTCGGTTTCGGTTACGAGGAGGGCAGCCGGCAGCTGTCCGCGATCGCGCAGGCCGGTGGTACGGGCCAGGCCGTTCCCACCATGGTGACGAACGGAGACGAGCTGGCGGAGAGCATCGCCGCGCTCGCGGCGGCGTTGGACCAGAAGCGTTGCGAAACCGAGGACGATGCAGCGCTCCCACCGGATTGCGAGCGTGCCGGCCTCGCCGACCGCGACGGTGACGGATGGTGCGACGATCTGGATTGCGACGACGGCCATCCCGACGTGTGGCCGGGCGCGGTGGAGACGCTGTCCGACATCGACGACGACTGCGACGGCGAGGCCGACGAGGCCGAGGGGCACATTCCGCCGATCCCGGAGGCGGACGGGTGCGGTGGCATCGACTTCCTCTTCGTGATCGACAACTCAGAGTCGATGAGCGACGAGCAGGACGAGTTGGCGGCGAGTGTCCCCGGCTTCCTCGAGGCCATCAGGGCGGCGGCTCCGACCGGCGACTATCACATCATGGTCATCGACTCGGACGGGAGCCGGCCCGTGCTATCCGATGGGCCGGAGTGCGACGACATGCTCGGCGCCGGTAGGACGCGATCTGCGTTCCGCGCCTCCTGTTTCCCGGGGCCACTGCGGTGGGTGAGTGGCTGGGTGGACGACATCGACGCGACGTTCGCGTGCATGGCGCACGTGGGCACCGGTGGCTCCGGTGCCGAGAGAGCGATGGAGGCGATGGGTCTCGCGGTCAACCGCCCCCTGGTGTCCCCCGGGGGTTGCAACGAGGGGTTCCTTCGGGAGGACGCGATCCTGGTCGTCACGTTCATCACTGACGAGCCCGCACAGCTGGACGCCGGCGTCCCGGAGTCCTGGCGGTCGACCCTGGTCGGCGCGAAAGGAGGACGTGACGACGGAATCTACGTCGTCGGAGTGTTCGCCGGCGGCGGCGACGCGCCGGGATCCTGCACCGCGTTCCCGGGGTCTCCTCGGCTCGCTCACTTCGTCGACCTCTGGGGCGACCACGGCCACTGTTGCCCGGTGTCCGCGGAGTCGTATTCCGGCTGTCTGACCGCCGCGGTCGAGGGGATCGCAACGACGTGCGTGGAGTACTCGACGGAGTGATCGACCCGGGGTGTGCGGACGCGCCGAGCTCGGCGCTCTCCCGCTCTGATCCCTCCGATCAGACGCTCAGTCCCCGCCCGTCGTCTCCGGGGAGATGTCCCGCCACCGCTGCTTCAGGGGTTCGAGATCGTCCCCGGCGAGCTCGGCGTCGATCAACGCCCGGCGCAGGCCGCCGATCTCGGCCTCGAGCGAGGAGAGGTCCTCGCCGCTGGCGATCCGCGCGCGCAGACCTTCGGCCGCAGCGGGGCCCGCCGCATGCGGATAGAGGGCCCCGACCAGGCCTCCGGGCGGAGACTCGCCGCCCAGCCGGATCGCGAGGTCGCCCCAATCGCGCAATAACGGCTCGAACGCCAGCCGCTGCTCCAGCGACAGCTCCGCATCCGCCTCCATCGTCTGTTCGAACGCCTCCATCGCGCGTCGACCGCGGCGCGCCATCAGGCTCAGGCGGCCGATCACGAGCAGCATCGGCACCACGAACGCCAGGGTGATGGCGCCGACGAACGCCCAGACCCAGGAATGGGTCAGGACATATCCCAGGGCGCCGCCTGCGGTCAGGACCGCCGCGCGGAACAGGTAGTCGAGCCACCGCCGCTTCGGGGCCACCTGCGTTCGAGACTGTGTCGGGGCGCGCTCGAAGTCGCTAGACCCGGCGGCGATCACCTCGGCCTCCGCCTGCTTCTCCGCTCGGTTCTCCTCGAGCAGCCACGCGCGGAACCCGCGCACGCCCATCGTGGCTATCAGCTCGGGCACGTCTGCCCAAGCGGAGAGCTCCTCGTCGTTCCGCTGCCGGATCTCCCCGCGGAGCACGCGACGCAACGGCTCTACGTCGACCTCCGCTCCCCCGGCTCGGCAGGCCTCGGCGATCGCGCGAGCCCGCTCTTCGGCGATGGTCCGGGCGGCTTCGATCGGGGAGATCCCGTCGGCCATCAGCTTGCACGGGGCCGGGTCGAAGAGGTCGTCCGCCATCGCCATCGCCGTCTCCGGCGAGACGGGTCGAGTCAGGTCCGGGGCGGCCTGCCGCCGCGGTCCGTCATCCGCTTCGCTATCCGCTTCGTCGTCGTACGTGGCGTCTTCGATCGCTTCTTCGAGCTGAGCATCAGCCAATCCGCCGAATCGATGCTCGAACCGGTACGCCAGCTCGCCGTCGCGGAAGAGCGCGAGATCGAGGAAGGCGTCGTCGACGGTGGTCGCCCGAAACGCGACAGCGCCAAGCGCCCGCGACAGGAGCGCGGCCTGCCAATCCATGTCGCGTTGGCTCGTGTCCCAAACCGAACGCAACGCGACGAGCCACGGTCCGAGCGTGTGCCCGGCGACCCGGAATCGGCGTTCGAACGCGTAGCTGTCGTCGCCCAGCAACGCGAGGATGTGGACGCGCATCGCCATGGTCGCCACCGGTAGAGCGATAAACCGAACCAACGACAGCCCCGAGCCTCGCCGACATCATTACCAAAGCGATCCCCGAATCGCCATGCATGGGATCGCTTTGGAGTCGTCGGACGGTGACGCTCTTCGCCGAGTGCCGGCTCTCCGGCCGGCCGCCGGCCGTCACTGGCGAGCGCGGAGCCACGCGTCCAGCGCGACGATATTGTACAGGCGGTCGCTGTGATCCCGCGCCCCGCTCGCGTGCTCGGCGATCAGTTTCACCAGTCCGGCCCGGTCGAACCACCCGGCGTCCATGATCGGCGAGTCCCGGGCGATGCGCTCCAATCGCTCGCGCTCGCTGGTGGCGAACCACGTGCGGAGCGGAAGCGAGAAGCCCGCCTTGCGGCGCTCGAAGAGGGACCGCGGCACGTAGCGCTCCAGGACGTCGCGCAGGAGCAACTTGCCGGTTCGCCCGTATGTCGACCACCGATCCGGAAGCGTCGTGGCGAACTCGAGGATCCGGTGGTCCAGCAGCGGCGCCCGGGCTTCGAGGCCGTGGGCCATCGACGCGACGTCGACCTTCGGCAGGAGGCAATCGGCGAGGTAGCTCTCGATGTCGACGCATCGCATGCGATTCAGGTCGCTGCCCGGGCTCTCCTCGTAAAGCCGCGACAGGCGTCGGTGCGCGGTCTCGACGGCGCGCACCCGTGCCTCGCGCAACGCTCCGCGGTAGAGCCCCTCGACCTCGTCCGGACCGATGAACGTGCGTTGTAGCGCAAACTGCTCGGCGTGGGTCGAGCCCACCAGGCGGAGCGCACGTCTGGCCCGGGCGATCGGCCGGCCGTCGAAGGGCGCCAGCGCCAAGGCTCGGCCGCTCCACCGAGCGAGCCTCGACGGTAGACGTCGCCGCACACCGTGGATCTGCAGTGCCCGGCGATACCAGTCGTAGCCGAAGAACCCCTCGTCTCCGCCGTCTCCGCCGAGGGCGACCGTGACATGCTGTCGCGTGAGTCGCGACAGTTGCCAGACGTTGAGTGCCGACGAGTCCCCGAACGGCTCGCCGTAGAGGTCGACGACCTCGTGCACCAGGTCGAGGATCTGCAGGCGAGCGTCGAACGTGCGATGTTCGGTCCCGATGTGACGAGCCACCGCGCTGGCGTGCGGGCTCTCGTCGAAGTCCGGCACGTCGAATCCGATCGCGAAGGTCTGCACCGACCGGGCGTGCTGGTTGGCGACCGCGGCGACCAGGCTGGAGTCGATTCCGCCGCTGAGGAACACGCCGAGCGGCACGTCGCTTCGGAGCCGGAGTGCGACGGCCTCGTGGACCAGCTCGTCCAAACGGTCGACGGCGTCGGCGTGGCTCCCTTCGAAGGGCGTTCGCTCGGACGCGATGTCCCAATAGCGGCGGATTCGCGGGCCGCTGCCGTCGACCTCGATCTCGTGGGCAGCCGGTAGCTTCTCGACACCTTGCCAGATCGTGTGGGGCGCCGGGATGTACGACAGGGTCAGGAGGTCGTCGACGGCCCCGAGGTCGAGGTCCCGCGGAGTCGGGTCGAGCGCGCGCAGCGCATCGAGCGTCGAAGCGAAATAGAAGACCCCTGCCTCGACGGCCCAGAAGAGCGGCTTCTGCCCGGTCCGGTCTCGGGCCAGGCAGAGGCGGTGCCGGGCGCGATCCCAGATCGCGAACGCGAACATCCCGCGGAAGTCGTCGATGCAGCGCGGGCCCCTGGCGCGGAAGGCCTCGAGTACGACCTCGGTGTCCGAGTTCGTACGGAATCGAGCGCCCTCGGCTTCCAGTTCTGCCCGGAGCTCGCGGTAGTTGTAGACCTCGCCGTTGAACACGATCACGAACGCGTCGTCGCCGGTGACCAGGGGCTGCTGACCCAGTTCCACGTCGATGACCGAGAGCCGGCGGTGCACGAGTCCGACCCTGCCGTCGGGCGCGCACCACAATCCCTCGCCGTCGGGTCCGCGGTGGGCCATCCGGTCACGGGCGGCCGCGAGCCGCGGCTCGGAGATGCGGGAATCGGTCGCGAAGGCGAACGCGCCGGCGATGCCGCACATCAGCCTGCCTCCGGTCGTGGGTCGTCGGCGCGCGGCAGCCGTCGATGCCGATACAGCTCCTCGTAGCGGTCGACCATCGACGTCTCGCTGAACCGGGTCTCGACCCGGGCCCGTGCTGCGCGTCCGAGTGCGTCGCGTCGTTCCGGGTCTCCGGCGAGCGCGCCGAGCACCTCGGCGAGCTTCCCTGCCTCGTCGCGCGGGACGAGTACGCCGCTGGAGCCGCCGCCGAGCAGATCGACGTTCCCGCCGACGGCCGTCGCGACCGGACAGACAGCCGAAGCCATCGCCTCCAACATGCTGATCGACGTTCCCTCGATGGTCGACGTCAACGCGAAGACGTCGAACTCGGGGTAGATGCGGGACACGTCTTCGTCATACCCCCAGAAATGGATCCGGTCGCCGACTCCCGCGTCGCGCGCCCGCCGCTCCAGGTCCGGTCGCAGCGGGCCGTCGCCGACCAACACCGCCTCGCAGTCGCAACCGCCCCCGCGCGCTCGCGCGACCGCGTGGATCAGCATCGCCTGGTTCTTCACGGGCTCTAGACGAGCCACCGTGCCGACGACCATCGTGTCGGCGTCGATGCCGAGCTTCTGGCGCAGACGACCCTCGGGCGGTGCCGGCCGGAACGCCGAGGTGTCGACGCCATTGATGATCACGTCGATCTTCCGCGCCGGTATCCCGCGGGCCGACAGAAACGTCTTCAGATGCTCGGAGACGGCGACGACGCGATGGGTGAGCAAGGCGCCCGCGCGCTCGAAGTAACGGTTCTGCCAGGGTTCGGGATCGACCACTCCGTGGGCGGTGTACAGGAGGAACGGTGTGCGGCTCTGTCGGCCGGCCATCGCCCCCTTCAGCCAGGCGCCGGAGTGGATGTGCAAGACGTCCGGAGCCACGCGGGCCAGGTGGCTCGACAGCGCTCGCGGCCAGACGTTCGTCGCGACTCGGGGCGTCGGTACCAGCGCCACCCGGATCCCCTTGGATTCCAGGTCGCCTGCCAACGCGCCGCGTGCTTCGATGCAGGTCACGCCGACGTCATGCCCGCGGTCGTCCAGTCGGCGGCAGAGGCGAGCGACGATCGTCTCCATGCCCGCGGCAGCGAGGCAGGGCAGCACCATCTCGATCTTCACGGGTGCTCCCCTGCTGCCAGCACACCGGCATAGAGATCGAGGTGGCGGGCCACGCGCTGCTCGGGCGAGAGCGCGTTCGCCAACGTCGCCCGGGCCTCGTCTCGCGCCGCGGGCGAGTGCGCGAGCTCGTCCAGGGCGACGTGAATCCCTTCGGTGATCGCGGCGGGATCCGAACGCTCCACCATCACGAACGCTTGCGGAGCGGCGGCCAGCACCTCCGGCACGGCCCCCACGGGCGTGCTGACGACCGGGACGCCCGCGCCGACGGCCTCCAGGAGCACGTTCGGAAGACCCTCGCTTCGCGATGGGATCACGAGCAGATCCGCCACCGGGTAGACCGCGTGCATCGACTCGATGGTGCCGGCGAAGAGCACGCGCTCGCCGAGCCCGAGCCGTTCGGCCTGCTGCTCCAGCTCCCCGCGGAGCGGTCCGTCTCCGACCAGGGCCGCGCAAGGCGGGGCCTCCCCCCTGACCGCCGCCAGGGCGTCGAGGAACACGTCGAACCCTTTCTCGTGGCTCATCCGGCCCACGACCAGGATCAACCGTCCGGTAGACCTGTCTCTGAAGTCGCGCAGGCGATCGAGGTTTGGCTCGGCCCGCTCCAGCACCGGCATCGGCAAGACGGCGTTGTGGATGACCACGGTCTTGTCGCGGCAGCGCTCGAAGGCGCCGCGCTGCCCCTCGGACATCAACACGATGCGGTCGGCCGACCGGAGTAGCGTGGCGTGCAATCGGTTGTAGAGCCGGTCCTTGAGGCCGAGGTCCGTGTCGCCGTGGTAGAAACCGATCCACGGAATGCGCTGCCCCAGGCGTCGGAGCGCGAAAGCCATGCCGGCCGTCTTGTAGCCGTGGGTCTGGACGATGTCCGGACGCCGCTCATCGAAGAGCCGCCCGAGCGAGCGCACGAGCGATGCATCCAACGGCCCGCGATCGTCCACGAGCCCGTACGCCACGCCCTGCTCGTCCAGGAACCGATCGAAACCGGCGAGCCCGACCCCGGGCCGCACGAGCAGCACGATCCGCAACTCCACACCGACCTCGCCGAGCGCGCGCGCGAGGGCCGCGAGCTGACGGCCCGGCCCCGAGATACCGCGCGTGGACACGAGCGCGACGACGTGGCGCGGCGGCCTGTCCGGGGAGCGGTCGGCGTCTCCGCCGGGAGCGGGGTCGGTCATGCCGCGCCCCTCACTCGTCGCTTCGGTGCATGACCCGAAGCCCGCCCCCGAAGCTGGTGGCCCAGACGGCGGTCGGGTCGTGCGGATCGAAGAAGACCCGCGTGGGGTGCATGAACGGGTAGGTGAGCACTTCGGTGAAGTCGGGAGCCTCGTCGGTCAGGTTCCGGGTGTGCCACAAGCCCCGGGTCTCCGTAGACACGTACGCCTGGTTGGGGTCGCGGGGGTCGATCGAGATCGACTCGACACGGTAGAGATCGCTGATGCGGGTCCATGTCTCTCCGCGGTCGCGCGTTCGGAAGATGCCGCCGACCTCGTTCGGATGTGCGCCCCAATGGCTGAAGACGCAGGCGTACCAGGTGTTCTGGGTCGGGTCGTGGGGGTCGATCACGACGTCTTTCGTCCAGCGCTGCATGTCCGCATGGCTGCGATCGGTCCACGTCTCGCCGCCGTCGCCCGACACGAAGATGCCCGACCCCGTCGTGAACTGTTCGGCCTCGTCGCGCCGTCCGGACCAGCTCGTCACGAGCGTGCCGTCGGCGAGCACGTGCACGTTGTACGGATGGCCCTCGGTGCGGGTCGGCGACGGCAAACGGCGCCAGTGTGCCTCCGTTGCCGCAGACAGGTCGTTCGTGACCCAGATTCCCCCGCGGGTCCGGTCGGCGACGCTCGCGTACATGCGGTCGGGTGCGGTCGGGTCCAGGGCCAGCCACACCACCGGGTGTCCGATGTCGGTCATCGTCGTCCACGAGCGTCCTCCGTCGTCCGACATTTCCACGTGCCCTTCGCCCGGGTCGATCAGGGCGTCTGTGAGGAAGGTGCTCTGGTAGATGTCGTGCACCGACGAAGTGGCAGCGAAGAGCCGCCGGGTGCCCGGCTGTTCGACGACATGGTAGGTCGAGTTCAAGGTCAGTCCCGCCGAGAAGCCCGACCTCCAGTGTTCGCCCCCGTCGTCGCTGGCGATGCCGCGAATGTCACTGAACGCGGCGAAGACGGTCGTCGGATCGTACCAATGCAGCCACCACGACGAGGTGTCCTCCAGACCGACGCCTCGGTACGCGCGCCCCCGCGGCGTGTTCTGCCCGGCCGGGTTCTGGTCGGCCACGTCGACGTAGGCCTGCCGCCAGGTAGCCCCTCCGTCACTCGATACGTGCACGAAGCCGTAGTCGCCGAACATCAGGAAGCGGGGGTCCGTCGGCGAGACCGCGAACGTGAGCGGGGCGCCGCCCCACCAGAAGTCGATCTCCCCCCGCGCGCCGCACCAGCCGGTCGAGATGTTCCGGTTCGCCCGGGTGGCCACGGTCGACGCCCACGTCTGGCCGCCGTCGGAGCTGCGGTAGACGTCCGGCATCTGGGTCCGCGGGATGCCGCCGGCGACGTAGACGAAGCGAATGTCGCGGCGGGATGCCGCCACCGTGAACCCCTGGAAGGAGCGCGCGATCCCGGTCGTGGAACGGCTCCACGGAGTCACATCCCAGTCGCGGGTCCACACGCCGCGGAACGCGGCCACCTGGTCGGCGCGAATGCCCTGCCAGGTCGTCTCGACGGTGCGTGTCGTCATCCAGAGCCGCAGCGTCTCTCCCTCGCGCGCGCCGGTGAGACTGGCGACCTCTTCGTCGTCGGGAAGCCCCTCGTAGGGGGTCGCCGTGAACGTGACGCCTCCATCGGTCGACACCAGGATCTGCCGCCGGTTCCCGATCAACACACGCTGGCCGTCCCAGACCACGCCCGCGACATAGATCCCCTGCTCCTGCACAGCTGCGCGCATCACCTCGGTGAAGGTCGCCCCGCCGTCGTGGGAGATGTGGATCGACGCCCAGTCGCCGATGAGCACCCGGTCCGTGCCGTCTGGATCGGGATCGATCCAGGCGGCCTCGCCGTTCGTCGGATCCGCCTCCAGCCGCGTCCAGGCGCGGCCGCCGTTGTCACTCCGCACCGGGAACGCGCCCGTCCAGCCACGCCAATCGATCGCGTAGACCACGTTCGGGTCCGACGTGAACCGATGGGTCGATCGGTCACCGCCGCGGAGGGCGGAGAAATGGACCCCGAACCAGCTCCGACCGAAGTCGACGCTCCGGAAGACCATGCCCATGTCCGTGGCGATCGACAGATCGTTCGCATCGTGCGGGCTGATCGCCGCCGCCAGGAACGCGCCGCCGCCCCCGATCCCCCGGGTCTCCCACTCCCACGGCCCGCCGCCGAATGCGAATGGTCCCGCGTCCGCCGGCCGCGGCGCGCCCGAGCCCTCGGAGATGCCGTCGGGCGGCGCTTCATTGGCCTGGCCGCGCCGGCATCCCGCCGACACCATCAGCGCGCACACGCCGATGCATGCGACGGCGCGCGCGACGCGGAGTCGGGTCGGCGTGATGGAGTGACGGAGGGACATCGACCCGCCTAGCGCGAGATCGTCCCCGTCGCACCGTCGTCGGCCACCAGGTCGTAACTCCTGGTGCCCTCGGTCACGGTGCCGGTGTACGTGTGCCCGTCGTAGTCGACGCGGTCCATCGCGTCGTACTGGTACCACGTGTAGTGGAACGACAGCGCGTGGGTCGCGTCGGCGCCGTCGCTGTCGAACGCGTAGTCTCCGCCTGCCAGATGGTGCCCACCCTCGCTGGTCGCGTCCTGCAAGAAGGTCATGTCGGCGCGGAAGTCGATGGTCCCGGTGGCCGGTGGATCGAGGGTCAGATCCCACACGCTGAGGATGATCTCGGATCCTCCCGGCTGGTCGGCGTCCCCGTCGGTGCCAGAGTCGTCGCCCTCTCCGCCGCAGTGGGCTGCGAAGAGCGCGAGGGCGAAGACCAGCGTCAGGGACCCGAGCCTGGAGAACGTGTGGATCATGGCGATACCTCGCGCTTGGAGGGGGGTGACCGGTGACCCGAGCGTCGTGTACTCCGCGGGGTCTGTCAAACAGAGAGGCGTCGTGCGACCGGTGGCATTTCGCTCGGCGGCTCGTTCGCGGGTGGGTTCCAGGGGGATCGCACAGTCGAGGGTCTTGGGTTGCCTCAGGGGTGTAGACCGGCTCTGCGAGCCGGGGGCGAGATAGGATCTCGCCCTTGATGGGGGATGGCCCGGACTTTGCGACCGCCCTGGGGTGGGTTTGTCTGGGCGCGACCCGCGGGTCCGGACCGTGGTAGGCTTCGCGTTCGATGTCCCCGAAGCTCGATGCAGGGCCGTGCCGATCGACCGAAGCGACCATGAGCTCAGCCGCGCCGCGGCAGCGACGCCACGGCTGGTGATCGGGCTCGTGCTCCTGATCGCCGGGCTGGCAGCCACGCCCGCTGCATCGGCCGGCGAACCCTGGGTGCCGACCGCTGCGGTCGGAGAGCTCCCGGACGCTGACGATGCACCGTGGCTCGCCGCGTGCCTCGCCGGGGATTGGACCCCTGTGTCGTGCACCGCCGCGATACGCGCGATCGGGGCTCGGATGCGGTGGGCCGATTACATCGCTCACCCCGCCGGCGCGGCGGATCCGTGGGAGTCGCTCCGGCTGTCGGAAGCCGGGGCGCTCGATGTCGCCGACTAGGTCGCCGAGGAATGCGGTGTGGACGGGAGCGCAGTCCGCGACACACTCGAGCAGCTGGCGGCCGTGCGATCGGCGCTACGCGTCCACGACGCGCTGCTCGTGATGTGGCACGCGGCGGCCGAGGGGTTGGTGCTCATCCCCTTCGAGCGCGAGATCGACGAGCTGACGAGCATCTGGGGCATCGGCGAATTCTGCGACCCGGAGCTGTTGCACGCCGAGGGGCGGTGGGGGCACATCCACGTCGTCGTCGGCGAGTACACGATGCGCCTGTACATGAACCCGCTGGAGCGCCTGCTCATGTGCAGCAACTTCGTCGGCGTCGTGGCGTTGCAGGTCGCCGACACAGGTCCGGAGATGCTCTTTCCGCCGCTCATCGGGGCGGGCCTGCTGCCCGAGCCCTACGTGTCGATGAGCGTCGACGAGTGGGCCGCGCTCCGCGACGGAGATGTCTGGCAGAGCGTGGTCGTCGACCTGCCGCCGGACCGGGTGTGGTGGGAGATGGTCGATCACCCTGACGAGCAGCTCCTCGTGTGGGTCCGGGCGCTGGCGTCTGGCCTGATCGACGCACCGGCTGCTCTTCTCTACGGCGCTTCGTCGCTCGACGATGCGTCGCGGGACTCGCTGTCGGTGGCCCTGGCGGAGCAGCCCGATCTCGACCGCGTGCTCGTCGCCGTCGAGAACGCGTTCGGGCAAGACGCGACAGTCGGGAACACACGGGCGTTCGGCAAGGAGCTCGTGCAGCAATACCGACAGCTCGTCCCCGCCTCCCTCGTCATCGGTGAAGAGGACGCGTTCGAGGTGGTGATCCACCACCCGCACTTCCGCGACCTCTTCCTGAAGGCGATGTCCCAGGGTCGCACTGGCGTCGAGCGCATGGCCTCCGCCTACCAGCGGACGGCCATGGCCCTCTCGACCGTCGCGTCGCGCCTCGAAGAGGGGTTGCTCTGCCGGAGCGCCGCGCCCTGAAGTCGTCGTCGCTTCGACCGGGGCACGGCACGCCTCGGGGAGCGTCTGTGCAAAACGACGCGTGCTCCGAGGCCGAAGCCCCGGAGGGCGAGTCGTTCGAAGGGGTCGCGGGACGTCCCAGAGCACGCTGGCATCCCGGGCGCGCTCAGGCGGACTCGACCTGGGTGCGGATACAGGTGTCCAGCGCCTCGATCAGGTGCGTGCGTTCGACGGGCTTGACCAGGAAGTTCGTGGCGCCGAGCGCGTACCCGATCTCCCGATCTTCGACCATCGTGACCATGACCACGGGAATGTCCCGCGTCACGTCGTCGCCTTTCAGCGTCGTCAGGACGGACCATCCGTCGGCGATGGGGAGGCGCACGTCGAGCGTGATCACGTCGGGTCGGATGCGTCGGGCGAGCTCGATGCCGGCCTCTCCCGTCGGGGCGGTTACCACGTAATAGCTGGCCTTGGTGAGGTATCGCGTCATGATTTCCCGAGCCGCCGGGTCGTCGTCGACGACGAGCACGGTCCGGACGCCGGGGTTGGAGCCCGAGACCACGGGCACGGGTCCCGAGCTCGGATGCTCCAGCGAGGCGGTGTTCGCTTCGGCCGGAAGACGCACGGTGAAGCAGCTCCCTGTGCCCTTCTCACTCCGGACGGTGATCGAGCCGCCGAGCATCTCGCAATAGGTGCGGGAGATGGCGAGCCCGAGGCCGGTCCCGCCGAAGTCGCGCGTGGTCGATGGATCGGCCTGCCGGAACGGCTCGAAGATCTGAGACATCTGCGCTTCGCTCATCCCGATGCCGTCGTCCTCGACCTCGATGACGAACCAGCGTCGTCCGCCGGTGATCGCCGGGGTGACCCGCACGCAGGCCCGCCCGTCTCGCGTGAACTTCGCGGCGTTCGACAGCAGGTTCAACAGCACCTGCCGAACGCGCGTCTTGTCGGCCCACATCGTTCCCAGGGCGTCGTCGATCTCGACGTCGATCCGGGTGCCGGTGCGTTCGGCGATCGGCCCGACCGTCTCGACGAGATCCTCGACGATCGGCCGGATGTCGAAGTTCTCCAGGTGGAGCTCGGTTCGTCCCGCCTCGATCTTGGAGATGTCCAGAAGGTCGTTGATGAGTCCGAGCAGGTGCCGTGCGGCGTCCAGGATCCGACTCATGTCGACGTCGAGGCTCTCGGCGTCCTTGTTCGGGAGATCCTCGACGACCAGCTCGCCATATCCGATGACCGCGTTCAGCGGCGTTCGCAGCTCGTGGCTCATGTTGGCCAGGAACTCGGACTTGCTCCGGTTCGCTTCTTCGGCCAGCGCACGGGCTTCCTCGGCAGCATCGCGTGCCGTGGCCAGCGCCTCTTGCGTTTGCTCGTGCTCCAGGATCTCGGCCTGCAATCGACGATTCTGTGCGAGCAGCTCACGGTCGTGGGATTCGAGGGTGTCGACGTGCCGCTCGCTCGCCCGTCGCGTCGCCCCGGCAAAGGTCGCGAGGATCAACGTGAGGCCCACGTGGGCGGCGGCGCGCTCCCAACCCGTCACCAGGAACTCGGGTTCACGGGGTGCCTGTGACTCCAGGTGGTTCAGCACCACCAGCATCAACGCGGTCACGACAACCCAGATCCCGCCCGCCCGGCCGCCGATCAGGAACACGATCGCTGCCGGAACGCACACCAGGTACCACGCCTCCACGGCGTGACCGAGCCCGGAGTTCGTCGCCGCGACGAAGAGCCCACCGGTGACGCAGGCGCCAGCGACGTGAGCGACGCGCCGAATCCCCGCCAGCGTCGTCTGGTGGAGTCCCCACGCGCGAATCGCGTACGAGAGGATCGCCATCGTCGCATGGATCGTGAAGGCCCGCATCCGCTCCTGCACGCCGAACTGCAAGGCCGAGATCGACCAGGCGAGCGTGATCAGCACCAGGAGGAAGTTCAGACGCACGAACGCCGAAGCCACGAACGGATCGGTATGATCGCGTCCAGCCAGGAAGACGCGGATCATTCGGTCCGCCCACGGCCGCCCCGTGCCGGTTGGGGGAGGACTGTTCACCCAGGAAGTGTACCACCGTTCCGCGGGATTTCACGCACGCTCCTGCCCGCGCGCATCGATTTCGGGTCACCTTCTCCGCTGTCGCGCCGTGCGCCGCCGCGCCAGAGCGTCGCGGCGAGCGCCCGCTCGGGCCGCCGTTCGGTCGAGTGCGCGGTCGGAGTCCCCGGCCTCGAGATACTGTGCCAGGGCGCTGACCGTCGGGTAACGGAAGAGATCGACCAACGTCAGGGGTCGATCGAGCACCGACTTCAGCCGACCGTGGACCTGGATCGTCAGCAGCGAGTGGCCGCCGAGGTCGAAAAAGTTCTCCTGCGTGCCCACCCGCTCCAGCGAGAGCACCTCGCACCAGATCTCGGTGATCGCCCGCTCCAGCTTGCTGCTCGGAGCGACGTAGTCGACGCCGGTGCCTCCGCTGGCCCGCGACGGCGCGGGCAGCGCCTTTCGATCGATCTTCCGATTGGGCGTCGCCGGCAGCGCGTCGAGCGCGACGAACGCCGTCGGGACCATGTACTCCGGCATGCCCGCCGCGAGGTGGGCGCGCAACGCGTCGTCGCCGGGACGCTCGGCTCCCGGAACGAGATAGCCGACGATGCGGCGGTCGCCGGGGGTGTCTTCGCGGATGATGACCGCCGCGGCCCTCACGTCGGGATGTTCTACCAACCGCGCCTCGATCTCACCGAGCTCGATTCGATGACCCCGGAGCTTGACCTGGTGATCGAGGCGTCCGTGGAATTCGAGCACGCCGTCGGTCCGCCACGACGCGAGATCGCCGGTCCGGTACAGGCGATCATCACCGAACGCATCGGGGACGAATCGCTCGGCCGTCAATCCGGGGCGATCGAGGTACCCGCGAACCACCCCGTCTCCGCCGATGCAGAGCTCTCCGAGGGCGCCGGGGGCCACCAATTGCCCGCTCGGGTCGAGGATTCGGATCGTCGTGTTGGCGATGGGGGCGCCGATCGGGACCGCGTCGAAGGCGCCGCTCACGGTCCAGGTCGTCGACCAGATGGTCGTCTCGGTGGGCCCGTACATGTTGATCACGTCGCCGTCGGTCAATGCGTCGAGCTGCCGCGCCATCGGTGCGGGGAGTGCCTCGCCGCCCACCAGCAGCTTCTCGAGCCCGCGGAGCGACGCGGCGACGCCTTCGTCGACGACCAGCATCGACGCCATCGAAGGCGTACATTGGAAGTGGCTCACGGCGTGACGCGCGATCAGCGCGGGTATCGAGAAGTCACGCTCGGAGCCTCGAATCCCCACCCCGGCGTTCGATTCGCGGAACACCGACGCGAGGCGCGGCAGCGCCTGCATCGCCGCGTCGGACGGCACGCCGAAGTCGATCAGGCAGGCGATGTCGTCGACGTCGATGCCCTTGATCTGGTCAACTGTGAAGGTAGGAGAGGCGTGCCGCGATCTGGTCGACGATGCGCAGGCAGGTGTCGGCGGACCCGAAGAGCCCGGCGGTCTCGTAGTAACGCTCGAAGGCGTGGTCGAGCAGGGCGTCGAATTCCTCTTCGGACAGGTGGTCGATACCGAAGCTCCCGTCCTCCATCGTCGCGGTCTTCTCGAAGGTCGGGAAGCTCCACGCGGCCGCCTTCACGAGTCCCACGGCGCTTCGGAGGTAGTTCTTCATCGGCTCGCGTACGAGCTCGCGGACCTCGTCGTCGTCGGTGCCCACGTAGGTGTGGAGCATCAGGCTCACCGTCCCCCTCCCGGGGTGGCCCGCCCGTTGCCGAGCCGTCCGGTAGATGCCGATCTTCTCGGCGAGTTGCTCGAGGGTCTGACCCAACAGGTGGGTGAGCAGGTTGGCGCCGACCTGGCCGGCGGCGGCGAAGGTGTCGGGGTTGCCGGCCGCCGTGACCCAGATCTCCAGCTCCTCGGAGTAGGGCCGCGGCAGGACCCGCACGTCGACCGTCTCCCCGGTGCCGTCGACGAAGGGGATCGTCTCGCCCCGCCACAGCCGACGCACGGTCTCGATGTCCTCGAACATCCGCTCCTTCCGGCGCCCGTAGTGCTCGGGTCGGATGGCGAAGTCGTTCGGCTGCCAGCCCGCTGCGAACGAGAGCCCGACCCGCCCCTTCGACAGGTTGTCGACCACCGACCACTCCTCGGCGATGCGAATCGGGGAGTGCAGGGGGCTCACGCAACTGCCGGCCCGGAGCTGGACGTTCTCGGTGATCGTCGCCAGGGCGGCGCTCGTCACCGACGGGTTCGGGAAGAGCCCCCCGAACGCGTGGAAGTGACGCTCGGGAGTCCAGACCGCGTTGAACCCGTTCCGATCGGCGAAGCGCGCGCCCTCGAGGAGGAGCGCGTACTTGTCCTCGTGTCCGGCGGACTCGTCGCTCGAGAAGTAGAAGAGGCCCATCTCCACCCCGACGCCGCCGTGTACCGGCACGAAGCCCCCAGGGCGATGGTCCTCTGCGTGAATGACGACGTGGAAGCCGCGCGCGAGCGTCCAGAAGAGCTCGAGCACCGAGATGTCGAAGTTCAGGCTCGTCACCGCGAGCCAGACCCCCGGGGCGTCGTGGCCGGGGTCGAACCCGAGCGTGTCGTCCATGCCGGCAAAGAAGTTCACCACGTTGCCGTGCTCGACCATCACGCCCTTCGGTCGCCCCGTGGAGCCCGACGTGTAGATCACGTAGGCGAGATCCGCCGGTCCCGACAGCGTCGGCAGAGGCTCGGCGTCGGACCGGGCGATCGCCGCCGCGTCGCCATCGATGGACACGACCGTCCGCTCGCCGGCCTCGACCCGGTGCCGCACCCGCTCCTGGGTCACGATCGCGGTCACGTTGGCGTCGTCGATCATGAACGCCAGTCGCTCGCTCGGGTACTCCGGATCCAGCGGCACGTACGCGCCGCCGGCCTTCATGATCGCCAGCGTGGCCACGGCGATGTCGTTCGAGCGCTCCATGAACACGCCGACCAGCGTGCCCGGTCGGACCCCGCACTGGCGCAGGTGGCGGGCGAGCCGGTTGGAGCGGATCTCGAGCTCTCCGTACGTCAGCGTGCGACCGCGGAACGTGACCGCCGGGTTGTCCGGGTGCCGCCCTGCCTGCGCTCCGAACAGCGTGTGGATCGTCTCGCCGCGATCGTACTCTCGCGCGGTGTCGTTCCACGTGGACAAGAGCCGGTCCCGGGTCTCGTCGTCCAGGATAGGAACACCCGCGAGCGGCCGGGCCGTGTCGTCGGCGGCCGCTCCGAGCCAGGTCCGGAGCTGCGCGCCCAGGGCCTCGAGGCCGTCGCCCGACACGGTCGCGCCGTCGCCGATGACGCGGACGCAATCGTCGACGACGGTCAGCGCGAGCCGAGCTCCCGGGGGGCGGTCGGCGTCATCGACCCGGACCACCACCGGCAGGTCGACTCCGCCCGGGCCGGTCGGTACGCGCTCCAACACCGGGCAACGAACGAGTGTGTCGCGCAAAAATGGCCCCTCGATCTCGGCCCGCGCCATCGCCTCCGCGACAGCGGACAGGCCGTCGTCGACCGATGCCTCCGGGGCCGGATCGACGCGTACGGGAATAGTCGCGACGACCCACTGGTCGAGCTCGGAGCTCGCTGCGTCGAGGGCGGCGGAGCGAAATCCGATGTCGTACGCTCCCACACCGACAGCGCGCCCGATGAAGCACGCCAGCGCGGCGGCGATGCGGCGGTCGTCGCCGGCCAGGGGCGCAGGGACCGCCACCTCGACCTCCGGGTCCGGGCCGGGCTCCGCACCCTCGAGCGATCGGGGTAGTCCGATGGGCTCGACGGCCGCGAGCCTGTCGCGCCAGGCCGCCTCGGCGCGCACGGTGTCGTCGACGAAGCGGGTCAACGCTTCGCCTACCGGCGAGCTGGGGCCTACGACGACGGCGGCCTCGATCAGTCCGACCTCGCGCAGGTCGCGCTCCGACAGCGCACGTCCGTCGGCGCTGCGCAGGCCGGAGAGCACCACGTCGTGATCACGCGTGGCGATGCGCGCGCCGCTTTCGCCGCGACCGACGATCGTCCCCGGGGGACGTCGCGACGCTTCGCGACTCACGCTGACGCTGCCCACGATGACCGGCGGTCCGTCGGCGACGGCGACCTTCGCCAGGGCGAAGGGGTTGGGGTACGCCACGCCCAGGTCGTGGGCGGAGACGAACGCCGCGACGTCGGCCGCCGCTCGATCGAAGTCGATCAGGCTCGCGCCCGATGGTCGGCGGAACCTCCCGAAGTAGGAGCGCTCCGACAGGTCTTGCTCCCGGGGCTCGAGGGTGTCGGCGATCAGCGCGTCCGCGAGTGCCCGAAACGATCCCATTCCGGCGTCGAAGCACTTCGCGTTCAGGCTGAACGCCGTTTCGCCTTCCCCGATGTCGAAACACTGCTGGGCGAGGATGCGCCCGCTGTCCGCCCGGGTCGTCATCTCGTGCCACGTGACCCCGTGGGATTCCTCGCCGGCGATCAGGGCCCAGCTGGTCGAGTTGATCCCCGCGTAACGCGGCAGCGGACCGTCGTGGAAGTTGATCGCCATGCGGCGCGGCAGCCCGATCACCGCGTCGGGGAGCATCCGGAGATTGACGACGCTGAACAGGTAGTCGAACGGCTCTTGTCCAAGGAAGGCTTCCAGATCCGCGTCCGGCGCGGCTGTGGAGATGCCATGAGACTCGGCCCACGATCGGACCGTCGCGTCGTCGGTCACGACTCCAGCGACGTGCTGGTCGCGCTCGAGCAGAATTCCACCACACTGAATTGCGAGAGAGCCGTCGCCGATGATGAAGCTGGTGGTTTGATCTCCGGACATTAAACCGCCGAGGTCGTGGGTCGGGTCTGCCGACGACCCGTGGCGCCGTGCCTTGCGGCGCGCTAGTGGATCGGTGATGAACCACTATTCTGGTACAGTCTACACGATGGCGAAGCGCATGACGAAGTCAAATCTTCTTTGTAATTCAGCACATAGGGGTTTGGTGCGCACACGCATCGACACCGCACCACATGTGCGTACCCGCACGCGGGTCGCTCGCGCGGGGCCTTCCCGGTCCAGACAGGCGGTCGCGTGGGCGTGCTTCGCCGTGGTCGTGGTCGCCTGCAACTCGGCGTCCCCGGTCGAGACGATCTCGCCGCCGCCGTCGGCCGATCGGAGCGGGGCCGACGGCACGACCCAAGCCGCGGCCACCGGCAACGGAGCGCCGTCGTCGTCCGATGAGTCCGGGCCCTCGTCGAGCCCCCCTGGCGGCGCAGAGGTCCCGCCCCCGTCGGGCGACGCTGCGACCACGCCTCCGGATGCCACCGCCCAACCCTCGGATACGCCGCCGGGCACCACTCCGCCGGCGTCCGACGCCGACTCGCCGCCATCCGACCCGGGCGATCTCAGCGAGCTCGACGACTCCTTCGACGGCTCTACCCTCGACGACGACTGGACGGTGCTCAACGCCGACATCTTCGACCACACGGTGTCCGACGGCGCCCTGCATATCGTTCCCCACGAGAACCGCGCGTGGTTCCTCGAGGCGAGCGGTCCCGGTGTCGTGAAGGAGGTGACCGGCGACTTTCGCGTGAGCGCGACGGTGCGGGCGCGGCGCGCCGACGACCCTTCGCGGCTCATCGACGCCGGATACCAGTTCGGCGGGCTGATCGCCCGTGACCCCGGATCCGACGACGCGGCGGAACCCGAGAACTACGTGTTCAACGTGGTGGGCTGGCGAGGTGAGTACTTCTCGGCCGAGACCAAGAGCACGGTCGACGACGTGTCGATGGTCGACGGTCCCCCATGGCCCCATGGCGACGCCGAGCTGCGCATCTGTCGGCTCGGGGCGCGATTCCTGATCTATCAGCGACCGATCGGCACCGAAACCTGGCTGCACGCGATCACCTATACGCGACGGGATCTCCCGGCGACACTCCAGGTCGGTCCGATCGCCTACACGTACACGTGGTCGTGGAACCTGCGTGCGAGCTTCGAGGAGATTCGATTCGATGGCGTCAGCCGCGAGGCAGACTGCACCGCCGACTGATACCAAGGCTCATCGATTCCCTCGGGTTCCGGCTTGCCCGTTCCGCCGGTGGCGGCGTTGCTCACTCGCCACATGCCACCAGCATGCAGCTCACTCGCGCCTGGCCACCGGTGACACGTTCGGCGCCGTCGACTCGAGAGAATCGTTGATCCTTGGTGTGATACGCTCAGCGCTCGGTCTCCCACGTGATCGCCTTGTCGCCGCCGATGTAGCGCGCGATGGCCACC
>CAZFPM010000004.1:31861-62809 GCA_964520965.1 uncultured Myxococcales bacterium
ATCCCCGTCCGCGTCGCGACCCAGCCGGCGGCCGCGGCGACCCACACGCCGACGTGCCCGACGAGCAGCACGCGGTAGAGCATCGGTGCCGATCGGCCGTCGACCACCAGGGTGACGTGGGCGGCGAGCGCGACCAGGAGAAGGACGGGGGCCAGGTAGCGCAAGACCTTGTGAGACCAGAGCTGGACGGCGAAGAACCCGTATCGGAACGGGTTGAGTAGCGCGCGCTTCACCACCAGGGAGTGGATGGTCCCCACGACGACCCGCACGCGCATCCGGAAGTCCGCCTTCGGTTCCGGATTGACCTCTTCGCGCGAGATCGCCCCGTGTCCGTACACGACACGATGCCCCTTCTCGAAGACCTCGCCGGCGATCGCGAAGTCGGCGCTGAGTTCCGGGTGCATCGGGGTGTAGGCCGATGCCCGTACGGCGTAGAGCGCGCCGGAGCACCCGATCAGCGAGCAGACGTCACTCTCCATGCGCTTGAGCGCCCGCTCGTAGCGCCAATAGGCGGTGGTCCCGCGCCCTACGGCGGTCGCGCCTGCGACGTAATCCAGCTCGGCGCCCACGCAGCCGACGGTCGGGTCGGCGAGTGGCTCGACCAGCGTGCGCAGGGTCTCCGTCGTGAACTCGGTCGTCGCATCGGTGAACACGAGCACCTCGCCGGTCGCGGCTTCGGCGGCGGCGTTCAGGGCCGTCGTCTTGCCGGAGCGCGGGAGGTCGACGAGCACGACCCCACGGCCGGCGAACGACTCGACGATCGGGCCAGTGTCGTCCGACGAACCATCGGAGGCGACGACGACCTGCAACTTCTCGGACGGGTATTCGAGCGCGAGCAGGTTCTCGATCTTCGAGGCGATCGCCTTCTCTTCGTTGTACGCGGCGATGACGACGGAGACCGACGGCTCGCAGGGCTCCGCCGCCACCGGGCGGGAGCGGAAGCGCGCGACGACCGCGAGGAAGATCCCGTAGCCGACGTAGCTCCAGGCGACCATTGCGAGGCAGGTCCAGAAGAGGATGGCAACCGCGATCATCGTGTTTCGCCTGGCGTGGGAGCGAGCAGTTCGGCGAGCTCCGCGGCGAGGAGGCGCGTGTAGCGCTCTCGCGCGTCCGGTCCGAGGTGGAGGCCGTCCGGGCGATCTTCGCCGTCCCATGTCACGTCGCGACCCGGGTCGAGCACGGGCCAGTCGAGCCGAGCCGCGAGCTTGGCGTCACTCGACGGCAATCCCCGGTCGAGCGGCTCCGTCGGGACGAGGGCGAGTACGACGCGGATGTCGGCACGCTCGGTGAGTCGGGCCATGAGCTTGGCCCAACGCTTGTCCGATCGGACGACGAACTCGCCGTCCGTCGTCGTTCCGGCTTCCAACATCGCCATCCGGAGGGTCTCGTACCCGGGGATCAACTCGACGAGCACACGCTTCTGCAGGCGCCCACGGAACGCGTGCAGAGCGGAGAGCTTCCCGAAGACGATACCGCTCCGCTCCTCGAAACCGTAGACGTCGGCCCGCTGCAGGAACTCCGGCAGGTCAGCGAGCCTCAGGAACGAGAAGAGCAGATCCTCGGTGCGCTCGTTCAGCCGCGTTAGCGGGGGTATGGTCCCGAGCGGCAGCAGGAGCACGTCGGGGGCCGCGTCGGCGCGGATGAACTGGTTGTCGAGCTGGTAGAACCAGTCGCGCATCACCGTGTTGTCGGCCGGCTGGTGGGCGATCGCGAAGGGGAGCCCGCGGTCGGCGAGCTCGGTGGCCAGAAGTGTCGGGTCGACGCCGTCGCCGGAGACGGAGTTGCCGAGGATCAGCATCGTCGGGGTATCCGCGTCGGCGATCGTCTCGACGCGCGCCCGGCTGGCCGCCAGGATCCGTGAGTTGGCGGACAGGTGCGGCAGGAGCGCGCGGAATCCCAGCTCGACCGCCAGGAGCCCGGCGGCCAGGAACACGAGTGTCACGACGATGAACGCCGTGGGCCTCGCGTCAGAACTGGAAGTAGATGAAGGCGGTTTCACTGGCACGGGTGTGCAGGGCTCCGTAGACGATGACGGCGAGGATCGCGGTGCGCCACGCCCACGGGTTGCGTGGCTCCCACTTCTCGCCGCCGAGGCCGCTCGACAACGCATGGTGGGCGACGAGCGGCATGGCGAAATACATGACGACACCGAGGATCGCGCCGGCGACGGCCATCTGCCCCCAGCCGCCGAACAGGGCCAGGGTGAAGCCTTCGACCTGCCCGGGAGCGGTCGCTCGGAAGAGGAGCCACCCGTAGAGCGTGAAGACGAAGAAGATCGCGGCAGCGACGACCCTGGTCAGGCGGCCGCGTTCGCGGATCCAATGGTCGAATCTGGCGACGCGATACACGCAGAGCAGGGCGCCGTGGTAGAAGCCCCACACGACGAAATTCCACGCGGCGCCGTGCCAGAGCCCGCCGAGCACCATCGTCGCCATCAGGTTTCGATAGGTGCGGACTTCGTCGCTGCGGTTTCCGCCGAGGGGGATGTACAGGTAGTCGCGCAGCCACTGCGACAGCGAGATGTGCCAACGTCGCCAGAAGTCGCTGGGCGACATCGCCACGTAGGGCTTGTCGAAGTTGACGCAGAGCTCGAAGCCCATCAGGCGCGCCGTCCCCCGCGCGATGTCGGAGTAGCCGGAGAAGTCGGCGTAGATCTGGAAGGCGAACGCGAGGGTCCCGGCCACGATCAGCGGCGCCGAGGCCTCACCGGCGGGCAGGCCGTAGACGTAGTCGACCATCGGCGCCATGTTGTCGGCGATGGCGACCTTCTTCACGAGTCCGAAGGTCAACAAGGTCAACCCGGAGCGGAAGCGGCTCTCGTCGAGGGTGCGTGGGACGGAGAACTGCGGCAGCAGTCGCGAAGCCCGCTCGATGGGTCCGGCGACGAGCTGGGGGAAGAACGCGACGTAACACGCGAAGTTCAGCAGCGACCGTTCGGCACGTTGCTTCCGCCGGAACACGTCGATCGTGTAGCCGAGGGTCTGGAAGGTGTAGAAGGAGATGCCGACGGGGAGGATGACCCGGAGCAGCGGTGCGTTCGCGCCGACGCCGAGCCCCTCCAGCGCGTCGACGGCCGAGGTCACGAAGAAGTCGAAGTACTTGAAGACCCCGAGGATCCCGAGGTTGGTGACGATCGACGTGAGCACGAGCCGCTTGCGCGCACCGGGCTTCCCGGTGGCTTCGAGCCGTTTCCCGACGACGAAGTCGACGATGGTCGAGATGTAGATCAGCAGCAGGAAGCGCCAGTCCCACCAGCCGTAGAACAGGTAGCTGGCGCCGAGCACCACGGCGTTCTGCCGCCGCACCGACCGCGCCGACCAATAGAGCGCGAGCACCGCCAGGTAGAAGACCGGGAATACGAACGAGTCGAATCGCATTCGGGGTCCTCGGGGGCGAACGTCGGCGAGCTCGTCGGCGCACGCTCGGGCGTGCGTCACTCAGGAGATCGCCCCTTTGATGGCTCGGGTCAAAAACGCGAAGCCTCGGCGCCCCTTCGAGGCCACCGGGCAGCAAGCTGGAGAGCGATCAGGCGGCTTCGCGGACCGCCCGGAACGCGCGAACAGGAGTCCACCGAGACCGGCGACGAGGCGCCGGAGTGAGCAGGTCGTCGACACCGAGGCGTTGCAGCAACCCGGCGACCGTCGTGGGTACGTCGGACAGCCGCAGCGTCTTCCCGCGCTCCTCGAGCCGGGAGTAGATGCGGACGAGCACGGCAACCCCCGAGACGTCGATGTGGGTGACGTCACGGAGCGAGATATCGAAGCCCGACACGTTGTCGACGTGCGTCCCGGTCAGATCATCGGCAAACGCCAATGCGCGCCTTCCGTCCAGTTCGTCCGTGATGTGCAGCGTGCGAAGATTCATCCGCTTCCATTCGTGGGTGCTGGGGGCACTTCCACCTACATCGTAGCCATATGACCCACACTCACTGCACACCGAAGGGCGGGGTTGCAAGCCCGAATTGCGAGAAAAGTGGGATTTCTTGCGCTCCGACGATCTTTGCCCCACCTGCCGGTCCGCCAGGCGATTCGCTACTGCGCGCCCTTGCCCGTGAAGATCACGATCACGGTCAGCAGCACGACCTTGATCTCCATCTTCAGGTACGACCGGAGCCGGTAGCAGTGCGCGGCATAGGCGAGGTCGTAGAGGAGCTTCATCTTCACCGATTCGAGCGACGAGTCGTACGGACAGCGGACCTGTGCCCACCCGGTGATCCCCGGCTGCAGCTGCCAGATCCGGTCGTAATACACCGGGATCTCGTCCTTGAGCTGCTCGGTGAAATGGGGGCGCTCGGGTCGAGGCCCGACGATGCTCATCTCCCCCTTGAGCACATTCCAGAACTGGGGGATCTCGTCGAGGCGGCTCTTGCGGAGAAAGCGCCCGATGACGGTGATTCGCGGATCCCGTTCGCCGGCCCACACCGGGCCGGTCTGCGCCTCGGCGTCCACCACCATGGTCCGGAACTTGTGCATCCGGAAGGGGACCTCTTTGCCGTCGCGGACGGTGAGCACCCGCTCCTGGTGGTAGAAGACCGGGCCGCGGGAGGTCACCTTGACGAGGAGCGAGACGGCCGCGAACACGGGCGCGAGCAGGATCATCGCGACGGTCGAACCGAACAGGTCGAACACCCGCTTCACCCGCCGCACCCGGGGTGGGAAGGCGGCCGGCGCGTTGAAATCCACCCCTCCGTCCTCGACGACCTGGCGAAACTCAGACGTGCTGGCCGCCCGTCGCGCGGCCTTCCCGAGTTGAACCACCGCATGGCCTGCGGTCGTTTTCTCTTGGCGCATCTACGGGCCCGGCACGGGGGAACAGAAGGGGTTAGGGCGGGCGATTCGCTGAGGGTTCGAACTCGTGGCTCGGCCGCCGGATACAATCCGGAACCCGAAGGCCGTCACCCGAAGCTTGGCGTCGTTCGAAACGAACACGAGGTGGCAACTCTGCGTCGACACGAGGTCTGACTCGGCGTTGCCTGGCGGTATGGTCGTTCGTCCCACCGCCACGCAGGACCCCGATCGTATGGGTCGCCGGTGGACGTCGCAAGTATCATCTTGCCGATCGTGGCGACGCTGGTCGTCGAGCAGCGGCGCTCCTTCGTCGCTCCGGGCTGCGGCCGACGTGTTTGTTGCACGGCGACCGAAGCCGCGTACCCTGGCAGCGACCTCCCGCGTCCAACGAGCCTCTGATGTCTCGATGCTCCGCTCTCCTCGCCACTCTGATCGTCGTTGCTGCGTCACTCGGCGCCTGCGCGCCGAAGCTCGTCGTTCGCCATGACGCCCCGGAGTTCGGGGTCGTGTTGATCCGGGTCGACGACGAGCTGGCGGGCTTTCTCGATCGCGGCAAGAGACTGTCGGTGCGCCTGTCGCGCGGACTCCACGAGGTAGAAGCGATGCCGCTTGGCCGGGAGCGCAATCCCTGGTTGGACGACGGCGGGGCGTGGACGATCTTCGTCGATCACACCGCGGAGTTGACCCTGTTTTCGCCGCCGTCGCCCTCGCCGTGAAGCCTTGCTGAGACCGGCTTCCCCGGGGAATCGCGGGCCGCGCTCGGCGAACCGCTGCCCGGACAGGGGTCGCACAACGGGCCGAAAAGGCGTACAACATAGTGCCTATGTGCTCGGATATTCTGACAAATGCTGGCGGCGACTTTTGGACGATCCGACGCTCGCGCGCTAGGATGGCCGCAGACTCCGAGCCCGATCGGCATGGGCCGACCGCGAGGCGAAGCGGGCGACCGGGCCGGAGATCCCCGTACCAACAGAGACAACGCGTGAACCCAGCTTCGATCGCCCGGATCGGTCGCTCGTGCGCGCTCGTGGCCGCGCTCGCCATCGTAGTCGCCCTCCCCGACACCGCCCGCGCGCAGGACGAGGTGCTGCAGCCGGGCGACACGTTGACCCTCGTCATCCCCGACCGCACCGGCAACGAGCCGCGCACCGTCGTCATCGACGAGAACGGCGAGATCTCTCTCGGCGTCTACGGACGGATCGCGATCGCCGGCATGGGCGCGACGGCCGCCCGAACCGCGATCCGACGCCAACTCTCCGAGCTCCTGCGGAGTACCACCGGGGTGCGCCTGACCGTCGAGCAGCGCGGCGTATTGGTCTACGTGACCGGTCAGGTCGCCACGCCCGGCTTGCTCGTAGTTCCCCGCTCCGCCGACGTGTGGACCGCAATCCAGCAGGCAGGGGGGCTCCTCGACGGCGCCGATATCGGTCACGTCGCCGTCCTTCGGGGCGAAGAGGCCGAGGTCCTGGTCGACGTTCGCGCCTTTCTCACCCGTCAGAGCACCGAGCCGCTGCCTCGGCTCCAACCCGGCGATACCGTGTTCGTCCCGGCGGAGCCCGGCCTCACCGTCTCCCACAGCGCGGCCGGCGCGTTCCTCGGTGACGAAGCGCTCGCCAGCAAGGTGTTCGTCCTCGGAGCCGTCCGCGAGCCGGGTCTCTACGATCGCTCCCCGGGCCTCGACCCCCTGACCGCACTCGGGCTCGCGGGCGGCCCCGAGGAGAGCGCCGACCTCTCCGGAGCGCGACTCCTGACCCCGACCGGGAGCCATCGTGTCGATCTTGCCCGTGCGTTGCTCGGCGACCCGGGCCCGCATTCCCTGCCGGAAGATGGGGCCGCGATCCTCTATGTGCCTTTCGAGGACGAAGGCGAGGTGAACCCCTTCTCCGATGGGATCGCGATCATGGGCAACCTCAACACTCCACGCTTCCTCGAGACCCAGGAGTCGATCCCGCTCTTCGAGGCGCTCGCCCTGGCCGGCGGACCCACCGAGACCGCGGATATCCGGCGCCTCTACCACGTGCACGAAGCAGACGGATACACCGTGGCCAGCCGCTACAACCTCCGTCGCTATTTCCGCCACGGAGGCGGTCTCGGGTCCGTGACCGTGAGTCCCGGCGACGTCCTCTACATGCGTCCGGATCGCGGGAACCCCTGGGAGCAATTCGTGAGCGCGTTCTCCGATGTCGCCGTGATCAGCTCCGCCGTGTTGCTCTTCGTCACGCTCGAAGGCCGGCTCTAGCCATGGCTCGAACCAAACGGAAGCAGAAGACTCCGGCCGGGGGCTCCGCAGCCCAGAAGGGGAGACGGCGTCGGTCGGCGCCGGCTGTCGCGCCCCCTCCGCCCGAGCCGCCGGCTCACGACGCCGCCGAGCTCTCGGCGGACGCGCCCACGCCGGCCAGCATGCCCGCGGTCGCCGATGCGCCGGTCCCGACCGACGCCGCTTCCCCTGCCGACGGCGAACCGTCAGCGGACTCCCCGACGCCCCCCGAGTCCGACGCGCCCCCCGAATCGCCTCCATCGGCCGATTCCGCAGAAGCGCCGGAGTCTGCGGCGGAGGACGAGGCTACACCCGCCGACGAGTCCGCGCCGCCTTCCGACTCAGAGGAGTCTTCCGACTCAGGGGAGTCTTCCGACTCGGGGGAGTCTTCCGACTCGGAGGAGTCGCCCGATTCAGACGAGTTGCCCGAGCCTGGGACGCCGGTCGAGTCGTCGACGCCAGCCATCCGATCCCCCCACGCTGACGCTCCGTCCGCCGACGCGCTCGTGCCCGAACCGGACCTCGTCATCATGCCTCGCGACGCATCGAGCGGGGTTTCCGTGGTCACTCCGAGAGTCGGCCCGCCCGTGGTAGTCGATCCGGATGGCGAGGCGGACACGGCGACGCTCCTCTCCGTTCCCGACGGTCCGCCCCCGCTCTTCGACCGGGGACTCGAGGCTCGACGCCTGGCCGTGGCGGTCGACGCGGCGATCTCCCGCGCCGGCGTCGCGACGGTTCTGCTGACCTCACCGGCCTCGGCGACGGGCAAGTCCTATCTCACGGAGCTCATCGGTCCGGAGATGGACCGCGTCGAGCCGGACACGTACCTCGTCGTCGGATACGACGCGCTGGAGGATCTCGATCCCGCGCAGCGGAGCCGCCGCGTCGTGATCGTCGATGGGCCGCCGATGCTCACCGGCGGCGGACCGCTGTCGATCCCCGACCGCTGGATGCACACTTTCGACGCGGCGATCCTGGTCGTCATGGGGCGCCGCACGCGGGTCGCGGAGCTCCACGAGACCGTGGAGTGGTTGCGCAACGCACGGATCCAGCCGATCGGGATCATCTTCAACGAGCACGAGTGCCCGGAGCCGCTCGTCCGCGTGCAGCGGTGGTACCGATTCGTGAGGACGGGCCAATGGCGCGAGGGTCTCCGCAGACTTTTCCGGCTCCGTCCCCGACGGACGGGAGGGGCATCATGACCTCGTCTACCTCGCCCCTGGCGGAGATCACGAACAAGCTCGACTCGCGGATCTTCTTCGACGCGGCTCTCACCCGGTGGCGCTGGATCGCCCTCGCTGTCGTGATCTGTCCGACGGTCGGGATCATCTACGCGACGCTGTCGGCGCCGTACTACACCGCCAGAGCCACGGTGAAGGTCGAGAGCCAGGTGAGTCTCAGTCGCATCCTGGACGAGGGGCCGGCGCCAGAATGGGAGCTCAACTCGCAGCTCCCGGTGGTCATGACGGTGATCCAGAGTCGCCCGGTCGTTCGCCGGATCCTGCTCCAGCTCGGCGAGCTCTCGGAGACCGACGACCCGCTGACGGTCGACATCGCCGTCGCCCGGTTCCATTCGCGGGTCCGCGTGTTCACGCTCCCCGGCGGGATCGTGGAGATCTCGTTCCGGAGCGAGGATCCGGACGTGGTCGTGCAGACGCTGCACATGCTGATCGACGAGCTCAAGGACGCGATGCTCCGACCGAAACAGGAGTCCCTCGACGCCTCGGTAGAGTTCCTGGCGACGCAACTCGATCGGATCCGTGAGGAGCTCGACGAGGGCGAGCTCGCGATCGAGGAGTTCCAGGCCGAATCGGACACCCAGCGCCCCGAGGTCTACGAAGCGACGCTGGAGCACTACAGCGCGCTTCTCGGCGAGTACACGTCGACCCAGTCGGATCTAGCCGCCGCCGATCAGGAGCTCGTCGTGGCGCGCGATCGCCTCCAGGCTTACGACTCGGAGGCGCGCGATCTCGAAGACCGCCTCGAGTCGGCGCGGCGGCACTACAACTCGTTGATGCGCGATTACACCGACGATCATCCGGAGGTGGTCAGCGCACGCCTGACGGTCGAGGTGCGGCAGGAGGCGCTGGACAACTACCGGGGGCAGGGCGAGGCGCTGGACATCAACGACTTCGACCGACTCGTTCGCCAGACCCGCGAGGGCCGCAACCGGGAGCTCCTCCAGGGGGAGCTCTCGGCCTATCGCGACGCGCTCAGCGAGGCCGAGGGGCAGCGCGAGCGTGTCGCGTTGATCCGCAGCCAACTCGACGAGACCCTGGCGTCGCTGTCGGCGTTCTCGGCCAACGAGCAGGCCCTGAACCAGATGCTCCGCGACGTCGAAGCGAAGTCTACGGTCTACTCACGGCTGCTCGCCCAATACGAGGACGCCCTCGTGAATCGTGAGCTGACCCTGCAGACCGAGGGGCGTCAGGTCTGGGTGATCGAGCAACCCGGCCGGACCGACCCGCCGGAGAAGCAGAAGCTCGGCCGCAAGGTCGCCGCCATAACCAGCTTGTTCTTCGCGCTGATCGCCGCGCTCGGCGCCATCATCGTCGCGGAGTTCCTCGACCGGACGGTTCGCGTTCCGAGCGAAGCGGAGCGCCTGACCGAACTCCCCCTGATCGGGGTGCTCCCGCCGCTCGATTCGGCCTGACCGTGGCCGAGCTCCGCGAACGCCGCCCTCGGCTCCGGGCGCTGCTGGAGATGGCGGCGGTCGTGGCGATGTCGGCCCTCGGGGCCTGGTGGGTGGCGCCGACCGGCGCCTGGTTCGAGATGCTCGGCCTCGTGTGCATCCTGTCCACCGCCGCTTTCTTCACCGGGCCCTTCGGCCTGTTGATCGCGTTCATCGTCGTGCTCTTCATTCGGCCCGGCGACCTGATCCCCGCCCTCGCCGGCGCCGGGATCGCGAAGGCGTTTGCCGTGTGCACGATTCTCCTCGTGTCGATCGAGAAGCTGCTCAAGCGGGACACGTCGTGGGCGCGCTCGCACTTCAATCCCCTCATGGCGGCGCTCATGGTCGCGGCGGTGATCTCGGCGGTGCACTCGACCGACCGGGCAGCCAGCATCGCGTTCTTCACGGATGTCTACCTGAAGATCGTGGTGCTCTGGGTGTTGATGCTGAACATCATCGACACCCGGGCTCGCACAGCGGCCTTTCAGGTCTGCATCGCGCTCATGACCTCGACGATCGCCGCCTACGGACTGTGGGCACGCTTCGCCGGGCACAACCTCGTCGAGGGTAGCCGCTCCTCGTTCGTCGGGCTGATGGGGGATCCGAACGACCTCGCCTTGTGCTTGTTGATGTCCGTGCCCTTCCTCGCCGAGGCGACGCTGCACCCGCGGCTCCGTGCTAAGCGAGGGTTCTGGGCCGTCTTGCTCGTGATCAACCTCGCTGGGATCGTCGTCACGCAATCCCGCGGCGGCCTGCTCGGCCTGGCGGCGGCCCTCTACGTCGTGATGCGCCGCCGCATCGCTTCGCGCGCCGTCACCGCCGTGCTGGTCGGCGTCGCGCTCGTCGGCACGGTGATGTACTCCGGCATCACCGAGCGCCAGACGGTCGTCCTCGAAGGCGGCCCCATCGACGCCTCCGCCCGCGGGCGCATCGATGCGTGGTACGCAGGCGCCCGCATGTTCAAGGCAAATCCGCTCACCGGGGTCGGCCTGCTCCAGGCCACGCCGATGTACAACTACTACGCCGTCAACCCGATAGACTGGCGTTCGAAGACCTCGCACAACATCTTCGTCCAGGCCGCTGCGGAGGCGGGTCTGCTCGGCCTGCTGCCACTCTGCATGCTCGTCCTCTTCGCGTTCTTGACCGACTGGCAGCTGCAGTTCAATCGCCCGCGGGACGCCACGCCGACCGAGGACGTCTTCCTGCAATCCCGATTCGCCACCCTGGTCGGTATGATGGTGGGGTCGCTCTTCCTCTCGGTCGCGTGGAGCTGGTTCCCGTACATCGTCATCGCCCAATCGGCGACAGCGCACCGTGTGTGGATCACGATGCCCGAAGTGCTCGAACGCCACCGCTCGCGGCGACCCGCCGAGCCCGAACCCCGGACGCCTCGGTGAGACGCGCGCCCTGGATCGCCGACGCGATCGGCGTCGCCGCGCTCGGCGGCCTGATCGCGCTCGTTCTCGCGCGCTTCTACGCCTGGACAGCGGTTCCGAGCGAGGACGCGGCGATCCTGATGCGCTACGCCCAGCACCTGGCCGACGGGCATGGCATCGTGTGGAACGTGGGCGAGGCGCCGGTCGACGGGGCGACCGACTTCCTCTTCATGGTCGCGGTCGCGTCTCTGGTTCGCCTAGGGTTGGGGCTCGCGGCGGCGACCCAGGCGCTCGTGATCGGGGCCCACATCGCTGCGGTCTTCCTGGTGTTCTGGCGCACGCGTCGCTCCGGGTTCGGTCCGGGTGTGGCCACGTTGGTCGCCGGCTATCTCGCGGTCGGCCCGGGACTGTCATACGCCGAGGCCTACTTCGGCACCCCCTTCTTCGCGATGTGGGCGGCCGCCACCTTCTTCCTGGCGATCGAATACCAGGACCGGGAAGACGGGCCGTGGTCCGTCGCCCTGCTGCTCGCCCTCGCGGCGCTCGCCCTCGGCTTGACCCGCCCGGACGGCGTCTTCCTGGCCGGGTTCATCGTCGTCGGCTGCGCCCTCTCGGTCGGTCGTGCGCGCGCCGCTCGCCTGGTCACCGCATTCGTCGCGATCTACGGCGTCCTCGGAGGCGCCTATTTCGGGTGGCGTTGGTCGTACTTCGAGCACCCGCTTCCGAACCCGTATTACAAGAAGGGCGAGTTCCACCTCTGGGTGGGCTCGCTCCTCGCGGCGGTCCACACGGTGGTCCGCTTCCTGATGCCCTTCGTGCCGCTCTACGTGCTCGCTCTCCGCGACCGGTCCGCACTGCGCGAGGCCATGTTGTCGGCCGTTCCGATCGTCGGGTTCACGGCGATCTGGATCCTCGTCTCCGACGAGATGAACTTCCTCGGGCGGTTCCAATATGCCGTCGTCCCGATCGCCGTGATGGCGGCGCCCCGGCTCGCCGTTTCGGTGCGGCGCGCCTGGGCCTTGCCCTGGGTGGGCCATCGCGACCGCCGCGGCCGCCGCGTCGTGTTCGTCGGCGGCGTCATGCTGCTCGTCGCTCTGCCCCTCGTCATCTTCCGACCCCGTCTGCCCGCGGGCGAGGACGGCCGCACCGTGATCGGACACGGGCTCGCCGGGCACGCCGCCGCCGACTACACGCTCGCGACCACCGAGGCCGGGCTGCTTCCCCTGCTCTCCGGCTGGCGGACGATCGACACCTGGGGGCTCAACGATCCGTGGATCGCGCACAACGGCGGCATCACCAGCGCCTATCTCGACGAGCAGGATCCGCAGGTCGTCGTCGTCCACGCCGCGGCATCGCCGATCTTCGAGGACCCGGCCGTCGGCTTCGATCTCGGCCCGGAATGGGACGCGATGAGCCGCCTGCTCAACGACTGGTGTCGGGAACGCGGATTCACACTCGCCGCGGCCTGGGGGGCCTCGCACGCCAACGCGTTCTGGTTCTGGGTCGACCCCGAGTGCCCGGACCACGACGCGATCGTCGGTCTGATCCGGGACGCGCGCTTCGACACCCTCGGCGGTCCGGGCGTGTTCGTCGACTTCGCACGCATTTCGGGTAGTCTCGACTTACCCTCCGGTGACTCCCCGAACCGGGTGGATCACGCGCCCTGAGCCAGGCACGGCCTCGTGCTGAAGAACATCGGATCCAATTGGATGGTGACGGTGGCGACGGTGGTCGTCACGTTCGCGCTCACGCCGTTCGTGATCCACCAGCTGGGCGCAGACCTCTACGGCGTCTGGCTCACCATCACCGCGATGACGGCGTACCTCCTGTTGATCCAGGGGGGGCTGCCGGCTGCCTCGGTGCGCTACCTCTCCCAGGCGCTCGGCTCGCGGGAGACCTCGTCGACGCCGGTCGAGCGCGTCAATCGCGTCGTCCACAGCTGCGTCTTCCTCTACGGGCTGCTCGGTCTGATCGCCGCGGTCGTTGGGCTGCTGCTCTTCGGTTGGTTCGAGGTCAGCTGGGACGTGCCGGCGGCCTGGGCTCCCCAGGCCCGTCTCGCCTTCCTCGCGGTCATCGCGAACATCGCCCTCGGCTTCGTCGCCCACCTGCCTTTCGCGGTGATGGAGTCGCACGACGAGTTCGTCGTGAAGAACTGGATCGTCCTCGGAGGACTCGCCATCCGCGCCGGGCTGACCGTGGCCCTGCTCCTGATGGGCACGTCGATCCTGTACCTGGCGATCGCGCTCCTCGCGATGACCAGCTTCCAGCTCGGGCTCGGCATGATCACCGCCACGCGGCGCTATCCGGGCACGCGATTCGGCATCCGGCATCGCGACGGCCCGATGATGCGCAGCCTGCTGACCTACTCGGCGTGGGTGCTCGTGCTCGCCGTCGGCGGCCAGCTCGCGTTCAGCACCGACGCCATCGTGATCTCCTGGTTCCTCGCCTACGACGACGTCTCGGTCTACAGCGTCGCGAACAGCATCGTGCTCTACATGATGGAGTTCATCGCGGCGATCGCGATCGTGGTCATGCCCAAGGCGGCGCGGCTCCGCGCAGCGGGCGAAGAGCGGGCGCTGCACGATCTCTTTCTGCAATGGTCGAAGGGCTCGTTGTCGTTGGCGCTGCTCATCGGCAGCTTTCTGCTCTTCCTGGGTCCCGAGTTCATCACTTGGTGGATCGACGACGAGTTCGGCGCCGCCGGCGGTCCGGTCCTGCAGATTCTCGTCGTCTCGTTCCTCTTCTTCCTGCCGATGCGCGGCGCCGCGGTTCCGGTCCTGATGGGGGTCGGCAACGTCGCGGTCCCCGCGATGGCGTTCATCGTCATGGGTGTCGTCAACATCGGCGTCAGTATCGCGTTGGTCGGTCCCCTCGGCATCCTCGGCGCTGCGCTCGGCACCGCGGTGCCCAACGTGCTCTTCGCCGCGGTCGTCTTCCAGATCGCCTGCCGCGAGGTCGGCGTGCGGCGCCTGGAGTACCTCGCCTACGTGCCGACGCGTGCGCTCGTCGGCATGGTTCCCGTCGTAGGGTGGCTCGCCCTCTGCCGCTTCGTCCTCCACGCCGAGGGGTTCTGGGGACTGCTCTACAGCGGCGTCGTGACCGTGGCGATCTTCGCCGTGAGCTTCCTCGGATTCGTCTACCGGGGTGACCCATACGCCGACCCCCTCCATCATCCGCGCCTGCAGCCACTTCTGGCGCGCATCGGGATCCGATGATGGGAACCGACGCCACCGAGGCGACTCCCGCTCACGTCGACGTCGCGCTGTGGGTGTCCCGCCCGAACGAGATCGACGAGACCGAGCTCGCCGCTTGCCTGGAGCTGCTCGACCCCGAGGAACGCGCCCGTCACGAGCGCTTTCGCTTCCCCCATCTCCGTCGTGACTACGCGGTGTCGCACGCCCTGCTGCGTCGGGCGTTGAGCGCGCACGTCGAGGGCGTGGCGCCGGAGGAGTGGCGGTATGGACGCAACGACTACGGCCGCCCCCATATCGTCACCCCCGCCGGCGTCGCCGTTCCGTCGTTCAATCTCTCGCACACCGCTGGCTGCATCGTCGTCGCGCTGTGTGCCGAGGCCGAGGTCGGCGTCGATGTCGAACGTGTGGATCCCGCCCGCGACCTGCTCGAGCTCGCTCCCCGCTACTTTGCACCGCAGGAGACCGAGGCGTTGCGCGCGCTCCCGTGGGCGGGCCAGGTAGACCGCTTCTTCACGCTATGGACGCTGAAGGAGGCTTACATCAAGGCCCGGGGCATGGGTCTCGCCTTGCCGCTGAACGGGTTCGCGTTCTCGTTCGGTCCGCGGCCGCCGACGGCCGGAGACTCGGTCAGCGAGGCACTCGAGCGGGAGATCACGATCGCGTTCGACGGCATCGACGATGATCCGGCCGCGTGGTCGTTCCGGTCGTTTCGCCTGGGTGACGCCCACCCGGTGGCGGTCGCGACGCGCGCGGGCGCGCGCGCGCCCGTGATCGAGGTGCGTAACCACGTTGGAGAGCTACGACGCGGATGAGGCATGGTCCGGGCACCACTTTGGGCGCGAGCGGTTGCTCGATGATCCCGGAGTGGCGAGGCTTCACCGCCGACCTCGAGGCGACGGCGTTCTTTGACCTGCCGCCCGATTGAGCAGCTCGATCCGGCGCGACCAGAGGGCTTTGCATCTCGAGCGGACCCACTTAGGGTAGGACGCTCAGCAGACCATCACGCGACCAGGGGAACCCATGCAACCCGTGACCAAGAAGTGGTGGGACGACGTCGTAGCTCTCGACATCGCCCCGTTCTACAGCTCGGAGTCGTATGCCGCGGACGCGGCGGCGGACTTCGCCAACAAGGGTTCCTGGAGAGCCAAGGGGAAACGTGGCTCGCTGATCTGGGGAGACCGGGTCCGCGTGCTCGAGAAGAAGACGAGCAAGAAGATCGCCCGGATCAGCGCGCGCGGCATGGACTGGGGCAACGCGCCGATGTGGATCCCACTCGCCGCCCTTGGCGGCAAGCCGCTGCTCGAGCTCTATGTGATCGACGTCGGTCAGGGTGACGGGCTACTCGTCGTGACGCCGGAGGGCCATCACCTGCTGGTCGATGGCGGCAACGTTCGCAAGAACCAGACGACCGGCAAGAACGCGGCGGACTTCGTCGATTGGAAGTTCACCAACGATTACCTGAGCGCGCCCGACCGAAAGGACCCGAGCAAGCTGAAGATCACGTTCGACGCGATCATCGCGACCCACTGCGACATCGATCACTTCGGCGGCCTGCTCGACCTGCTCGACCTCACGGATCCGAAGAACGCCGCCGAGCTCGACGCAAACAAGGTGCTCTCGGAGCGCGTCTACCACGCCGGACTGTCGTGGTGGACGAAGCCGTATGTAGAGGACGGCAAACAGAAGTACGACCGCACATCTCGGCGATGTGAAGGAGAAGCACTACGTTCGCCTGATCACGACACGCGCGAGTGCGCAGGCGGCAACCAAGAAGGTCGGATCGACCCCCGACAAGGATACGCTGAGCGGGAGCTGGGGGCGCTTCATGAAGGCGGCCCTCGACGTACGCAAGCCAGGCGACGAGTCCAAGCGGGCGACGCTCCGGCGGGTGTCGAACCAGACACACGACTACCTCGATGATTTCGCTCCCAGCGACACCGACTCGGTCGTGAACATCCGGGTGCTCGGCCCGATCGAAGGTACGGTCGAAGGAAAGCCGGGTCTCGCCAGGTTCACGGGCGGCACGAGCAAGAACACGAATGGACATAGCGTGATCCTGCGGCTGGACCACGGTGAGCGGCGCCTCCTGCTCACCGGAGATCTGAACACGGCGTCGATGAAGCTGCTGATGGACACGTACGACACCGAGTTCGGCCCCGAATTTCGCTGCGACGTCGCCAAGGGATGCCATCACGGGAGCCACGACGTGTCGTTCGATTTCCTCGACGGATTACGCCCGGTCGCCACGGTGATCTCGAGCGGGGACGCCGAGACACACGACCATCCACGCCCGACCATCGTGGCCGCCAGCGCGATCACCGGTCGGCGCCTCGTGCAGAGTGACTCCCTGGTCTGCCCCCTCGTGTACATGACCGAGGTCGCCCGGAGTGCCGCCTACGCCAAGGTGTCGAAGATGAAGGAGTTCCAGGACCCGCAGCCGGAGGTCGACACGAAGCCGCCGAAGGCGAAGATCGTCCACAACGAGAAAGACGAGATGGCGCGGTTTCGCCTCTACCTGGGCTCGAGCCAGGATGGTCCGGCCGACTGGCCACGAATCGATCGCTGCCTCGTCGTCAACGGCATTCGCTACGGGCTGGTGAACGTCAGAACCGACGGCGAACGACTCTTCTTCGCCCAGATGGAGGAGACTGGCGGCGATTGGGCCGTGCACACGCTCTCGAAAGCGCAGATCGAAGCCGCGAGGTAGACGACTCCGACGAAGGCGACGGCATCCGCTCGCCCGTCGCGCTCCGCTGCGTACCTGTCTCGTAGGCTCCGGGAGGCGACGTCCACACCGTCATGCCGCGTTACTGGCCTCGCGGGCACTCCCACCGTGGACGCCCCGGTCAGTCGCCCGCCGTAGTGGGCTCGGCTGCATCCGGCGTGATCCGGGTCATGATCCGCGCGCCGACGGCGTCGCCCCAGACGTTCACCGTCGTGCGGCACATGTCGAGGATACGGTCGACACCGAGGATGACGCCGATCGCAGCCATCGGCAGCTCGGCCCTACCCCCGAGGCTAGCGTTCACCGCGGCGATCACGATCACCATCGTGACCAGCCCGGCCGAGGGGATTCCCGCGGCGCCGACGGCGGCCAGCGTGGCGGTGATGACGACCAGTACGACCTCTGCGAAGCCGAGATCGATGCCGTAGAGCTGGAAGAGGAAGAGTACGGCCACCGCCTCGTAGAGCGCCGTGCCGTCCATGTTGACCGTCGAGCCGAGCGGGAGCACGAAGTTGCTCGCCTGCTCGGAGCACTCGCCGGCACCGATCGCGGTCTCGATCGTGACCGGGAGCGTGGCGCTGCTCGAGTCGGTCCCGAACGCCGTGAGCAGGGCCGGCTTCATCTTCGCCATGAAGCGGAAGGGGTGAACGCGAGTCAGCAGCCATAGGAGCAGGGGCAACACCAGCGCGCCGTGAATGAGCAGCCCGAGGAAGACCGTCCCCATATAGCCGCCCAGCGGCCCCGTGAGGTTCCCCAGCCCGATGCGTCCGACGGTCCAGGCGACCAGGAAGAAGACCCCGACCGGAGTGAGCCAGATCACCCACTGCACCAGGATCATCAGCGCCTCGAACCCGGCGTCGAAGAAGCGCCGCGCCACGCGGGTTCGGTCGCCGCCGGCCGCGAGCGCGAGACCGAGGCCGAGGGCGAACACGATGATTCCGAGCGGCCGACCGGCGCTCATCTCGGTGACGATGTTGGTCGGGATCAGCTGGTAGAGGATGTTCGTCCAGGTGCCGCCCATCGTCTGCTCTCCGACGCGCTCCTGCAGCGACGCGTCGGCGGAGAACGCGGCCTCGCCGGACGACCGGACCGAGGCCTGTACCTCGGGAGGCAGCGAGCCGGGATCGATCGTCTGCACCAGGGTGGCGCCGATCGTCACCGCGATCAGCATCGTGGAGAAGTAGTAGACGAGGGTCGCACCACCGAGGCGGCCGAGCTTCTTCGGGTCGCCGATACGGGTGATGCCAGCCACCACGCTGAACAGGATCAGCGGGATCACGAGCAGCTTCAGCGGTCGGATCAAGACCAGATCGCCCGCGACCTTCGTCCAGTGCTCGCCACCGATGACGTCGCCGTAGAGCACGCCCTGCCCGAAGATGGCGCCGAGCACCATCCCAGCGACGATCAGAATCGTCAGGACCGTCGTCGACTTCATGGCGACAGCCTACACCAAACCGGGCCTCCCGATGAAAGCCATCGCAGAAGTTCAGATCATCCCCCTCGGCGCGGGCGTCTCCGTCCGCAAAGAGGTCATGGGCGCGCACGAACTGTCGAGAGGAGTCCGCCCTGAGCGTGACCAGGATGTCTCGCGCCGAGCGGAGTCGGTGAGCCGGTGAAGCGAGAGAACCGGCCGCAGGGACGGCGTCGAGACGGTCGCGCTGTTGTCCGGCGTTCTATGGTCCCGGTGCCGCAGCTGTCTCTGGTCGGGTCTCGGCGCGGCGAAGGCGGGCCAGGTCGGGAAGTGGCAGGCTACGGATCTCTGTCGCCGAAACCTGGGTGTTCCCGTTCATGATGCGGAAGTAGCGATCGTACACGTCGGAGTTCAGCAGCTCGGAGAGAGCAATCGCCTCAGACTCCATCATCGATCCCCGTCCCCGATGGATGTAGTTCACGTGGTTTTCGATCGCGAACTGAGCGGTCGGGATTTGGCCTCGCAGGACCGGAGCGGCGATCAGTCGCCTCCTCTCCTCCTTTGCGCTGAACCGTCTCAGCAGCACGTAGTTGCCCGCTGGGATCAGCAACTTGTCTGCGTCCGCTGAATCCAGGAATTGCGGCTTCTTGCAAGCACTCAGAGGCCAAACGGTACGTCCAGCGAGAACGTGTTGCATCCACAACAGAGGCACCGTCGTCGTTCCTTCGCTGGCGAGCAGCCGGTCCTTGGCGCGAAACGGGACCACTGGTCCTGTCGAGATCTCCAACCCGAAGTCTCGGAGCCGGTACGGCAGGGAGTCGACGTGCTTCAGGGTTTCGAGTTCTGCGGGACTCGTCGGTATGCGGATGACGGACTGACCGTCCGTGGGACGGACGAGCGCATCCGCCGGGACTGCGGTCCTGCGTGCGTTGCCCAGGTCTGCGATGCCTGCGGACGAGGTCACTTCGATCGGCGTCAACGGAGGTCCCTTGCGGAGCACGACGATCACGTTCTCCTGAAGGACTTCGTCGAACTGATCCGAGCGCGACTCGAAGACGTGGATTGACTCGAACCCGGCACTCGACAGCAGTTCCTTTCGGAATCGCCGATAGTAGAACCCACTGGCGAACGATCGCGGAACGATGAAACAGAGACGTCCGCCCTGCCGCAAGAGCCGAAGGCCAACGTTCATGAACCTGGCGTAGGCGTTCGGAGCGCGCCCGCCCTCGGGGGCACTCGGTGACATCTTGAAATACGGCGGGTTCGAGATCACCGCATCGAAGTGGCCGATAGGCGCCTCGCCGAGCTCCGGGTCAGCAAGGCGGAACGCGTTGTCGCGAACGACCCGGTACGTCACCGCTGGCCAGGTCTGACCCACATTCCCGAGAGTTCGGCCGAGCAAATCAGCAGTCTCCGGATCGGATTCCACCGCAACGACATCGCATTCGATTCCGCGGTCCCGGAACGCCGCCGAAGCCGCCACGGCGAGCGCGCCGACACCGGCCCCCAAGTCCAGGACGCGGACCCGACCGCCGTCGCCGAATCCACGAACCAGCGCGGCGCCCATGAACTCCGCGATCGGCCTGGGTGTGAAGAACTGGCTGAGGCGACCTCGCTCTTCGACCGTGGACGATGAGATTCGCTCCGTCAGCGACGCTTCGACGGCTTGCCAGGGATTCGTCAACTTCGTATTCAGGAGGCGATGTTGGTGTACTACGACGGCAGGTACCCGAGGATCTCTCAGATCCACGACGCGGGCAAGGACCAATGGCCAAGCTAGACGACGTAGTCCGTGCGCGGCGCGAGCGAGCGATCGAGCAAGGCCGGGAACCCGTCCCGGAGGCGTTCCAAGGCGTATCGAAGGCGAGGATTCGAGCGACCCTCAGGGTCTGGGGCGAGGACAGCAGCGATACTGTGGACGCGGTCTTCGCGCTACTCGACCCCGGTCCGAGTTGGTTCGCCGCGGTCTCTGGCGAGAAGAGGTTCTCTGCCGGCGCGTCGACCGCGCACGTCGGTTGCCACGTAGGTATCCTCCAAAGGGGAGAGACGAAGCTGGACCGCGAGGGGAGGGACTACTGGCTCAAGCCGCTCCGGGACCTCGGCGCTATCGAGGCGGTCTACCTCGACCCGAAGACGTTGGAGTTCGTCGCCGGACATCCGGTCCCCAAGTCGCCCAATTCGGCGTATCGTCTCAATGCGGATTTCGTTGAGGTCCTCCAGGTGAGTCCGGCCGCATTCGACGAGGTGTTCGACGCGTGGAATAGCGAGAGCGCTCGTCGGAGCCGAGCGAAGCTCTCCGCTTTGGCGGAAAGGGAGGCTCGGGCGCGAGTCGACACCAAGCATGCGGACCTCATCGCCGCGTCGATCAGTGGTACGCGCCGAGTTTCCTGCCGGGTTTCCGGGTCGTCTACACGGACACAACAGACGGCGATCGGGTTTCGACCCAGGAAGAGGAGGCGCTCGACCGCGCCGGCCTCACGTTGGGCCTCTCCGACGCGTGGCCCGACGTCCTGTTGTGGAACCCAGACTCTGACGAACTCTGGGTCATCGAAGCTGTGACGAGCGACGGCGAGGTGGACCTCACGAAGGTCGAGAGCCTCACACGCCTGGCACGTCGCGCCGGCAAGTCGGGCATCGGTGTTACGACGGCCTATCCGTCTTGGAAGGTTGCCGCAGCGCGGCAGCGGAAGTTCAAGAACGTCGCGCCGAATACCTATCTTTGGATTCTCGAAGATGCGTCGCGCCAATTCCGGGTCGAGACGCCGAGCGACGACGTGGGGGTCTCCCGCGACGCATGACACGGTAAGCCGGGAGCGCGTCTGAAGCGTTCGGAATCGCCGCGGCTCCGGCCAACATCACGCTCCACGCCCAGGGCTCCGCTCGCGACGATGGCTGGCAAGCTGTTCGCGTGGTGCTTTCGGCCGCCGGTCCGTGAGCGGAGTCTGGCGCACAAGGGGCGTGGTGGCGGTGCTTCTCCCACACGGTTGTGCGCCCGCCCGGCGCCCGGTACCTTCCGCGACATGAAAGCGATCGAGCTCAGCAAGTACCGCAACATCGTGGTGCTCACCGGAGCCGGGGTATCGGTCGCCTCGGGGCTGCCGACGTATCGTGGCAAGGGTGGGCTGTGGGAAGACGCCGAGGTGGCGCGCTACGCGACCGCGGACGCGATGGCCGACACGTCCGACGAAGTGTGGTGGGCGTTCGGGCCGATGCGCACCATGGCGGCTGGCGCGAGTCCGAACCCCGGTCATGTCGCGCTCGCCGACGCCGAACGTCAGATGCCCTTGGGCGGTCGGTTCACCGTGGTGACCCAGAACGTCGATGGACTGCATCGGCGCGCGGGCTCGAAGAACGTGATCGAGTACCACGGCTGCATCCACCGCACCCGGTGCACGAAGTGCGAGACCCCGCCAGTCGACGACACCGTTGCCCACGAGTCCGCGCCCCCGTGTACGCGTTGCGGAGCACCCCTACGACCGGACATCGTGCTCTTCGGCGAGTGGATCCCGGAGATCGCGCAGTACGCGGTCAGTCGCGCGCTCCGTGACTGCGACCTCTTCGTCGCCGTGGGGACATCGGGCACCGTTCACCCTGCGTCGGGGTTCGTGCGCTCGGCGAAATACGCAGGCGCCCGCACGCTGCTCGTCAACCTCGAACCGATGGATCGGCCCGACCCGGCGTTCGACGACGAGGTCCTGGGCCAGTCGGAAGAACTGTTGCCCCGCTTGTTCCGCGGTTGATGCCGCACCTCGACGGGCGCGGCCGACCCCAGAGCCATCGGGCGATTCGTCTCGACGAAGGCCCGGATCACTCCCACCAGGTGCGTGCGTACCAGTCGACGATGGAGTCGACCAGCAGTCGCCGCACGGCGAGCCGCGTGCATGTGTGGTCTGCAGCGTCGAAGAACTCGTATTGGAGCTTGTCGCCGATCCGGAGTCTTCGGTACATCTCGCGGAATTGCCCCGCGTGGTTGTACGTGCCGAGCTGCCCCGCCGTGAAGATGACCAGGAGCTCGGCACCGCGATTGAGCAAACGCTGGAAGCCCGCCTCGGACTCCTCGCGCGGCGGGATGTCGCGCACGGCCAACCCCGGGTCGACCGGCGCCTCGTAGCCGGGCGACAGCCGATTCCGGATACGCTCGCCGATGCGGTACTTGCCGAGCAGGGCCTTCTTCCACGTGCGCTTGCGGAGAAACGGCTTACCGTAACGCCGCACGTAGAATCCCGGTGTCGGATAGGGGTAGCCGTCGATCATCACGGCGCCGGCCACGCGGGTGTCGTTCAGCGCGACCTGGAAGGCCTGGTCTGCGCCGCTACACAGGCCGAGGAGGACGAAGCGGTCGACCCCGAGCCGGTCCTCCACGAGATCCATCGCCTCGCGCGTCTCGACGAACAGGCTCTCGCGGAAGGGCATCCGGTCGCGCCGGGGTCCGCTGTCGCCGATGCCCGACAGATCGAATCGGAGCGTGGGAACGCCCAGGTCGGCGAGGCGCCGGGCGATCTCGACGTTCATCCGGTGCGGCCCGACATGATGCAGGAGGCCGGCGTTCAACAAGATTACGGCCGGCAGGCTCGCGACGCCGTCGACCCGCGCGGTGTGGTAGGACCCGGAGGCACCTTCCTGTCCGGGGCGGCGCCCGGGTACGCCGAGCACGCCCGCGAGACGTGCGCCGGAGCCGAAGGTGACGGCCTGCTCGCTCATCGCCTCAGCCCCCCGATCCACGTCTGGATCGCCTGCAGAGATTCCGCTGGGAGGGGGGCGGCATCGAAGCCGACGTGGGCCGCCCACATCGGGGCCTCGTCGACGGTTCGAACGTCGATCCGCGAGAAACGGCCGGTCCAGGCTTCGTCGTTCGCCGGCTCGTTGCGCAGGACCAGCGTCGGCACGGACACCGGGTCTTCGTCTCGTGAGAGATCGATCGCGCGAATCTCGTGTTCCAACGCCGACGGCAGAGCCTGGCCGAGGATCTCGTCGCCGGCACCGAAAGCGGCCGCCGCCGGCCGCTCCCGGGCGTCTTCACCCAGCCACGCGTCGTGGGCTTCCCACAGCCCGTCGACGAAGGCGGCGCCATGCGCGATCGGCTCCCACAACACCACGCCGTCGATGTCGGTTCGTGCGGCGGCGGCCTGCGCCGCCAGCGTCGCTCCGAAGCGAACTCCGACGAGGACCGTGCGCAACACCCCGGACTCCGATTTCGCGGTCTTGACGGCGTCGTCGATGTCCGCGACCCAGCGCTCGAGGCTCGCGCCCTCGATCTCACCAGCGGAGTCGCCGGTACCGAACCAGTCGAAGCGGAGCACCGGGTACCCTTGACGCGCGAGGCGTCCGGCCAACAGGCGCAACGCGCGCAGCGAATCTACACACTCGTGGTATTGCGGCGGCAGGCAGATGACCACGCTCGCGTTGCGGGTCGTCCGCCCCTGCGCCGGGTGGAAGACTCCATAGAGCCTGGTGTCGCCGGTGCCGAAGAAGAGCGGGGTCATCGGAACAGGCCCTTCTTCAGCCGATCGAGTGCCTTCTTGATCAGCGGTCCGGACTCGTTTGGTCGTCGCGCGTTTTCGGCGTCGCGCATGGCTTCGGCGTAGCGGTGATCGAGCTCCTCCTCGGGTTCCGCACCGGGCAGGCGGATCGCCGCGGCGAGTTGACCGAGGGTCTGCATCGAGAGCTCGAGGGGGTTGAACCGGTGGCCGGCGCGCGTCTCGATCGCGTGGATGACGGTCATGGCGAGCAGCGAGTGCCCGCCGAGGTCGAAGAAGTTGTCGTGGACACCGATCGAGTCGATCTGGAGGCGGTCGCACCACAGGTCGGCGAGGAAGATCTCGGCGGGAGTCTCGGGCGGGGCGAAGTCGTCGTCGCGGCGACCGCCCGGCACCGGCAGCGCCTTGCGGTCGACCTTGCCGTTGGCGGTCAACGGCAGCGCGTCGAGGGTGTGCCACATCGACGGCACCATGTACTCCGGCAGCCGCTCTCGCAACGCTTTGCGCACCGCCGCGACATCGACGTCGCGTTGGTTTTTCGGCACGACCCACGCGACCAGCCGGGTGTCGCCGGGGCCGAACTCGTGGGCGACGGCGACAGCACGGCGGACGCCTGGCTGTTCGACGATCGCCGCCTCGATCTCCCCGAGCTCGATCCGGTAGCCGCGGACCTTCACCTGGTTGTCGACCCGGTGCAGGTATTCGAGGTCGCCGCTGGCGCGGTATCGGACCAGGTCACCGGTGTCGTACAGCCGCGCGCCCTCGGAGGCGCGCCCATTGCGCAGGTGCTCGGGCAGCGGCACGAACCGTTCTTCGGTCAACTCGGCGCGCCCGAGGTAACCGTTGGTGACCCCGTCGCCGCCGATCCAGAGCAACCCCGGGACCCCCACCGGCACGAGCCGCATGTGTGTGTCCAGAACGAAGCACTGTGTGTTCGCGATCGGGCGGCCGATCAGGATCGGTCCGTCAGGGTCCGTCAGCTCGAACACGGCCGACCAGATCGTGGTCTCGGTCGGGCCATACATATTCCACACACACGCCGTGTTGGCGACGAGCTCGCGAGCGAGGTCGCGGGGCATCGCCTCGCCCCCGCAGAGGGCGCGAATGTCCGACGAGCCCCAGCCGGCCTGGAAGAGCAGTCGCCAGGTCGCGGGGGTGGCCTGCATGACGGTGGCGCCGCTCGCGTCGATCAGCGCGGCGAGGGCACGGCCGTCGCTGGCGACGTCCTTGTCCGCGAGCACCAGACGGCCGCCCACGGTGAGCGGTCCGAAAATCTCCAGCACGGAGATGTCGAACGAGATCGTCGTGACCGCGACCAGCGTATCGTTCGCCTCGAGGCCGGGCGTCTCGGCCATCGACGTCAGGAAGTTCACGACCGCACGATGCGGCACCACCACGCCCTTGGGACACCCTGTCGAGCCAGAGGTGTAGATTACGTAGGCCAAGCCGGCCGGAGTCGAAGACTCCTTCGGCTTCCGCGGCGCTCGCTTCGCGATCTCGGGCCAGTCGTCGTCGATCAGGACGAGCTGCGCGCGATGGGCTGGGAGGCGATCGGCAAGGACCGACTCCGTGATCAATACCGGAGCTTCGCTGTCGGCCAGCATGAACGCGAGCCGTTCCGGCGGGAAGTCCGGATCGAGCGGCAGATAGGCGCCGCCGGCCTTCATGACACCGAGGAGGGCGACCGCCATGCCCGTGGTTCGTCGTGTGCACACACCGACGAAGTCGCCCGGCTTGACGCCGAGCCGTCGGAGGTGGCCGGCGACCTGGTTCGCCCGCACGTCGAGCTCGCGGTACGTCAGGGTCTCTCCGGCGGCTTCGACCGCGATGCGGTCCGGAGCGCGCTTGCGCCAGGCCTCGAAGAGGTTGTGCACGCACGCCTCGCGCGGGTAATCCGCCTCGGTCACGTTCCAATCGTGCAGAATGCGGCGCCGGGCCTCGTCCCCGAGCATCGGGAGCTCGCCCACCGGACGCTCCGGCTCGGCGACGATGTGTCGAAGCAGCGTCTCGAAGTGCACTGCGAGCCGCGCGATCGTCTCTTCGTCGAAGAGGTCTGCGTTGTACTCGAAGATCCCCTTCAACTCGTCGGCGCTGTCGGAGACGTAGAGGGTCAGGTCGACCTGCGCACCACCCGCGTCGACATCGAGCGTCTCCACCTCGAGGCTCGGCAACGTGATGTCACGCGACGAGGGGAAGAGGGCGAACATCACCTGGTAGATCGGGTTGCGACTCGGGTCGCGGTCGATGTCGAGCTCCCGGACCAACACGTCGAAGGGCAGGTCGGCGTGCTCGAACGCGTCCATCGCCATCGCCCGGGTTCGGGCGATCACATCGACGAACGACGGGTTGCCCGAGAGATCGCCCCGCAGCACCAACGTGTTGACGAAGAACCCGATCAGGTTCTCCGCCTCGATGCGGGTACGGGTCGAGCTCGGCGACGCAACGAGAAGATCCTCCTGGCCGGTCAGCCGGTAGAGCAGGGTCTGGAACGCGGCGAGCAGCCCGACGAACATCGTGACGCCCTGGCGCTGTGCGAGCTTCCGGAACGCCTCGGCGACCGCGGGCGAGAAGACGTGGTAGGCCCGGGCCCCGCGTTGTGTCTGGATCGGCGGCCGCGGCCGGTCGGTCGGAACCTGCAACGTCATCTGGGCGCCGCCGAGGGCCTCCTTCCACCACTTCAAACCGGTCGCGAGACGTTCCTCGTCGAAGCGACTCCGATGCCACGCCGCGAAGTCGCCGTATTGAACGGGCTGCTCCGGCAGCGGTGAGGTCGCCTCGGGATCGTCGAGCAGCGCGGTGTAGGCGGCCGCGAGCTCCTCGTAGAGGAGTTCGAGCGACCACTCGTCGGAGACGATGTGGTGCATCGTCAACACCAAGACGTGGTCGTCGTCGTCGAGACGACCGAGGTCGGCCCGGAAGAGCGGACCTCGGGCGAGGTCGAAAGGCGCCGCGGCCGCCGCGTTGGCGAACTCTTGCGCCGCGTCGTCAGCGGAACGTCCTACCGCGACGTCGTGCAACTGGACGGCCACCGGTCCGGGTGCTGTTACCTCCGGACGCGGCAGTCCACCGGCGTCGGCGAATGTGGTGCGCATCGACTCGTGCCGCCGGGAGACCTCGGTGAGGGCGCCTTCCAGCACCGCCACGTCGAGTGTGCCGCGCAGCCGAAGGCCCACCGGGATGTTGAAGGCCGAGTTGTCCGGTTGCATCTGGTCGATGAACCAGAGGCCCTCTTGCGCAAACGACGGGACCCTCTCGTCGTAGGGGCCGAGGGGTTCGATCGGCTCGGTGCCGATGTCGATCGCGGCGTGGCTTCCGGTCGGCTCGCGTGGGTCCGGCTGAGCGCCGTCGGGCACCGAGACGCCGGATTCCGCCTCGATGTGGGCAGCCAGGGCGGCGACGGTCGGCGACTCGAAGATCGTGCGCAGGGGCAGGTCGATGCCGAACGCCTGGGTCAGCCGGGACGTGATGCGGATCGCGACCAGCGAGTGCCCACCCAGGTCGAAGAAGTCGCTGTCGGCGGCCACCCGGCGCACACCCAGCGCGTCTCTCCAGATCGCGGCGATCGTGCGCTCCGCGTCCGTACGCGGCGCGACGAAGTCCTCGTCGCCATCGATCTCCACCGACACCTCTTCGACCACCGTGGGCCGGGCGTGGCGGGCTCTCGCTTCGTCGAGGATGGCGTGAAAGTCGTGCGGCGCGACGACGACCTCGGGTGGAAGATCTGCGGCCAGCACACGCTCGAGCACGTCGAGCCCTTCGGCGGGGGAGACGCCTCGCTCCAGGCTCACGGCCAGCGGGTCGGGCGTTCGGCGACGACCGGCGGTCTCGTGGGAGCCCGTCGGATCCGGGGTCGCCACGATGAGCGCGCTTCGCGTCGCGATGCGTCGCATGGTGAACTCGCCGACCTCGGCGATGACGCGGCCGCGCCGGTCACAGATCGTGGCGTCGAAGACCGCGAGGTCCGGATCTCCGGTGCTGCGGTAGCGCACGTGACTCAGCACCTTCGCGGGCAGTTCGCCGCAGAAGTAGAGGTGCGAGTAGCCGATCGGCACGAAGAAATCGCGGTCCGCGTCGAATCCGGGCACCAGGCGTTGAGCCCCGGCCGTGGACAGGTCGAGGACCGCGGGATGCAGGCGCATGAGCTCCAGGTCGTCGACGAACTCGGCGGGCAGCTCCAGCGTGGCGAGTGCCTCGCCGTCGCCGTACGCCACGCTGCGCAGATTCCCCCACCGCGGTCCGAAGTCCATATTCGGGTCGGGCTTCGGACCCTTCGGGAAGGTCTCGCGCGAGCGCTTGCAGCGCTTGCGAACCGCCGCGACATCGACCTCAGGATGGTCGACGGCCGTCGTGAGCTGCACGGTGCCCCGCACGTGCTCCTCTGCGTCGAGATCCGGGCCCCCGGACGTGACCACGAACTCCGAGAAGTCGTCCTGCCGCCGCAGGTCGACGCGAAGCGACCGGGCACCGGCGTCGGGGACTGCGAACGGCGACGCGAAGAAGATGTCCCGTACCTCGACGGGCCCGGGCTCCGAACCGTCACTGATCGCCGCCCGAGCCAGCTCCAGATAGGCGGCACCGGGCAACAGAGCCGCGCCGCCGTGGATGCGGTGCTCCGAAGCGATCCAGTGGGTGTCGATGGAGATCCGCGTCACGTATGAAGCGCGGTGCGGAGACTCGACGACGCAGCGGCCCAGCAAGGGGTGCCCGACGGCCCGTCCCCCGCCCCGCTCGAAGGTGCGGCTGGTCTGGGCGAGGGTCGCCGCCATTCCGACGTCCTGCCACGCCGGCCAGCCGATGGCGACGGTCGGCACTCCGTCGCGTGCGACCCGGTGTCGGGCGAACGCGTTGAGGAAGGCGTTGGCCGCCGCGTAGTCGATCTGGCCGGGCATGCCGAGGATGGCACTGACCGACGAATAGAGCAGGAAAAAGTCCAGCGGGTCCCTTGCCGTCGCCCGGTCGACGTTCAGCGTGCCGAGGACCTTGGGCTGCAGCACGGCGTGAGCTCGGTCGAGCGTCTTGAGGAGGAAGAGGTCGTCGTCGAGCACGCCCGCGGTATGGAGGACCCCCCGGATCGGGCCGAGCTCCAAACGGGCTTCGTCGACCGCGGCGATCAGCGCGTCGAGATCGGCGACATCGGCCTGCAAGACGAGCACACGCGAGCCCGAAGCCTCGAGCGCCCCGACGCGCTCGATCCGAACGCGCACCGGGTCGCGCGCGTCGTGGGTGCGCACGTACTCCTTCCACTCGTCTCGCGGGGGCAGGCCCGACCGTGAGATCAGCGCGACACGGGCGCCGAGCGCGGTGAGTCGTTCAGCCGCGGTCAGGCCCAGGCCGCCGAGGCCGCCGGTGATGACGTATGCACCTCCCTCTACGATGCGGACACGGCTGGGGTCGACCGCCGGAACGGGGGCCGCCACCCATGTGTGCACGAGTCGCGCGGAGCCGCGCACCGCCACCAGCGGCTCGCCGTCGATCACGTCGGTTTCCACGAAGATCCGGTGGGCGAGCGCACGCTCGGCGGCCGATCCGGCCGGGACCGTAGCGATGTCGACCAGCGACGCGGAGACGTTGTTCAGCTCGGCCGGGATGACGGTTACGGGGCCGACGGCGAGCGCGGCCAGCGGATTGTCGGCGTCATCGCCCGCCACTCCGGTCCCGGCGACGACGACCAGGAGCTTGAGGTCGTCGATCGAGGGCGCCTCGCCGAGCGCGCGGGCGAGGGCGAAGAGCGAGTCGAACGCCGACTGTCGTCCGGGGCCATGCTCCGCCAGGGCGTCGTCCGATCGACGTTGTGACCAGAGGTGGACGATTGCCCCGGGGGTGCGCTGGTTGCGGTCGAGGTCCTTGAAGAGCTTGGCGAAGTCCTCGCCCGCGGCCTCGTGGACCTCGTAGGTCCGATCGTCACGGCGGGCATAGCGCGACCCGCGGAGCACCGTGACCGGCAGGCGATCGGTGTCTTCGACGGCGTTGGCGATCGCTCCGGCGAGCGCGCTCCCGTCGGAGAGGATGAGGACCGGCCGCTCATCTTCTCGCAGCGGACCACTCAGGCGCGTCGTCCAGCTCCCGAGATAGAACCAGTCGGTCGGGTCGCTGCGCCGCGCGGGTCCGTGGACGACCGATCCTTCGCCCCGATAGGCGTGCTCGCCCGGCTCGATCCACAGATGCTGGTGCTCCCAAGGATACGTCGGCAGGGGGAGGCGCCGTCTCCGGGCGTCGTCGTGCAGCAGCCCCCAGTCGATCTCGACGCCCGCAGTCCACAGGCTCCCGAGTACGCGCAGCATGTAGTCGAGATCGGAGACCCGCTCCTGCGGGTGGCGCAGGGATTGAGCGACGACGTGACGGTCCCTGCGGGCGTCGCTCATCTTGGCGAGGGTCGCCAGTGTGCGGCCCGGCCCCACCTCGACGAGTACCCGCGTCGAGTCTTCGAGCAGGGTGCGGACGCCGTCGGCAAAGAGCACGGTCTCGCGGAGGTGTCGCACCCAATAGTCCCCGGTGACGACCTCGTCGGGGTCGGCCCAATCGCCCGAGAGGTTCGACACGAATGGGATCTCGGCTTCGCCGAATCGCACGTCACCGAGGTGGGCGCGGAACTCGTCGAGGATGCCGTCGAGCATCGACGAGTGGGCGGCGATGTCGATGCGAACGCGCGTCACGTCGATGTCGCGCGCCGCCAGCTTCTTCTCCAGGGCGGTGATCGCCCGCTTGGGACCGGAGGCCAGCGCCATCCCGGGCGCGTTCACCGCGGCGATGTCCAGGGATTTCCCGAGCAGGGGCTCGAGCTCTTCGACGTCGAGGGCGACGCTCAGCATGCCGCCGGGACGCACCCGCTCGAACAGGCGGCCGCGGAGTGCCACGGTCGCGAGGGCGTCGGCGAGGGTGAAGACCCCCGACAGGCAGGCCGCGGTGTATTCGCCCATGCTGTGTCCGATGAGCGCGTCGGGTTCGACGCCCCACGACATCCAGAGCTGAGCCTGGGCGTATTGCGTGGTGAAGAGCGCGGGCAGCGTGCGTGACGGGCGCTCGAGCTCCTTGGCCGCAGCCGCAGCCGCG